>JAHDFX010000377.1 GCA_020627965.1 Saprospiraceae bacterium | reverse complement strand
AATTTCACATTGTCATGGGAGCAATAGTAGCACGTAAAAAATCCCAAAAATTAACAAAAGAAATTAGAAAAGTACTCGAAAAAGTAGGTGCTTATGAATATGAAATCGAATGATTCAAGCCAATATAACAGGGCTAAAAAGTTACTGAGTATTGACACGCCCGAAGAGCAATACGAACTGGAAAAAATGAGCTTACATTTTGCTTTTCTCAGTGGTGTGGAAAAAGTGATGGCAGAGAAAGGAATTAGTCGCAAAGAACTTGCACAACGAGTAGGAACATCTACGGGGTATCTTACACAGTTATTTCGAGGAACAAAATCGGTGAGTTTCGATATGCTTGCTAAGATTAAAACAGCTTTAAATGTTGATTTTAATGTGGAGGTGACGGCAAAGTGAGTTCAACTTTCTTGTCAGAAATAGTACGGCTATTATAAATATCGTTAATTAATTCCTCAGAATCAAGAACCGAAACACCTTTCCATATTCCAGACAATTTCTTGAGTAATTCTAACTTAACTTTCGTCGTGTTTGTATTCTTCAATTTTTGCTTTTTATTAATTTTCAAGTTAAGCAAAAAACAAATCATTGGCAAATAATGCAATTTGTTATACCTGCCATTCCCGAAAATCATTTAAATTTGCAGCCAATCAAATAAAAAGTCAAAACATAAACATGAAAGAAGTATATATCGTATCCGTAGCACGTACGCCTATTGGTAATTTAGGTGGCGTCCTTTCCAAACTTTCCGCCCATCAACTGGGAACCATAGCCATTAAAGGTGCCATTGAAAAAGCTGGTATAAAAACCGAGCAGGTTCAGGAAGTTATTATGGGCAATGTATTGACAGCTAATGTCGGTCAGGCTCCTGCACGTCAGGCGGCTTTGGCGGCTGGTGTGCCAAATAGCGTTCCTTGTACGACTATTAATAAAGTCTGTTCATCAGGCATGAAAGCTATGATGATGGCAGCACAATCTATTGCTTTGGGTGATAATGAGATCATGGTCGCCGGAGGTATGGAAAGTATGAGTAATACGCCTCACTACTTACCGAAAGGACGCACAGGGCTTCGTTATGGTAATGGTCAAATATTAGACGGTATTGTTCGCGATGGACTTCAGGATCCTTACGATGGTTCCATGATGGGGAATTGTGGTGAAGTCTGTGCCAGTGGGAAAAACATTTCCCGTGCCGAGCAGGATGACTATGCTTATGAGTCTTATGTTCGTGCCAGAGCAGCTTATGATAAAGGTTATTTCAATGATGAAATTGTTCCTGTTTCTATACCACAGCGGAAAGGCGATCCAGTCGTCATTAGTCGTGATGAGGAAGTAGACAATAAGAGAATTGCCAGTCGTGAAGGCATGGACAGACTACGTCCGGCATTTGATAAAGAAGGGACGATTACAGCGGCGAATGCATCTAAGATCAATGATGGAGCTGCTGCAGTAGTCATGATGAGCAAAGAAAAAGCAGAAGAACTGGGCGTAAAGCCTATCGCACGTATCCTAAGTTATGCCGATGCAGCACAAGAGCCAGTCTGGTTCACGACGACGCCTTCATTGGCTATGCCTAAAGCTGTGAAAAAAGCCGGCTTGAATATGGACGACATTGATGCTTTTGAAATCAATGAGGCATTCTCTGTAGTAGCTTTGGCGAATATTAAAGAATTGGGACTGGATGCCGCTAAAGTGAACATGTATGGTGGAGCAGTTTCTATGGGGCATCCAATTGGTGTTTCAGGTTGCCGAATCGTAATCACCTTGTTGTCTGTATTGAAAAATGAAGGCGGTAAACTAGGTTTAGCTGGTATTTGCAATGGTGGAGGCGGTGCTTCTGCTATGTTGGTTGAGCTGGTTTAAGATATTATAGATAAGCATGGGACATCCCGAATTTTGGTCAAAATAGAAATTATAAGAGGTCGATAGTCCATGGTCGATAGCTGCTTTTAGCTCACATTTTGCATAGCAGAATGTGTGTATGATCCGGTAAACTGGAGTACTTTTTACTCTAACTATGGACTATCGACCATCGACTATGGACATTTTTTACGACTTTTAAATTCGAGATGAACTTATGTTTGCTTACTGACCTGACTAATAATTAAAGCATGAGAGAGATTGGACAAATCAACAGTAATCTTTGCGAAAAAATATCTGTCTTTCACTATAATCAGAGATACATCATCAAGTTTGAGAACAGTGATTACGAACAAACTTATAAGGTTCGTGAAGGAGGAAGTATTAATAACATGGAGGACGTCAAGCGCATGGTTAATGACGATTTTGTCATTACTATTATGGAACGATTCAAATCCATGCATGCTGATTTCGTACAGGCACTAACCGGAACCATCGACACCGATGATGACGATGAATTTGATGTAATCCTATAGGAGCGATACTGTTTAGTTGTTAATTAACAATTCACCATTACCAACCTATTCTTTTGCTTGAAAGGTCAGGATATTTCCATTGATACAATAACGAAGTCCTGTAGGCTTGGGACCATCTTCAAATACATGTCCGAGGTGCCCGTCGCATCTCCCACATAAAACCTCTACTCTGCTCCAACCATGGCTATTATCTGCTTTTGTAGCTACATTAGCTTCATTAACTGGCTGATAAAAGCTGGGCCAGCCTGTACCAGATTTGAATTTGGTATCGGACTCAAATAATGGTAACTGACAGCCACTGCACGAATAAGTGCCTTCTGCTTTATTGTCCCAATATTTGCCTGTAAAGGCGCGCTCTGTGCCTTGCTCTCTTAAAATTCGATATTCTTCAGCACTTAGTATTTCTTGCCATTCTTTGGCTGTCTTAACTACCTTTTCAATCTTAGCATCTTTGCTGTGCTGTGTTTGTTTTTTGGTTTGTTCTGCCACTTTTCCTGTTTGTGTACAGGCATTAGTGAACAAAGAACACGTTATCATCAATATGGGAAATAGTTTTTTCATTATCGTACATCAAAATAATATGAATAAGTGTCTTCATAGCCATCATAAAACCCTTCCAGCGTCACTCGACCAGATACATCTTGTAATTTATCGATTAGATCGTCTACTCCTTTTATACGTTCATTATTCATTTTAACTATGACAAAATCGGGCTGCATATTCGTGGCATCTATAATACTGCCACGTATTATACTAGTTACCCGAACACCTTCGCTACTATAATCTTTGATCTCTTTTTTATTCAGATCACGAAGATCAAAACCAAGCCCTTCCAATAAAAGTAAGTTATCCCGACTAATCACTGTAGGATTATTATTTCT
>JAHDFX010000376.1 GCA_020627965.1 Saprospiraceae bacterium | reverse complement strand
GAGCCAAATACCCACTGAAATTGGACAATTAAAGGAATTAAAAACTTTGTATTTGAACTCTAATCAATTGAGCCAACTACCCACTGAAATTGGACAATTAAAGGAATTACAATATTTGTATTTGAGAAATAATAATTTTTCAGACCAGGAAAAACAAAAAATCAAAAAACTACTCCCCAACTGTCACATCAGATTTTAAACCGAACAAAAACAAACATATGCCATACCACATCCAAAGCCTCAAGCCCGACATCCCTTTCAAAAACGTACACGGGAACTACTACGAAAAAGCCGGGCTTATCGTCAGGCTATATAATGATACTCAGCGCTCTGGTTTTGATGCCTATAAAGAAAGCAGCCAAAGTATAAGCAAAGTCATCGCCTATGCATTGGAAAACAAATATCGGCTAAGAGCCTGTGGCAGTTTATGGTCGCTCTCTAAAATACCCTATGTACAGGATATGCACCTCTTCAGTCGGAATAAGCAGGATGAGGAAGACTTAAAATTCAAGGTTTTTCTTAATGACAACTATACCGAAAAAACAGATACAAAACATCGCTACCTCTTTGCTCAATGTGGCAACACCATCAAAGACCTCAATGAAGCCTGCTATACTGCACAGCGTTCTCTGCTTACTTCCGGTGCCAGTAATGGGCAGACCATCGCCGGGGCTATCGGTACGGGCGTACATGGTTCCTCCATAGAGATCGGTTCTATACAAGATACTGTACTCGGACTACATATCATCAAAGGTCCTGCGCCGGAAGATTCAGTATATATTGAACCGGCTTCTCACCCTGTCGCCAATCAGGCATTTGCCGATAAGATCGGAGCGACGCTAGTCAGAGATGATGCACTTTTTTATGCGGCACTGGTCGGGCTGGGTGCTTTTGGCTATGTACATGGCGTACTTATAGAAACGGATCTTGCTTTCAAACTCGCTAATTTTATCAAAAAGACAGACCTGGATCGTGCGATTACTTTCACTCAGAATATGTCTGTTACCAAGACAGGTATCAATGAGATCGGCATGAATCCGGATGATCTCTATTATTTGCGTTTTTTTATCAATCCGTATAAAGACACCGATAATACAAGAGCTGAGATTATCTACAGACTAAAGCAGAGGGATAGTACAGATAAATCTGATACACCTAACTTTTTACAATACAATAAAGATTTCATTATTACAATTGCCCAGGTCGCTGCTAATATCGCCGGCAATCTTATTCCTGATATGATCGACCGACAATTGCCTAAAGACGGCTCTTATGAGATCGGGTTACTTAAAGATATCTTCGGGGATACTAAAAACCTGCGAGATCAGCAGTTTTCCTGTGGTGTTGCTGTAGAAGCTTCCGATGCAGAAAAGATGCTCCGACTTATGGTCACTCCATTCAAAAACAAGCAACAGAAACGAATACCTTCTATTTTTCATTTTCGCTTTGTCAAAAAATCAAAGGCGACCATGGCTTTTACACGTTTTAATATGAATTGTATCATCGGTATAGATGGTATAGAGACGAAAGCTTCTTTTACTTATTTAAAAGATATTTCAAAAAAGATGATCGAAAGCGGGATTCCGCATACCTGGCATTGGGGCAAGATCAATTATATGGATGCTGATTTTATCAAAACCATGTATGGTAAAGACCGAGAGAACTGGATGCAGCAAAGGCTGAAATTTCTCGGTGCTGATGTGGCTCAGATTTTTTCTAATGATTATTTACATAAAAGAGGACTTACTTAAAAACACTACACATGAACCTAAAAGAAAAATACCAAAATCTCGCTGATCAGGCGATAGACAGCAGTAAGTTAAGCAAAGACCCTAAGGACAGGCTCGCTGCACCTGCCAGAAGGCTTTTAAAAGAAGAATATGTAATTGATGTACACGTTCATTTTTTTGATATTCAATGTATCAACAAATGCTATTTCGTGAAAAGATTTCTCAAAGACCAGTATTCAAGGCTGGTCAGAGGAAAAGGCTTTGCGCCAACAGGCATACCAGATAATTCAGATATGCAGGAAAATGTGTACATAGAAGGCTGGGAAGAGGAGCTGCTAAAGGAATTGCAAGTACTCGACGACCCAAATAAAGCGGAATTGATCGGCATCAGATCGCCGCTTCGTTACCTCAAAGCAGCTAAGTTTTTGAGTATGGATAAAATGGAGCTGGTCTATCAGGATTATATCGAAAATTATTCTATTGCCAAATGCCTCGGACTCGCCCCTAAAAATGTACTAACCACTGCCCTGATGATGGATCTGCAAAAGGGCTGGGGCGTAGATGTAAAAAAGAACATCAGGAAGAGAATGGATGAATTGAAGCGTTTATCGAAAACTCGTCCTATATTGCCTTTTTTCTTTTGTGATCCAAGAAGAGCAGATGACAAAGAGGATAATCTCTATGAATTATTCCATGAAGCCTTTTGTGAAGGTCAGTCTTTCTTTGGAGTAAAGATATATCCGAGTCTGGGCTACGATCCATACGATGTAAGGCTATGGCCGATATATCAACTATGTGAGGAATATAATATACCTGTGCTAACGCATTGTGGTGGAGTTACGATCACAGCAGAGTTAGATCGAATGTCAGGTTATCATGGCGAAACAGCGCAAAAAATGGTCATCAAAGACGCTGAGTCGGATCCTGATGATAAAACAACAAAAAAGATAGACGTCAAAGACCGAAAAGACGGAGGCAATAAACTTAATGACCCGAAACGCTGGCAACCTGTCATGAAAAAATTTCCCGGACTCCGGCTAAATATCGCTCATTTTGGTGGCTATGAAACCTGGGACTCTGACCATCGGCCCGATACGGATGAAGATTTGCTCAAAAGAAAAGGGGTCATTATTGATCTAATGGAAAAATATGAACATGTCTATGCTGACTTTTCTTATAATATTGTCGAAGATGGTTTTACCCGCAATTTAAAAGCAACCCTGCTACAGAATAAAAGGGTAAGGGAAAGAACAATGTTCGGCTCGGATTACTGGATGGTTATGCAGGAAGGCGATCTATACAAGCAACAAATGGAGTTTAAAGGCATTATAAGAGATAATGATCTCATAAATGAGTTATTCCTCACGAATCCGTACAGATATTTGTTTGGAAATTAATATCATTGCAGCCAAAATAAATTTTGACCATGAAAGTATACCACCTGGCCACTTGCAATACCTGTCAGCGCATCATCAAAGACCTGGGACTGGATGACGGGAAGGCCACCTTACAAAACATCAAAGAAGAAAAGATCACGCCGGAGCAATTGGATGAAATGA
>JAHDFX010000375.1 GCA_020627965.1 Saprospiraceae bacterium | reverse complement strand
ACGATAAAGCAATAGATGGCAAAATAAACCAGTTTTCACCGCTTAATTAAAGAGATCATCCAGGTACAGGCAATCAGGCCAGATATGAAGGCAGCCAGAAAACCAACAAGTAGCGGCATGACATCAAAACTGGCTGGCGGAGATTCTATGAGGTCTTTTACTTCCAGAAGGGTTGCACCAATGATAGGAGGAAGCACCATCAGAAAAGAAAAACGGGCAATCTTGCTTTTATCAACCCCCAAAAGAAGACCAGTAGAGATCGTACTGCCAGAACGCGAGATACCTGGTAAAACGGCAATTGCCTGAGCGATGCCAATGATGATTGAATCTGAAAAACGAACTTTATGTCCTTTATCACGAAGCTTTTCGGCATATTTGGTCAGGTATAATAATAAGCCTGTTACAATAAGCATACAGCCTACCATCATGATCTTACCATTGAAAAAAGATTCCACATAATCTTTAAACAGCACATAAACCAGCCCTACAGGAACCATAGACAGGAGTATCTTGGCAGCAAACTGTGTTTCTTCATTCCATTGAAATTTGAACAGTCCGCCTAGTATTTCTATAATATCCTTACGAAAAACAATAATAGTACTCAAGACGGTTGCAAAGTGAAGTAGTACCGTAAAAAGCAGCTCAAATTCACTGTCTCCCGGATCATAATTGAGCAAAACTTTCCCCAATTCAATATGGCCACTACTGCTGACCGGCAAAAACTCCGTCAAGCCTTGTATAATGCCCAATATCAGGGCTTTCAATAATTCCATTATGTTCTATCGTTTGAAAATAGCAAAGATTTCTACGCCAATACCCGCCAAGACAAGTAAAGGACCCAATGTAATACGTCGGAAGCTATAAATAATGCTCTCATCCCATACATCAGGGCTAGGTTGTGCACCGCCGGTCATAGCAGCATAGCCTAGCACCATCAATGCTACACCTGCTGCCATCAGGATAAAGTTATTTTTACCAAATAGCAACTCTTCACCTTGTGGCGTCTGAGCTACTCTAGACCTGGCAATTCTGGAGGTCGTTTTTTTAGAGGTTTCGACCGTCGTTTTGGATTTTGTAACGACCACTTTTTTCTTTGGCTGCTTTTTACTCATTTGTGATTGTGTTTAGCTTCAATTGCCACAAAGTTAAGATAATGAAGCATATTTTACACTAAAGGAAATATTAAAACTGTGTTATAGTTCTGTTGGGGGTATTGTGTTGAAGTGTTGTGGTGTTGATGTGTTGATGTAAAATATGTGTTATTGTACGTCGTATTATCGTAATAAAAAAATCTCTCCTCCCTCATATCGCTTGCGATAAGTCTCTCCTCTCTCAGCCCGCAAGGGCGATCTCTCTTCTCGCAGTGAGCAAAGCGAACGATCTCAATAAAGATCATCCAGACGCATCTTCAAATAGCGATTTACATTTCTGCGAGTGCTCCACCAGGAAACCAGTGCACCTATGCCGATAACGCTCAACATCAAGAGCAGTATAGTCAGCCATTCGGCTGCAATATTGAAACCAGGCATTTGCTGCCACACCAATAAAAGAATAATACCAAGCCCAAGAGTAGCCAGAATGCCACTATAGATACCATTGATAACACCTTTGCGGATATAAGGGCGACGAATAAAACTCCAGGACGCCCCCACCAATTCCATGTTTTTGATGAGGAAGCGATTGGAATATAGAGCCAGTTTTATCGTATTATTTATCAATGCCATTGCAATAAAAATAAACAACAAACTCAGTCCGAGCGCCAGAAAAGCCATTTTGCGAAGATTGCTGACAATACTGCCGACCAGTTTTTCTTCATAGAAAACAGCCTGAACAATATCATTGTCTTTTAGCTTATCAGAAAGCAGTGCCAGTTGACGACTATCCATATGGCGAGCGTTCACATTGAAAATAATAGCATCATAAAGCGGGTTTAAACCCAAATTTTCTATATCAGTAGCACCAGCAAAATCCTCTCGCATAATTTTTAGTGCTTCCTCTTTGCCAACATGACGAACTGTTTGCTGTTTGACCATCTTCTCTTCCTGTACCATATCTTTCACTATGGCAATATCTTCCTCACTGCTTCCATCACGAAGCTCTACAATAACTTCTACTTTTTCTTTTAAGAAATCTGCTAAACTATTGAGATGTAATACAATAAGCCCGAAGAGTCCCAACATAAACAAGACCATTGCCACACTGAGAATGGACAGGAGGTAATTGGGTTTAGTTTTGGAAGCACGAAGCCGTCCGTTGGATGAAGGCATACGATGAAAGTTTTTTACTATGCAAATTTAGTAAAAAACTATTGCATGGAGGTTTTGAGGTCTTTATACTTCTGATTTACATACACCAATTGAGTTCTATACTCCTCCATTTTATTCATGAGGTTTTTCTGTTTGATTTCATCGCCTTTCTTCAGCATATCCAGCTCTTTCAATCCGATCTCCAGACCTTCAATACGATCTTTAGCTTCAGCTAATTCATGATGGGTATCAAAATGCTTTTTCTCCCAGTAGGTAATATCCTGTTTGAGCTTGGTAATAGCGGATCTAAGGCGACGAAATTCTTTTTTTGTAGCTGCGGCTTCTTCTATCTTTTCGGTCTGTTCTTTGAGTTTTTCCTGTGATTTGGCTTTCTCCTTTTCAGCTTTGTTCCATTTGAATTTATAATCATCAATGGTTCTGTTCAGCCGTTCACGAGTGTTTTTCCAGCCTTTGCTATCTTTAAGGTCGGTAGCATATTTTTCCTTTAGCTTTTGATGTTCTTTCTCGAGCCTTTCGTGTCTGCTACCAATAGTTTTTAATTCGCTTTCACTTTTGTTTTTAAGCGTGTCGTAAGCGGTATTTTTTTCTGTTAATGTTGATCTTAATGTCTCAACTTCCTTGGATAAAGGACCATATTTAGCATCTAACGTTTCGTGTTTTTCCTGCCACGTAGTAACTTGTTGGTTTAAGCGATTAACCTGTTTAGTTTCTTTTTTCTTAGCTTTTTGGAGCTCTTTGTGTTGACTTTCCAGTTCTTTGTATTGGCTTTGCCAATTGCCTCCCTTTCTTTTGGTTAGGAATTGTCCAATAAAGAAGCCACCAAATATTGCGACAAGCAAAGCAATAATCACTTGTAGTGTGCTGACGTATAGCATGATCGTTTAGGTTTTAGGAATTGCTTTGGAAAAGAATAGTGATGATAACCATATGCAAAACCGTATCATTAGACTTACTTATGTAACGTATGGTCACGTTAAAACGTGTTAAGAACCTGAATTTTTATTTATTACAATACTCCGTATTGGTTTTTGCTTTTATCAGTCAAATGTAAATCGAC
>JAHDFX010000111.1 GCA_020627965.1 Saprospiraceae bacterium | reverse complement strand
TCCGTGTCTCAGTACCCGTGTGGGGGATCACGCTCTCACGCCCCCTAACTATCGTAGCCTTGGTAAGCCGTTACCTTACCAACTAGCTAATAGTACGCACACTCATCCTGTAGCGCCGGAACTTTAACTACTAAACCATGCGATTCAGTAGTACCATGAGGTATTAATCTTCGTTTCCAAAGGCTATCCCTCTCTACAGGGTAGATTATGTACGCGTTACTCACCCGTGCGCCGGTCGTCGCCTGGACCGAAGTCCATCGTTACCCCTCGACTTGCATGTATTAAGCCTCCCGCTAGCGTTCATCCTGAGCCAGGATCAAACTCTCCATAGTTAATATTTTTATACCAGCCACCGAAGTGACCTTATGTATGTCATATTTAATATCGGACAGTGTCCTGAAAATTGAACTCTTGCGTCGTTCCATATCCCTATGGAACTTCTTAAAATTGAATTGGGAATATGTGGTAATTCACTTTTTACAAAGTGTCTTACCCTATTATTATACATTATTCTTTAACAAATAACGTGCTGTTTGACTTTCTAATTTAAATAGAAATAATCTTGTTATCATAACAAACTTAACTACGGTTATAAAACCTAGTCTCGTTCGCTATCTTTCCGCTGTGTCAATGAACTTTTTTGTATCAGCTTTGCAACCTTTTACAGCCACTTAGCTTCTTTTTCTTTACACGCCCTCGATTCAAGAAATTGCTGCTACAATTGTCAACAATCTAAAACGTATTTAGTCCTTTCCGAAATTTATCAAAATTACTTTTTATCGTATATTTTTTCAACACAATATCTAGTGAATTTTGCACCGTCTCTTTCAAACGGGATGGCAAAGATATAAGGTATTTTTATTACCTCCAAATTTTGCCATTACTTTTTTTATTATTTTTTGAACCCAGCTTTTTAACCTCTCTTTCTCTAACAAAAAAACAATTCTGAAACCATTTTCCTGTTACTTTCAACCCCTCTTTTTACCTGCTAAATTCGTTCTGCTCTCTTGTAAAGCGGGGCAAAGGTAATCGCTTATTTCTATTCTCCAAAACTTTATACACTTTTTTAATCCTCTTTTTCTATAATGAGAATACTATGGATGACTAACCACCTAAGTAAATCGTTGACAAACAATGGGTTTTGCATAAAAACTTCTAATCGTAAAAAAATAAAAAAATATACGGATTACTTTGGAAGTTCTTTTCGACAGATTTCTACTTTATGCCTAGTTTATTGAATGTTTCCTTACTTTTGCGCCAGCAAAAACAACCATCATCAATAATGTTTGTTCTGTTATAACGATTCAATTCCGTCGTCTGGTTTTTAAAAACATGTTTAAATTATTTCAATCATCATGAAAAAACACAACTTTAGTGCAGGCCCAGCTATTCTTCCTGCTCCTGTTTTCCAGCAAGCCGCTGAAGCCGTATTAGACTATAATGGTATTGGTTTGTCTTTATTGGAGATGTCGCATCGTAGTGGAGAATTTGTAGCTATAATGGAAGAAGCCCAACAATCGGCCAAAGACTTGCTAGGATTAGGCGATGATTTTGATGTCCTGTTTCTCAGTGGAGGTGCGAGTAGTCAGTTTTTTATGACTGCTATGAATTTATTGGATGAAAATGCTTCGGCAGGTTATGTAGATACAGGAACGTGGTCAAAAAAAGCCATTAAAGAGGCTCAAAAATTCGGTTCTTTAAACCTCCTCGCTTCTTCGGCTGACAAGAATTATTCTTATATACCTAAAGGATATGAGATTCCCGATAATATGAGATATGTTCACATCACTAGTAATAATACTGTAGCTGGTTCACAATTTCACAATTTGCCAGATACTAAGGTTCCTTTTGTAGCGGATATGTCTTCTGATATTTTCAGTCGTAAAATAGATCCTTCTCGTTATGATATTATATATGCAGGGGCACAGAAAAATCTGGGACCAGCAGGAACGACTCTTGTTATCGTAAGAAAAGATATTGCGAAAGCACAACGAGATATTCCTACTATGCTGGATTATAGTACACATATTGCTAAAAAGTCTGCTTTTAATACGCCGCCTGTTTATCCTATTTATGTATGTATGTTGACTATGCGCTGGCTAAAAGAACAAGGCGGTGTTGATGCAATATCCAGGCATAATGAAGATAAAGCTCGTTTGCTTTATGATGAGATCGATAATAATCCTTTATTCAGAGGAGTCGTAGCAAAAGAAGATCGTTCGTTGATGAATGTGACCTTTGTGTTAGAGAACGAAGAATTACAGGGGGCTTTTCTTGAAGCTTGTGCCGCAGCCAATATAAATGGTATCAAAGGACACCGGTCTGTAGGAGGTTTCAGGGCTTCTATTTATAATGCCATGACAAAAGATAGTGTTCAGGTATTAGTAGATGTGATGCAGGATTTTACTAAGCTGCACGGATAATACACTTTCTGTTAAAGTAAACATAATTCATGCGAATCACTAAGTACATTGTAAATTAAATTTCTATGCTTTTTCAGGTGCTTTTTTTAAAATTACTCTTCCTCAAAAACTTCTTACGTAGCTGGGCTATGTGCGTCGTTTTTGACTCGATTAATTTCAAAATAAACGCTTAAAAACCTAAAGAAATTTAGTTTACAATGTACTAAGTCATCCCAAATTTTCATAATCCTGAAGGTGACTTTTTATTGCAATGAAGGATAAAGGAGTAATTAAAAACTTCTTTAAAAATATTGTAATGAAAAATCTAATGCTTTTTAATCTTAAAAAATCTTTCCCTAAAAAGAATATACTCATCGTTTTCAATCTCTGTTTATTAAGCACTATCAGCTTTGCACAGATCAACACTCACACTTCTGCTTTGTTGGGTACAACCTCATCAGCAGATGATTGTAGCCCGGAACATCAGGCTTTCAATGATAAGATCATGATGTTTGGTCGAATTGCTGTTTCTACAAAAGCTTTTGAAGAGTGTGTCAGAGAAAAAGTGACTGACCTATACAGAAAATGTAATGGTGATCCTTTTTATGATGCTTCATTGGAAGTTCAAATTCAAAAAGTGATTGATATTGCCAGGAGTCCTAATAATGTACATATAAAATGTTCAGGTGGTTCGGGTAATGCTAGTACAGGCATCGGTGATTATGGTATGACTGGCGATGAGACTTTCTGGTGGGGCGGCTGGTTTAGCAGTGTTTATAATCAACTAGGCCGTCCAGTGTGTGATTTGGACGGTGGCGAACGTCCGAATACTCATAATTGCAGATGGGCTGCTTATCCCTGGCCTTATTCTCAGGCGGCTGGTATTGCCTGGCATGAGGTTATGCACCAGCAGGGTTATGGGCATGGTGCCAATGAGCAGGCAACTGCTATTGTAAACTGTGGTTATGAGGGAGATGCTACCTGGCATTTTCAGCGTAATACTATGCCTTATATTATAGGTTCTTGTGTTTCTGACATTATTTCACAGTCAGGAAGCAATTGTAACCTTGAATCCTGTAGAGGTTCTAACCAATTACAAATGGTCACTCATCATAATGGTACTTCATGCGAATGTGTAAACGACCCTGGGAAAAAAGGTTGGGGATTGCTAAAAGTACAAAATGGTGATCTGGTAGATGAAACCATCAAACCAATAGATGACTGGGTCGGTGGCTGGAGAATTGGTACTGACAATGATATTGTGGCTAATGGCGATTTTAATAATGATGGAAAAGATGATTTCATAGTTACCAGTCCCTGGGGAATTGGTGTATTGACCTACGATGGTACTATATGGAGACCGTTAGTCGTTAAACCCAATGGTACACGCTTTGGAGGTTGGAATTTTCAATCAGCAGACAATACTATTAGAGGTGTAGGCGATTTTAATGGTGATGGTAAAGATGATTTCGTGATCACAAGTCGTTGGGGTATTGGTATATTAACATTACAAGGCAATAGTCTTAGAACACTTATGATAAAACCCCATGACACCTGGTTTGGCGGATGGCGCTATAATGCTACAAGAGATGTCATTCAGGAAATTGCTGACTTTGATGGAGATAACAAGGCTGAAATACTCATTACCAGTGCATGGGGTATCGGTATTTTAGAACTTAATGGTACAAGTTTATCTTCAAAGCTAGCTAAGCCCAATGGCACCCGATTTGGGGGTTGGAATTTCCAATCAGCAGATAATAAGATTAAAGGCAGTGGTGATTTTAATAATGATGGCAAAGATGATTTTGTGGTGACCAGTGCCTGGGGCATCGGTATATTAACTTTACAGGGAAGTAGCCTGAACACCTTGATGATCAAACCTAAAGATACGTGGTTTGGCGCCTGGCGTTATGATGCCAGTGTGAACAGAGGTAAGGATGTTATTCGTGGAATCGGAGACTTTGATGGAGACAATAAAGCTGATATCTTAATCACTAGTAGCTGGGGAATTGGTATTCTGGAGCTTAGAAGTAATTCTCTATTTGCGATCGTCGCCAAACCTAATGGCACTCGTTTTGGAGGTTGGAATTTCCAATCGGCAGACAATACTATTAGAGGCATAGGAGATTTTACAGGGAATGGTAGAGATGAATTTGTCATTACCAGCAGATGGGGATTAGGCATACTGACTAAATCTGGTAATTCTCTGACTTCCGTTGATATGAAACCAAATGGTAAATTATTTGGAAGTTGGTTGTTAGGAAGAACGGATAAAGTAGCTTTGGTCGGTAAATTTGCCAGTGGCAATCGTGCAAAGATGTTTATCCAGAAGAAATAAAATAAAAAAGAATCTCGCCATTGGATGATCGGCGAGATTCTACTAACCCAAACTAAAAACCATCTTTGGAGTATATTTAGCGCTCAAAACACTAATCACTCTATTTTTTGTACCTTGTTGTGTACATTAATATATACAAATCTATAGTCGAAAAAGTTCCAGTTTCTGATACCTTGTATCAGAAACTGGAACTTTTAAAAACGGACTCTAAAAATATTATTGTTTTATAATTTTTTGAGTACTTATGACTTCCTCATTCTCATCCAATACCTGGAGTAAGTAGCTTCCTTTATCTATATGATTCAGGTTTATAAGACTTGTATTTTCATCTAAGTTTATGTTTGCAATTTTTTTACCTGTTATATCAAATAGCTGTGCAGTATAATTCGCATCCAAATACTGGTTTAATGTGATTTGAATATTTGACTTGAAAGGATTCGGAAATAAATAAACAGCATCTTCAAACTTATTATAAAAATTGAGGATCTCGGAATAGTTAAAAGAATTATCCAGATCAATCTGTTTTAAACGATAATAAACATTTCCTCCAGGTGGATTAAAATCAATAAACTCATACTGATTAGTAGAATTTGTGGTTCCATTACCAGTTACAAAACCAATATTTATCCAGTCCAGTTTTTCTCTGAATTTCAAAGCCTCTATTATTTAGTTCAGATATAGTTGTCCAATTCAATTGAGTCGAGTTTTCAAACTGTTGTCCGGTAAATTCGCTTAATTCAATAGAAAGCAATGCATCCATCCCAATCTCTATAAAAGCATCTCCCAACCCGTTATTGGGTTCTGTAATATCACCATCATTGGAGTTAGTTCTTCCTACAATAACAATATTGGAACCACTGGTACAAACACTAAAAATATCATCATATGCACTTCCTCCCAATGTCTCGATCCAACGAATACTTCCATCTGGATTTAAGTTAAGTAACAAACCATCTGATGACCCCTGATTAGGTGTCGGAATATCACCATCGCTTGATAAGGTATGACCACAGGCTAATATGGAACCGTCTGGCGCTAAATAACCTGCACTAATTTCATCTTCCATTGCCCCTCCTATGAGTTTCTGCCACTGTTGATTTCCCAAAGGGCCTATTTTAATAACCCAGCCCTCACAAAGCTCATTATAATCGTAATAGTAGTAATCGTAAAAGACCGTCATTCCAAAAACAAAGATATTATCCTGAGCATCAATAGCTATATCATTCGGTAGCGTATAATAATTCGGATTCCCATATACCTGCTGTGAAATAATACTTTGATCGCCCGGATCGACTTTGATTAACCAGGCATCTATCAAACCAATTCTGGTCAGCCCAGATAAATCTCCATCGAAAGAACTGGTCAGTCCCAGGACTACAATATCTCCATTACTGTCTACGACCACATCTCTGGCATTATCGGCCTGGCTTCCTCCATAGGTTTCCTGCCACTGTATATTTCCCATTCCATCAATTTTAAATAACCAAACATTAGCAGGATCGCCATTAGCATTTCCTGCAACATCCCCATCACTGGAATCCGTAGCAGCCAGGCAGTAATATCCTCCATCTCCAGAAAGCACTATATCTCTTCCACTTTCATCTCCTGAACCACCATACACCTTTGACCATTCTTTATTGCCCTGACTATCCAGTTTTACAATAAAAACATCTGCTTCACCATTCGCTCCGGTTATATCACCATTGGTTGAGGTAGACAAGCCGGTCATAATATACCCTCCATCTGGTGTTTCTACAAAATCTTCAAAGTCATCGAGAGAAGAGCCGCCGAAGACCTTCTGCCACTGAATTACTTTATTGGCATCAAATTTAACCACCCAGGCATCCATGCTCCCAAGACCAGGTATTGTAATATCACCACTCATCCCTGAGCGTGTATCTCCAATAGCCAAATACCCTCCATCTGCTGTAGGTCTTACCTTGGAAAGTCCATCTATATCATCTCCTCCTAAAGGTGTTATGGAGCTTATATTTGACTGTCCATACATGGTAATCGAAGTCATAGTCATTAATAATAGAAATACTGTGTAAATTTTTCTCACGTGTTATTTTTTAGAAATTTATATTAAGCTGTATTAGAGGTTACAAATAGCAAGTATTTTGAAAGGTTAAAACAATTCATTAACATGAGTCATGCGAATCACTAGTTGAAATAGCTTTAATAGTAGGTCAATAGTCCATGGTCGATAGTCGATAGCGGTCTTTTAGTCTTAAAGTCGTTCAGTTTTTCAGTTTGCCTTGCAAAATGTGTATATAACCTAGTAAATTGATGTATTTTCTATTCCAACCATGGACTATTGACCATCGACTATGGACATTTTTACGACCTTTAAAATTCGGGATGTCTCATGTTTTATTTTTCAAATGCTCTACATCAACACTCCATTAACTGGTTCTATACCAGCAGGTAGTTCCGTTTCATTCAACATTTCTCTCAGGTCAATTTCAATAACCCTACAAAGTGAGTGCATAGGAATATCATTACCCAATCCCTCAAACGGGTTTTCCGAATAATCGCCAACTAATTCCATCATCAGATATATCCAGGCGACCAATACAGAAAAAGGCACAGAAAGCCAAACACCCAGCAATTCTCCAAGATCATGGAAAACCGATACCATTCCGAATGGTAAAAGGAAGATAAAAATACCAACAAAGATCACACTCATTCCGCCATACTGTCGGGGTAACGGGAATTTCTTGATACGCTCGCATTTTCCCTGATGAATATAAAAATCATAAAGTATTTTTTGCAACTCCATATGACGGAAATCATCGATCAGACCTGCTGCACGAAGTTCTCTTAAATCACTTGCCTGCTGGTCAATAATCTGAGTGGCTGTATTTTTATAGTTAATCAGCCTTTCATACTCATCTTCTGGTAAAAACTGATGAAGTTCCTCCATTGTTATTCCATCATCTATTAAACCCACTCCAAAGGTTTCCATTCTTTTTTCTGTAAAACGAGACAGGTGCTTCCCCTGACTGATATGCTCCCAACTTGTCGGGATAAGTAATTGACAACGCAATGCATATAACCAGCCAATATGCCTGTAAATCAACCGCTTTTTAATCGCATATAATTCTTCTTTATCAAAGTGGTCATCAGCAAATTGATTCGTAACGAAACCGCCAATAGCACTCCCCCAAGCACGACTACTATTCACAATAGCGCCCCATATCTTACGGGCTTCCCACAAGCGATCATAAGCCTGATTGTTTTTAAAACCGACATAAAAAGCAACAGCCGTACCTATAATGGACAAAGGCAACCAGGGAATATCGACCCAATAATCATGAAATATGGTGTGTAAACCTGAGACTAAGGCCATATAGGCTGTCAACCAAAGAATGTGATGCCCACTGAACCGAAGTATTCCTCTAAGAGTCAAATTTTTCCTAACGTACATATGTGTTTTTTTCTTTTAGTCTAAAATCTGTTTTGAATATGCAAATATGGGAAATATTTAGGGATTTGACGGGGGATTAGAGGATTGAGTTAATTGGGTTATTGAGTTATGTTAGGCTACTGAGGCATTTTCATTAATAGCATCAATAATCCTGACTACTTTGATTACGTCTGCATCATTATCGAAAACCCCACTGATGCCCAGATCATTCATATCTGTGAATGGTGATTTATACAGCATACCTTTATCAAAGGTTCCTGTTTCGGTGAAGAATTTCATAATCTGCTGAATAAAGGTCATTTGGTTGGCTGTAAGGTTGCCGACCTGAAGAAATTCTGAGAAGGCTGACTGTATTGCTGCCTGATCCAAACCAGTAATACTTCTTACAAATCCACCTAGCGGACGTTCGCCATATTCATTGATAAACTCTTCTTTTGTTCCAGCAATATTTTCAGTAAAGAGGATGTTTTCGAGTTCATCCAATTCATCTTTAGTAATAGGGATATTCTTTGACAGTTTCTGAATAGTCAGGTGGTTTTTATTTTCTATAATATAGCGCTCTACTCGTTTCTTGTAAGGCTGTAAACCTGTAGTATACGAAGTGGATGTATTTCTCAGGCTGATATTTTCTATATCTATTTCATCTTTAAAATTGGTATAAACAGGTTCTTGTTTTTTTGATTCCAAATATTTGATCAAACTCCTTAGCGCTGTTCTGAGTGCTTCCAATTTTTTTATATCAATGGCTTCCCAGTAATGTTCCGTCTGAACGGCTTTGATCAAAGGAAGCTGTGCTGCCACTTCTGGTATAGTATCTTTTTTTTGCAAGGCAGCAGCGATATTGTAAATATTGTCCCTGGACTTTTCCATATTTGCCGAACCCGTCAATAGAAATAGCTGCGACATTAAAACCAGTAAATCAAATCTACGAGCCAGTTCATCGTCATTTTTCCCGGCGGGCTGCAAATGAGAGAGGTGACTGTTAATTTCCTGAATATTGTCTTTCGACAAATCCTGCCACCGCTTTTTATCGCTATATTTCTCTACATAACGAAGTTCCTTTCTAACTACAAAACGTTCTTTATCCAAATTGGAAACCAACTTATGTAGAAGGTCAAGATATTCCGTTCTGATTTCCTGCTGTTCTTCTGTTTTTTCAGGAAGATGGGCAATGAGCTGTGCAATTTGCAGGCGAGCTTCAAAAATTCTTTGCAGCAAAGGCTTACTACTGCCCGTTGTTGCTCCTTCTGGATGTTCATCAAAAAACTCGAAATTTTGACAATAATCAAAAATAAAAAACTCCTTTTTATTCATGTCCGGACCAAAGAGATTAGGACACAGGCGGGTACCACGTCCTATCATTTGCCAAAACTTTGCATAACTTTTTACTACTTTAAAAAAGACTAAATTGACGACTCTTGGCGCATCTACTCCGGTATCCATCATATCGACTGAGACGGCGATCTGAGGTTCCTGTTCCTCCAATACATCCGTAAAACTATCCAGCAATGCCTGTGCTTTTTTCTCATAATTGTCAATAACCCTTAGAAAAGTACCGCCGTATTCCGGGTAGTTTTTATTGAAGCGTTTTTCTATAAATTCGGCATGCTTATGATTCTTAGCAAAAACGATGGTTTTACCCAGCTTATCACCACCATTCACCTTGATACCATCATTCATTAATTGTTCCAATACCTTGTCTATTGTATCATTATTGAACAACCATTTATTGAGAGCTGAACTACCTATAATGTCCGGCGCAGTTTCTCTGGTAGGGTCGCCAAATTTTTCTTCGTACTCTTCTTTTTCCCGATCAGACAATTCGGCATATTTGATACCTTCCCGCTGAAATTTAAGCGGAACACTATAGGCTTTATAAGGAACCAGATAGCCTTGAGATACTGCTGTTTCCAGTTCGTAAGCAAAGGTGGGGTTTTCATCTTCTATATCAAATAAGGCATAAGTATTCCGGTCAATATCCTTTTTAGGTGTGGCTGTTAGCCCAATAAGCATAGCATCGAAATATTCAAAAATGGCTCTGTATTTCTGATAGACCGAACGATGCGCTTCATCAATAATAATAAGATCGAAATGCCCAATACCATAAAAACGCTGATCGTCTGTTTTGGCTTTGTCGATCTTATTCATCATCGTGGGATAAGTAGAAAAGACCAGACGGGTATTACTGTCTTCTTTTTCTTTGGTCAGGTCAATAGCTGAGAGTTCGGGCAGATGTCGGTTAAAAGCCTTTTTAGCCTGGGTAACCAATGCATTCCTGTCAGCCAAAAACAGCACCCTTTTTGCCCAATTGCACTTAGTGAGCATATCCACAATGGCACAGGATGTTCTTGTCTTTCCGCTACCCGTTGCCATAACCAGCAGGCTTTCCCGCCCGGCTCCCCGAAGTTCACCATTTTTGCCGTCTACCACTATATTTTCCGCAACTCTCTGAATGGCTTCCAACTGATAATCTCGCCCTGCTATTTCTTTATCGACTTTAAATTTTCGGGGGTCTTTTCGTGTCGTTCGCCGGTCGATCATCAACTGTAATTCATCCTGCGTATAAAACCCCTGAACTTCTCTATCTGTATAAAAAGTATCATCCCAGAGATACGTCTCAAAACCATTGGTATAAAAGATGACTGGTCTTTGTCCATGCATTTGCTCCAGACAGTCGGCATATAATTCCGCCTGATACTTGCCTGTACGGGCATCGGTCATGGTTCTTTTGGCTTCTATAACGGCGAGTGGTTTGCCGTCTTTACCCCAGAGTACATAATCGGCATAGCCTTTACCCGATGGATTGGTACTGAGTGGCATACCTTTTACTTCGTATTCGAGTTCTCTGCCTTCATTCAACTGATCCCAACCAGCATCTTTCAATAATACATCAATGTACAATTTACGTGTGACAGACTCCGGAATAAGCATGGGAATAGCGGTTTCAGGCGCTTTGCTTTTTTCTCTGGCCTGCCGACGTTCCGTATTGGCTTTTTTGGCTGCTGCCAATTGGTTTCTGAGTAGTTCTATTTCGGCAGCCTGTGCTTCTATTTTTGCTCGTTCTGCCTTATCTTTTTCCCGCTTTTTATCCTGTTCTGCCTGTAGTTTGCGTAGTGATTCCAGGGTTTCTTTCTGCTCTTTGCCATCTGGAATATGCTCCATGCTAAAAGCAGGTGCTTTTATTTCTTCTTCACCATAATATACCCCCAGATAAGTGAGGAAACGAAACAGATTCTTAATGACTAAAATAGACTTGCTCTGATTAACGGACTTACCGTGTGCAGCATCATTCCCAATTCTGCGGATCAAATCAATTTCCCTAAACATAGAAGGGCGGAGGATGTCTCTGAAACACTGTTCGTGCATCAAAACAGACAACTTATCATTATAGGGCCATTCGAGGTCTTCGTCATTATTGTACAACCACCGGATGGCTTTTTCCATACAGCTTCGGGCTACAATGGCGGAGGCTTTGGGAAAATTGAGGGTGAGTTGTTCGGCTTCTCTGGCTTCCCGATATATGGCAGGCCATTCATCTTTTAAGAACTGGAAGTTAGACATCTTTTGGGCTGAGTCAATGGTTAATGATTAATTGTTGATGGTAAATTTAACATTAAGTCTTGACAATTAGGAGTTAATCGCCTAAAATTCTCTGTGGGTTACAATACTTCGTATTGGGTTTTTGCTTTTATTGGTTATTATGTGGTCTGTACAGCATTAATAATCAATCATTATCTTCCATTTTTTCTTGAACTTGCTGTATGTATGGCAGACTCAAGCTTGTATAATCAGCGATAGTTTTCACAGATGCACCATTCCTCAACATTACAATAACAAGTTCTTCTCTTCCTTCTTTTCTTCCTTCTTCTCTTAATGCAACCTGACTAGAACTTACCATGGATATTCAGGTATTTACCTAATAGCGGCATGAGCAGGGATTCGATGTTTTCTTTGAGAATTTTATCGTATTTGTTCCCTTCCTGCTTTGGTGTTTTTCGACTCATAAGGGGACAAATTTATACAAAAATAAATTTAGAAACAAATAGATTGAAACAATGTGATTCAACAAACCTCCGAAGGGTAATTTTGCTACCCCGAAGAGCAATTTTGCTACTCCAAAGAGCAATTTTCTAGTTCTGAAGTAGAACATTATAGTTATGAAGTAGAACATTGTAGAAATAATCTAGAATATTATACTTATTGAGCATAATATTTTAGTTCTGAAGTAAAAGATTATAGCAATTAAGTAGAACATTTTAGTTTTTAAGTAGAACATTCTAGCAATAAAGTAACATGTTCTACTTATTAAGCATAATATGCTAGTTATTAAGTAAAATGTTCTGCCTATAAAGTAGGATGTTCTAGTTATTAAGTAGAATACTCTAGAAATGAAGCAGGATGTTCTGCTTATGAAGTAGAATTTAGGAGATGTTCAAATTTCTGTGTCAGTTTTACTCAAATTCCTCAACTGTCCGCCCGCACCCTTTTGATTCCCGAAACGGGCTACGGCTTATACACAAGTCGTATTAAGTTTTTTAAAATCCCCAAAAAAAGAACGTCATTCTGAACTTGATTCAGAATCTAGTTGGGGTTTAGCACGATTTTTAATCAGAAGGTTGCTCCTAAAATCGCTTTTCATCGCCTGCGAGTCCCGATAGCTATCGTGGAGGATCAAGTCCGGCATGACGGATGCTTTTTGAAGGCGCAGTGTCCGCCCGCACCCTTTTGATTCCCTGAAGGGAAGTCCAGCCCACTTGTCAGTCATTTTTCATTGACCATTGACCATTTATCATTAATCATTAACCATTAAAAGAAAGCTCGCCTTTAAATGCCTTTTGTAGCAGGCTGTTGAATAAGTCTTCGGCTTTGGAGAGACTGAGCTGCGCCTGGGCCTTCTGGGCTTCTATCTCGCGGATGCGGGCGGCGAATTGGGTTTGGAGGGAAGTAGGTGGCATTAAAATCGGAATATTTTGCAGCTCTTGAGCATTGATATTAGCCATCCCAACAATGTTTTTACACATATTTCTTAGCGTGAGCTTTGCCCATCTACTATTTAAATGTGCCCACAAAAAATATGGGTTAAAACCTTCTTTCATTCTTACTCTTATTAGATAACCAGCCAAAACCATTTTATTATCGGTGTCTACAATTCCTGTTTTACCAACTAATTCTTTGGAATTTGTTCTATTAAATAATATGTCTCCTTTCTTCGTTTCGTATTTATGAAGTTGGGTATCATCAATATCTATATATTTCAATTTAGAATAATCCATGTATCCCTTATAAGTAATATTATTCATCCTTAAATAAGGATACTTTCCTTTTTCATAGGCTTTAGCACTAGTACCATATTTAGCTTCAGTAATTATATTTCTTATTGTCGATACCTCCCAGCCCATAGGATTCCTCACCGGATCGCCAAACATCTCCAAAAACAAGCTCTGGCTGAGTTCATCATACTTCGCTACCAGGGCTTTGGTCTTTTGACGGTAGGCATCGGCAGCATCTAATATCGCGGCTATCTTTTTTTGTTGGGCTAAGGGGGGGAGGGGGATTTTTAGGTTATTGAGACTTGTTTTGGTCAGTTTGCCTCTTGTTGCTCCATTAATATGCAAAGATAAATCAGCATAATTTAGATAATACATTAAGTATTCTAAAATTAGATTTTCTTTAGCAGTTAAAACATGCGCATGGTTATTGACCCACACCTTTTCGTTATAAATTTTTGCACAAGTTTTCCGATATCCCCAGCTGCCACCATCTTCGGCAACACATAGTATTTTTTCGTCAAATATATATTCATCAATGTACCCCATAATGTTGTTAGCTCCTATGTATGGGTATAAAGGATTGGATTCTTTTTTTGCTCTTTGAGATGAGTTCAGAGGCACTCTTTTATTATCCAAATTATTAGTAATATCTTTTATCTCTACTAATTTCATCTCAACAACCCTTTAAGTGTTTCCAAAGCCTGGTGTCTTTCCTGGTCCAGTTGTTCAATATCCTGAATAATTTCCGTGGGGGCGGCATATTCTATTTCTTCGTAGATAATTTCCTTATAGCGATTGATAGACAGGTCCCAGTCGTTTTCTTTGATTTCCTCGAAAGGCACTAAAAAGGACTGTTCTGTTCTGGCTCTGTCGGCTTCGGCGTCTATATTGCGGAAACGCTCTAATATATCCGGGATGTCGTTTTCTTTTGTTTCATTGCGCTTATCGTCGAGGCTGTAGCCGTCGGCTTTCATATCGTAATACCAGACCTTATCGGTGCCGCCTGTGCCGGTTTTGGTAAAAAAGAGAATGGCGGTACTCACTCCTGCATAGGGCTTAAATACGCCACTGGGCATGGAGACGACGGCATCGAGTTTGTGTTTTTCTATGATCTCCTGTCGTATCTGTTTATGGGCTTTTGAGCTGCCGAAGAGTACGCCGTCGGGTACTATGACGGCACATCTTCCGCCAGTTTGCAACATTCGGAGCATGAGTCCGAGAAAGAGCAGTTCGGTTTTTTTGGATTTGACGGTTTTGAGTATGGAGCCTTCTACTGCATCATAATCGAGGCTGCCTTTGAAGGGCGGATTGGCGAGTATAAGGGTGTAGCGGCTTCTTATGTCGCCGGCACTTTCGCTGAGGGCATCGTTTTTTTCGAGATTGGGTCCTTCTATGCCGTGCAATTGGAGGTTCATGGCTCCGATACGCACCATGGTATTGTCGATCTCTATGCCATTGAACATTTTATTGGCGAAATGTGCTCTGAATTTCTTTTGGGTAAAGAGGTCATTGTGGTGTCTTCTGAAATATTCGCCGGCTTCTACCAGAAAGCCTGCTGTGCCAGAGGCGGGGTCGCAGATGATGTCTTCGGGTTTGGGCTGTACCATTTCCACCATCATTCTGATGATGTGTCGGGGTGTTCTGAATTGCCCATTGGTACCCGCCGAAGCGATTTTGGAGAGCATGTATTCGTAGAGGTCGCCCTTGGTATCTCTGTCTTTCATGTTGATCTTGTCGATCATCTGCACGACCTGATCGAGCAGCCGGGGCGTAGCAATAATGAAGGTGGCTTTGCTCATAAATTCGGCAAATACGCCGCCCGAATTGCCGACCTGTTTCATGTGGTCGAATACGGTCATGCCATCCACCATCGGCCTGGTGAATAGCTCAAACATGGATTCAGGGTCTTTGTTTTTAAAGGAGTTCCACCTGAGTTCTTTCTGCGCTGGGGTGAATATAATTTCTTCTATCTCTCCCCCTACCATGCTGACTTTCTTTTCTTCTAAAAGCTGCCGCTCGTCGAGCCTGCGTATGAAGAGTAGGTAGGTGAATTGTTCGATGACGGAAATGGGGTTGGAAATGCCGCCTGTCCAGAAGGCGTCCCATATTTTGTCTACTTGTGATTTGAGTTCTCCGGTTATCATGGTGGTTCGTTGATTCGTTATTCGTTGATTCGTTATTCGTTGATTCGTTATTCGTTGATTCGTTACTCATCAAACCTTAGTAAAACTGACCAGCGGGAAGGGTTTCCCTCCCAGGGAATAAAAAGGGTGCGAGAGAGCATTCGTTGATTCGTTGATGATAAATGATGAATGAGCGGTGAAGTTACGATTAATCTGTTGATTATTTTTCTGGTTTGCATTGAGGCGAGGGTGACCTGAGTCGAAAGGTATCTTCGAGATTCCTTCCGACAGATATGAGCTATTGAAACAGTAATTTATTTTGAGAAAACATTAGACTTGTTACCCCTTAATTAACACCCCTCTGAAAACATCTTTTTCCGCTATTTTTCCTCAAAAAATGAGTCCGTAGCGGGGCTATGCACTAATTTTTTGAGAAAAACTATCAAAAAAATCTGAATTTCAGAGCGGCACTTATTAAAGAGTAACAAGTCTATTTCCAAATCTGTCGCAAGGAAATTAACATTACCTGGCGACTCACCTTCTTTCCAATCTTTTATACTTACTGTTCAACTATAACAAGATAAGTATTCGGCACAGCCTTTGCCATGTGTATATTCGGTGAGTGGTTTATTGGTGAGTGGTGAGTGGTGAGTGGTGAGTGGTGAGTAAGTTGCCAATGCAGAGCATTGAAGTAAAACAAAACCGAAGTATAGTCCGTTAAAGTAAATAGCCGTATTTTTAGGCGATAAAAAAACCAATACGAAGTATTTTAAAACACAATCATATCATGAAAAACATATTTACTGCTCTACTTATTCTTGTTTTAGGTGCTGTACAGCTACAGGCTGAAGGCATTGAGTTCTTTGAAGGTAGCTGGAAAGAAGCACTTGAAAAAGCTGAAAAAGAAGATAAATTGATCTTTGTAGATGCTTATACGACCTGGTGTGGTCCTTGTAAACGCATGGCTAAAGACATTTTTCCACTGAAAGAAGTTGGAGAATTTTATAATGCCAATTTTATCAATATGAAGATGGATATGGAAAAGGGCGAAGGACGTACTATCCGTTCTAAGTATGGTGTAAATGCTTTTCCTACTTTCCTTTTTGTTAATGGTTCTGGCGAATTGCAGTACAAAAATAAAGGTGGTAAACCGGCTCCTGCTTTTATAAAAATGGGAGAAGAAGCGTTAAAACGTTTTGATAATAGCGGACAATTCGCCGAAAAATATGAGGAAGGCGATCGTAGTCCTGAATTATTGTACAAATATGCTATTGCATTGGCGAAAGCCAATAAAGAAAATAAACTGAAGGTGGCTAATGAATACCTGAAAACACAAAAACCACTTTCCGTAAATATGAAAAAAGAGGAAAATCTTAAGTTTTTGTACCAGTGTGCCACAGAAGCTGATTCAAGATTATTCTCACTATTGATAGATAATAAAGATGCTCTTGCAAAGACCGTTAATGGTGATGCGATCAATGATAGAATAAAAAAGGCTTGTGAAAATACGGTAAAAAAAGCCATCAAATATAATAGTGTTGAATTGCTGGAAGAAGCTAAAACAAAAATGACTACAAATATTAAAAACCCAGGAAATTTTGTTTTGGAAAGTGATCTGGCTTTTTATGAAGGCACCGAAAATGGGGCACTATTTATAAAGGCTGCTGATAAGTATCTAAAGGCTGTTGGTAAAAATAATGCGGTGGAATTACATGGCTTGGCAGCTCGTGCTATCAATTATTTTGCAGATGATGCGAAAGTGATGGCAAAAGCTATGCAATGGGCTGGTAAAGCGGCAGAAAATGGCGGAACACTAGAGTATGTACTGACTTTAGCTAATCTCCAGTACATGAATAAAAAATATCCACAGGCAACAAAAACATTGGAAAAAGCCGCTACGCTGATAGAAAAGGAAAAGAATAAAAATGCAGCGCGTACATTCGATCTGTTGCAAAGAAAAATTAAGGAAGCGACTAAGTAGGGTGAGTGGTGAGTGGTGAGTGGTGAGTGGTGAGTGGTGAGTAAGTTGTACATAACTTGAAACAAATAAACATGAAAAATACTATTCTTCTTATCCTGCTTTTTATCAGTTCGCTGGCAACGGCGCAGATAGAATTCACTAAAGACAATTGGCAAACTGCTTTGGCAAATGCCAAGGAACAAAATCGTTATATTTTCGTCGATGCTTATACGACCTGGTGCGGTCCGTGTAAAATGATGGACAGAGATGTGTTTTCTCAAGCTAGTGTAGGCGATTTTTATAATGCCAATTTCATCAATGTCAAACTGGATATGGAACGTGGCGACGGACCTGCTGTGGCTCGTCAGTTTGGCGTATATGCTTATCCTACTTATTTGTTTATTTCGCCAGAAGGCGAATTGGTGCATCGCAGTGCAGGCGTTCAGGCACCGGAGCGTTTTATAGAACTGGGTAAAGCCGGACTAGACCCGAAGCGTCAGTGGACAAGGTTGTCGGCTATTTATAATAAAGGCGACAGAAGTCCTGAATTGCTGAAAAATTATACGGTTGCCAGTTTCGAGACGGGGAATCGTATTTATTCAAAATTGGCCGAAAAGTATCTGGACACTCAATCGGACTGGACGACTTATGAGAATATGGAGTTTCTCTTGAAGTATGCTGATGATTTCGATGAAAAGCCTATGGAATATGTGCTGAATAATCGTGAAATATTCAATAATGCTTTTGGTAAAGAGCTTGTAGATAAACAATTGAAAAGCTCTATTTCCAAGAAATTATTTAGTGGATATGGTCCAAGGCTTTCTCTGGATGAGGTAGATAAAACTTTCCAGCGTACTTTCCCTGGTCAGGCAGAGCAATACAGTATGGAGTTCCGAATTATGTATTTTGATATGGCAAAAGACCAGGACAAATACATGACTACAGTCGAAAAGTATATGGATGTTTATTCGTCTAATAATTGGTCGGAGTTGAATTCTTATGCCTGGCGTTTTTATGAGTATGCCGATGATAATGCCCGTCTGGAAAAAGCTTTAAGTTGGGCTTTGATGTCTGTTGGTATGGAAAGTAATTTTTATAATACAGATACAGCAGCAGCTTTGTATTACAAATTAGGCGATCAGAATAATGCCCGTAAATATGCGCAGAAAGCGATCAAGCATGCTCAGAAAAGCGGAGAAGATTTTTCTCCTACAATGGAGCTGTTGCTGAAAATTAATCAGATGAACTAGGTTAATTACGAATTACGAAGAGTATTAAGAATATCATCTTCTATAAATTTCACCAATTTGAAATTAGCGAATCGATTCTTCGCTTTGGCGATTGCTGTCTTAGAAACATCTGTACCAACAACTGTAAATCCTTTCCTGAAAAGTTCAATGGCTTGATTACCAGCCCCAGTACCAATATCTAGAAACGTTCCTTCTTTAATTTGGTATTCGTTCAAGAAGTTTTCTAAATCTGGATCTAGATGTGGGTGATACCATCCCATATTGTCAAAAGGAATTTCTTTATAAATACTTTCCCAATCGAATTTCTTTCGTTTCATCTATCTTTTCTATGTACAGGACAACATCCAATTTATGGTTCGTCATATGCTGTACCTACGGCACATGAAAATGAGGGATGTATTTAAATCTACCGATATTTTGTCTTCCGATCCCTATCGGAAACGAGACTGCTTGTAAAGCCCTGTCCCTTAGGGACTACATGTTGGTAGCTAAATATTTTAAACCTTGATTCGCGTGCTGTTAAGTACGCCATATGTTCTACACATATTATGAAAATAGATTTTGTCCTGTACAGAACTATCTTTTTTGAGTTACTTTTAGATAAATCTCAATAAAGCGTTCGTCTTTGAAGTTACTAATTGTTTAAAACTACGAAATATAGGTAATTTCTTCAAACAATTTCCCCCATACAAATCCTCTTTTCCAACTTCCACCTATTTTTTTTAAGATGTGTTCGTTTGGTCGCCCAGGCCCCAAAGTTCCATAAACAAATAATTTTTCCATTTTCACTTTATTTAGTAGACTTTACTCCTCACCCCTTAATGAATCGTTTTCCAAACAACATTTCTCTGTTTTTATCTACTTTTAATAGATAGCTCCCAGCAGGCAGTTCAGCTATATCTATTGGACATGTGGCAGGTAATATGGGATAATCCAAAGTCCGAATAAGCTGACCAGATACAGAGAAAATTTGTACCTGTACATCTTGCACTCCAACAGATTCCAATACTATAAAGTCTTTAGCAGGGTTAGGGTAAAGACTCGCTTGTAATGGGTTTTCATCATCCGTATTTGTCAAAGGCACCAGGCTAATGTTGTCAATTTTCAAGGTCGCTATTTCGGTAATTATACCAGTAAATTCAATATCGAAAGCAGAAAAATAAACAACAATAGAATCGGGTTCCACCCCTGGCATTAAGTCCTGAACAGGCACGCTAAATGGCGTATAATCTGCTTGCGGACGCAATTTTGCTGTTCCATAGCCAACTTGCATAATAGTATCGGCAGTAAAATCATAACGTTTTAGAATGACCGTTACTGTAGTCGAATCATTTTCGTTATTTTCATAGGTATAATAACCATTCAAGGCAGTTATTTTTTGATTTAAAGGTGTTCCTGCTTTCAGTATATTTTCTTCCGCCGATAAATTCCCGAAAGCATTAAGTGTACCATTGACTATAAAACCCGGAGTAGGCATTCCTGCAAAACCCATAAATGCAGTACCTATACTAACAGCAAAAGTACCTGACTGACTGACTGTACTAGGCTCTACTTTAATGGCATCGCCCTCTATGTTGACAAAAAATTCATTGGAAGTTGTCCAGCCGGATAATAGCGGATAATCAACTGTAGTCCAATTTTCAAAATCGCTATTCGGTATTGTTTGTGCCGATAAGTGACTGATTACAAATAGATAGAGTAATAAAGTAAAGTATGTTTTCATTTTATAGTATTTTATATGGTGTAATAATACAATGCTCCGTATTGATATTGAGAATGCTCCGCATTCGTTTAAGACCTAATGTCATTTGA
>JAHDFX010000374.1:900-3332 GCA_020627965.1 Saprospiraceae bacterium | reverse complement strand
TCAGTTTTTTTACTAATTTAAGTAATTTTGCTGACACACTTTTTTGAACACTCCCTTGTGTTATTGTGTTATTGTGTTATTGTGTTATTGTGTTATTGACATTTGAATATTCCAATTGTAAGATTTATCCTACAGGTTCGTTTCTTCTTCTCTCAGTGAGCCTGCGAACGGTCTCTCTTCTCGCCTCTCGCAGTGAGCAAAGCGAGCGGTCTATTTCCGAAGATTAGGGTCTAACTGATAAGCTTTCTGACGATATTCAGCCGCTTTTTGCGCGTTGCCACTTAAAGCATGAGCTGTACTCAAATTGAGATGCAACAAACCACTGCCAGGGTTTTTCTTTAATAACTGATTTAAAGTCTCAATAGTCTTATCATGTCTGCCTTCCACTCCATATGCCAATGCTAGTAGGCGCAAGGTTTCATCATCATCTTTAAGATATTTTTTAGCTTTTAGCAAGCTGCCTATCGCTCTGGGAGCATCCAGATTGATCTCTCCATGATACCTGCCCATGTAACGATACACCTGCCCTATATTTTCTTCTAATTTAGGAAAGTCAGGTTTTTCTTTTTGCAAATTCAAAAAGCCTTCTATTGATTTTTCCAAATGTCTGGGAACTTTCGTCACATCGCCTTTTTGCTCTAATATGTAAGCTGCTGCATCACGATGAGTAATCGCCAGATTATTTCGGGCTTCTACATAGCCTGGTTTATATCCTATAGCATAATTATAATCTTGTACAGCAGCATCATATTGTCGCAGGTAATTATTTACATTACCTCTTATCAGATAAGCATTGGCATAAGTAGGATGTATTTTTAAAGCTCTGGTTAGGTAATCTTTAGCCTGCACCAACATCTCGTTTTTTTGTGCCGCATATTCTGGCTGAATAGCCCTATTGGATAATTCGCCGCCCATTGCATTCAATAATTTTGCACTATTTGTCGAAGTTTTTATATCCGTTGAAAACAAGGTAAAATTATCTTTCCAGGCAAAATTGCGATGAATCGTTTTTACACTAAACAATAACGCAATCACACCCAAAACAGCTATGGAAGCTTTTAGTTTGTCTGTCGTAATGATTTGTTGTTTATTTAAATATTGCGCTAAGCGCCACAATAAAGCAGCCACCACGATTGCCCAGCCTACAGAAGGCATAAACATAAAACGCTCTGACATATTTGTTCCGATAGGAAAAACAATATTGGAAACGATAGACAATGTGATTATAAAAAACAAAATACCAAATGAGATAATATCTCTCTTTTTCAATCGCATCAAAGCATACACGCCCATTCCAATATAAGCTGCTAAAGATAATAGTACTTTCCAGTTGGCAAAAGTCATAATATCGATCTGACGGGGATAATAATCATGAGTCAGATTATATGGTGCAAAAAGTAATTGCAGATATTTGCCCAGCGTAAACATAATAGTAGCCATTCGCTCGCCATGTGTAAAATCCACCCAGGTGCCGCCAACCAGCTTTCGGAAAGGATTATTCATAAGGTCTGGATCACTGCCGCTGCCCATATCAAAACCAATCACTGCTGTTCTGATTATCATGAAAAGTACTGCTGCCGCAATAAAAGGCAAAGTTTGTTTTACAATATCGCCCACTTTGGCTTTTGTAAAAAAATAAAACGTCAAGGGGACAATAGCAAGGAAAGTAATGGCATTTTCTTTTGCCAGCAAGCCCAGAAAAAACAATATTCCGGCAACAATGCTCCATTGGCTTTTTTGTTCATGATATGCCCGTAAAGCAAAGTACAAAGCCGCTATGCTACCAAGTAAAGTAATGATTTCATCCCGTCCTTTTATATTGGATACCGCCTCCGTATGAATAGGGTGTGCAACATATAATAAACTTGCTGCAAAAGCGATAAACCAGGCTTCCAGTTTTTCTGGTCTTTCCGTCGGATTCAGCATTTTCAATAACAGCAAATACAATACTATGCCCGTCAGTGCATACCATAGAATATTGAAAAAATGCCCAATAAAAGGAGCTTTGCTGATTTGATATTCAATAGCAAACATTGCCAGAGTCAGCGGTCTGTAACGCCCACCTGCGACCAGTTTTTTATCTTCTCCAAAGAAGCCCCGGAAAGTATCATTACCAAAAATACCACCTAGATTCGCACTCTTTGTAAACTCATTCTCAATGATAACAATAGAATCATCCCAGGTATAGTCACAGTTTAAAGTGTAGAGATACAATACTGCTGCCAGAGCACCTAGTGTAACCAGATGTAGTTTTTTGTTATTCCAAAAACTATTCTCTGCTTTACGAGGTTGAGTAGATACAGGTTTGCTCTTTTGAGCCTTATTTTTTCCTTTATTTTTTTTCTGACGCTTGCTCACCTTATTTTATTTTAATAGATGGTGAAAATAGTGATTTTTTGGAAACTGTTTTGTTTACAAAGACAATTATCTTT
>JAHDFX010000374.1:0-890 GCA_020627965.1 Saprospiraceae bacterium | reverse complement strand
TTTAAATGTATATATTTGTCGAGAACTTATTTACTAATATCACATCATTATGTCTAAGCCCGTAAAAATCTTTGTTTCTTATTCTCACAAAGACAAAACTTTCAAAGAAGAACTAGTAGAGTTTTTATCCCCCATGAAACGCAATGCTACAATCGATTTGTGGACAGATGACCGAATTGATCCAGGTGAATTGTGGGATGATGAGATTAAAAATGAATTAAAAGCGGCTGATATTGTTATTTTTCTGATTAGCCCAAGCTTTTTGAATTCTGGCTATATCGAACGTGTAGAAATTAAGGAAACCTTTGATCGACTACAAAGAAAAGAAGTCGCCATCATGCCTGTAAGAGTTAGACCTTCTGATGTACGTTCTTCAAAACTAAGTGCCTTTCAGGCTTTACCTTCCAACTCTATTCCGGTTTCAAAATGGGACGACAGAGATAGTGCCTGGCTAGACGTGACTAAGGGTTTGAAAAGAATGATAGAAAAACACAAGGCAGCAAAAACCACACAACAGCCAGCATCAAACAATAATACAGATATTAAATTACAAGTCAAACAACTCATAGCCACAGGGAAAACTAAAAAAGCTATTGAATTACTCTTAAACTATAGCCAGAAAAATGGCTTAGATGACAACAGTATTATTTTACAATCTAGTCGGTTTAATGGACTTAGTCGAGAACAAAATATAGGTATTATATCCAATGAAAACTATTCACTATCACTGAATAAAATCAATGCCGCTTTGCTATCTATTGTTGATGACATATAAGAGTGTGCTTAAGAGTTTGTCCAAAATAAAAAAGCCACTTCTTGCGAAGTGGCTTTTTTATTTTGTGGTACCTCCAGGAATCGAACCAGGGACACATGGATTTTCAGTCCATTGC
>JAHDFX010000373.1 GCA_020627965.1 Saprospiraceae bacterium | reverse complement strand
ACAATCAGGATATTCGCTTTAGTTTTTCATTAGGTAATATTTTTTGAACGTTTGCTCGGGCTGGTTTTACGCCGAAAGCTAAGGGACGCTATATTACTTCAGCCCATAATATTGATTTTCTCAACATGGGACTTGTTTTGCGGGATAAGTATGGGAAAGATTACCCATTGCCTAAAAAAGCTTTACCCAAATGGTTGCTTATGATCGTCGGCCCAATGGTAAATAAAATGTTTTCACGTAGATTTGTTCGTAATAATGTCAATGTAGAATGGAAGGCTGATAATTCAAAAATAAGGCAAGAATTGGACATGAGTTTTATCCCTTTACAAAAAACAATGGAAGATTCTTTTCAAGTCTTGATAGATAACGGGATTTTAAAGACTAAGTAAAGATGAAAGAGATCAGAAAGATTATAAGGGCTTACGATAACACAAACCATAATGAGGTCAAGGTGGCTTTGGCTGCTGTAGTGAACGTAGAAGAATCGTCTTACAGGCGTATAGGGGCAAGAATGTTAGTGCAAAGCAATGGAATCTGGACGGGCGGCATCAGTGGTGGCTGCCTCGAAGGAGATGCATTAAAACGTGCTCAAAAAGCTATTTATAATAACAGCCCATCTAAGGTTGTCTATGATACTATGGATGACGATAAAAACCAGATCGGTGTGGGACTGGGATGTAATGGGCGAATTGAGATATTGTTTACTCCTATTGATCCTGCTGATGCTTCTAATGAAATTGAATTGCTCAGAAAGATTCAGGATGATACTGTTCCGAATATTCTATTAAAGATCATTGGGGCAGAACAGAAAGAATTAGTTGGTCGTACTTTATTGCTGCAAAGCACAGAAATAACAGAAGATTTTGCAGGCATTAAAGCTGATGAACTAAAAGAATCGATTCGACATACGCTGAACAGAAAGCGCCCAATGACTTTTGAGCACGACACTTCTGAAGGTACAGCAAGATTGCTGGTAGAATTTATCAAACCGGAAACCCGGCTGATTATAGTAGGTGATAATTATGATATACATGCTATGCTTGGGATTAGTCAGCAATTAGGATGGCGAATAACAGTTGTTGGTAAAGCCAAAAAACTACCAAAGTCGGTCTATCAGATTGCAGAACAGGTCGTGGATTATAGCCAGGCAGCAGAACTGGACGTTAATGATTACACAGCTATTGTACTCATGTCTCACGATTATAATCACGATAAAAAACTATTACCGATTTTTATTGACAAAAAGCCAGGATATATAGGCATGTTGGGTCCCAAAAAGCGTTTTATCAAAATGCAAAATGACTTAGATACTGACCTGTCCGAAATTGATTATCTCTTTAGTCCTACAGGCTTGGAGATTGGTGCAGAATCACCAGAAGAAATTGCCCTTTCAATTACTGCCGAAATAGTTGCTAAATTCAGAAATAAGTCTGGAAGTTCGCTTAGGCTAAAAGAGGGAACTATTCATGATAGAGTTTAGTTTTATCAGAATTCCGAAAAAGCACTTATTTCCGATATTCTCGGCGTTTATCTTTACGCCATATAGCCAGCCAAAATCAAATGAACATAGGAAGCAATGACGATAACCATTACCGTGTACGTATTCATAGTGATGAGTGACATTGGAAATGTAGTGTGGTTTATAGCTTTGTTCTATAAAGACATTAGGCAGACTAAGGAACGTTCCTAAGTGTACTTCTTTTTCTTGGTAGCCTAATCTTAAAAAATTACCTTTGCACACCATGAATGATCTGCAAACTATCCAGTTAACATACGACAAAGTCCCTCAATTTTCCAGCCGTGATAAGGCTTATGTATTGGAAGACGAATCACTACGCCCCTTCTATACTCACCAAACGGAGTTATCCAGCTTTAAGGAAGTTATTCGTTTGAAGAAGCAACAAAAAATTGCTCGGAAAATGTTGGCTGAGTTATTTAAAAAACAGTATGAGTACATCAAAACTACCAGATTGGTTCATGATAATATAAAAGCACTAGAAGACGAGAACACCTTTACCATCATTACTGGTCATCAACCAAGTCTGGCAACTGGCCCATTGTATTTTATTTACAAAATACTCAGCACCATCAACCTCACCGAAGAGCTTTCAAAGGCTTATCCAACATATAAATTTGTGCCTGTATACTGGATGGGTAGTGAAGATCATGATTTTGAGGAGATCAATCATTTCAACTTATTTGACAAAACCTTAAGCTGGGAGAATAACGAAAAGGGTTCAGTAGGGAAAATGTCTACTGCGGGTATTTTGCCTGTGTTAGAAGAGTTGAAAAACATTTTAGGTGAATCTGATAATACTCAGAAAGTCTATCAACTTATGCATGATGCTTATGCTGGACATAACACCTTAGATGAAGCTACTTTTTATCTGGTCAATCAATTGTTTCAGGAATACGGTTTAGTTATTTTTATTACTAATTCGCATGAAGCGAAGTCCTTATTTAAGGATTATATGAAACAAGAAATATTAGAAAAAACTACTTTTTCTATCGTCAATAAAACCATTTCAGAGCTTGAAAAATCAGGTTTTAAAGCACAAGCGAAGCCCAGAGAGATCAATCTATTTTACATGCAAAAGGGTATTCGTGAGCGAATTATTGAAGAGGAGGGTAATTACCTTGTTTTGAATACCGACATTAAATTTTCAGAGACAGAAATTCTAAAAGAACTGGATAAATACCCTGAAAGATTTAGTCCTAATGTGCTGATGCGTCCATTGTATCAGGAAGTCTTATTTCCTAATCTTGCTTACATTGGTGGTGGTGGAGAGTTGGCATACTGGCTAGAACGCAAGGCACAGTTTGAGTACTTTAATGTCCCTTTTCCCATGTTAATCCGTAGAGCATCTGTTATGTGGATCAATGCTGGTCAACATAAAAAAATAAAACAATTAGGACTTACAGTAGAAGAACTTTTCAAAGATGAAGATGAACTGATTACTTACTTTGTAAAGCAAAATACAAAAGAAGAAGTTGATTTAAATAAAGAACGAAAAGAGCTGGAAAGCATTTTTCAGCAAATCCTGAAAAAAGCAAAAAGTATTGATAATGCCTTAGAAAAAACGGTACTCGCAGAGCAGGCTAAAAACCTAAAAAGCATTCAGCAACTAGGAGCAAAGCTGCTTCGTGCAGAAAAACGCCAACATGAAACCCACATTAATCGGATAAAAGGGATCAAGGATAAGCTTTTCCCAAACCGGGGTTTGCAGGAGCGCAAAGACAATTTTATTAGTTTTTACCTGAAGTATGGAGAAGGATTTATTCGGACACTCAAAGAACACATTAGTCCATTGGATAAGAAAATGCTAATTATTATAGA
>JAHDFX010000110.1:1692-20675 GCA_020627965.1 Saprospiraceae bacterium | reverse complement strand
GTAAATTTATTTTCTCCTCATTCCTTACTTAATTAGACGTAACGAAAGCCTAAAGGTTGCCGTGTTAAATATTTCTCTATTTAGGCACCCTCGACGATACTCCATTATTTTCAAACCAAAGCACTTTATCTGCACCATTGACATCACCATTCAGGTCAAAGTCAGAAATTTCATACTGTTGGAAAATACCATTATTATCCAGCCATAATGTTTTATCAGTTCCTTTTATATCAAAGCTTGGAAAATCTGATTGATCTCCATCTCCGGCAAACATAACCCAGGTACCGGGAAGTATTTCTTTTTGTCCGTAACTTGTGACGTCTTTATAACTGTCTGAATATCTAAAATCCCAGGACAATGAATTGTTAATAACAGGTACTTTTTGAGGTGTCATAATACCCATGTGATTTCTATGTTCTATAATAATATAAACCGAATCTAAGCCTATACTTTCCAACGGACAACCTTCCTGAAAATCTATGCTTCCATCTTTATTCAAGATGCCTGCTGCTATACCAACCTGGGTGTTTTTGTCGAGTTCCGTACGAGTAGAAACGAGTATCCAGTCTATAGCATTATCATCATAATTAGCATCTGTCCAGTCGATTCCTTCTGTACCCGAATAATTCCATGGGTTTATATTATAAGGTTGCCCCGAAGGAGTTGGAGATGTAAGTGCACTGCCTGGTGTTTGTCCGGGGAGTAAGCCTCTGAGCAAATTAAGGTCACTTATCATTTCTCCTGTAGACGGGTTGAAGGGGCCTTCAAGGAAAACAGACAAATCAAAGTCTACACAGCCTAATTCGACCTCTATATTGACCACAGCCTGATCGCATAGTGATATATCGATCAGATTATTGGAAAGTTGATAATTAACAATCAGTTTTGGCGCGACAGATGCTCCGCCCTCAAATGTTTCGGGTGTTCGGGTACCCGTACCTTGTATAATAAAGGTCATGGCATTGCCACTTTGCCAATCAGCTCTATTAATGATTTCCTGTACGACAGGACTAATATCCTCACTGATATAGGTGTTTCCGGCGGTCCAGACAGGGACATTTGACCAATTAGCAGAAGCTGCGGTTTTTATTTTATTGCTTAAGGCAAATGTGGTATTAGGTATAGGGGCAGCGTTGCCACTTGCTTCTGCCATAATATTTAAAGAAGTGGCTTCATTATTATTTTCATCAGCTACAAATTCAAGATAAGCATCAGTGATTACAGCATTTTGAGGAATATGGATATTGGTCATTCTGATACCTACCGCCGAATATACCGTTCCGTCGTCGTCCATAAGATCCAGATCGCCACTACCGAAATTGATCGAACCATCTGTAGACAACTCTTCTACATCATCTGAGCCTGCTCGAACTCTTTGGGTAAATGTGTATGGAGGGCTATAGTCAGAGACATCGCAAACTTCATATTCAAAACTGTCATTACCAATAAAACCAGGATTGGGAGTATAAGTGAAGGTGCCATCTGTATTAAGACTTAGCGAACCATTAGCAGGAGGTATAATTGGTGTTGTATTCCAGATAAGCGCATCATTGTCAGGGTCACTATCGTTATTGTTGATATTGTCACTTAAAGGGGTATCTTCTATTGTTATAAAGTTGTCATCTAAAGCAATAGGTGCCCCATTACAAGCTTCCACAGTAATTTGTTGTGTATAAATTTTAGTACACTCAAAGTAGCTACTAATTAACTGAATATTATAAGTTCCGGGGGTACTCCATACAGGCTCTATATTATCAGCATTGATAAAGGAAGGGGTGGCGCCAAATAAAGACCAGGTGAGTTCCATTCGGGGATAAATGCTATCTACTGCGATACTAACCGGAAAACCTGCACATACAGTACTGGGAGCTATAATATAACTCTCCGGGCAAGGCGTGTTCGGGCGTCCTGGTGTTCCGTATGCTGAGTTGATATTAGAGGAGGCTTCCCATGACTCAGGCAACACATTATCAAGGTCGGTTGTAATGAGTGATAAGGTTGGTCCATTACCATCAGGAATGGTGTCCCAAGGTAATTTGTCATCAAAAACAACATAATCCGACAAGCATTTATCTTCATTGAAAAGACTGACTCGTTCGCCTTTATTGCTCAGTCCGAAAACAAAATCGCCTAAAAATTGATCATTATTTAAATGAGGAAAAGAAGTTCCAAACATATTCTCATCTTCCACAATAATCAGAAAGTCATTAGGGGCAATACTAGTTCCTGAAGGGATAATAAAATCATTAGTATTATCATAAAAAGTCCAGCCTGAGATATCAACTGCTGTACTATTAGGATTATATAATTCTACCCAGTCACCAGGATCGAAGCCATCATTATTCGAATTATAATTGATTTCATTGATAACAATCGGAGAAGCTGTCGCATTGCATATTCGTGAATTTTCTTCGCCTGGTGTACCACCTGTATTGTCAGAGCGAAACCAATTTAATATATCTGTATTATCGAAAAGTGGGTTCAATAATTCCAGAGAATATCCAGTACCATCAGGTGCTTCATCCCAGGGATTTTTATCGTCAAAAGTAACTTTATCAATACTATAGCCTGTGGTGGATATAATTTCAATGGTTTCCCCATTATTTTCCAATTTGCCATCATAAACATCAAAAGGCATGAATCCGTATTTGATATTAAAAGCATGAATATCTGCTGCGATGACAATAATTTCGTTGGGCTGTAAGATGGTCTGATCGGAGAAAGTGTAGTCAATACCTTTAATCTGTATGCCTGAAATATCTACAGGAGTACTCTCATTATTTCTTATTTCTATAAAATCGAGGTTTGCTCCTGAAAGCCCATTGAGTGTATCTGAGTGATACATGATTTCATTAATGATAATATCTGAGAGCATAGCTACGGGCGGATAATCGGCATTGGTATCAGCATTATTCGGCGCATCAGGTGTGCCAAAGGGAGCCGCAGATGGCGCCCAATTAGCAGGATCATCTGAAGGCGCATTGCTATTTATACGTTCCAGCGATGGGCCGCCATGTGCCTGTTTCCAGCCTGTCTGTTCATAGGTGACTTCATCCTCTATGGTTCCATCGGGTTTGAGCAGGCGGATGGTTTCTCCCGAATTATTGAGTCGGGCATCTTCAAAATCGGCAGCTACGTATTTGCCGGAGCCATACTTATCAATAAAGCTAGGCGACCAGGAAGCGACCACAAGAAAATCATTGGGAAGAATGACCGTACCATAAGGAAAGGTCAAGCCGACACCCTCGAGTTCCCAATTGCTTATATCAACGGATTCATTGTTATTATTGTATAGTTCAATAAACTCCTCCTGATCTCCACCACCAGGCGCATATTGTATTTCATTAATAACGATGTCGGTTAGTCCTGTAGCGGATGCCGGAAAGCCAGAAAGTGTATCATAAGTAGCTAATTGCCATTCGGGGTAATGTACATATATATTTTGTTGAGTTTCTGTTATATCATTTAGATAACCACTTCCTTCAAACTGAATGGCATAAAGATTTGCAGTAGAGTCAATATCCGGGTCGGTGGGGTTGGCTTCTTCTAATACCCTGCCAATCAATTCGCCTGGGGCGAAATAAATATCAATCAGTGTGCGTATGCGTCGGTGATACATAGCTTTTACACGAGGTGATGTTTCGAGTAGAGGTACAGCAAATGTATTACCAGAATTACCATTTTCTCCGAACAAAGGACCGGGTACAAAACTGCCATCAGGTCTTGTTAAGTCTCCCTGGCGTGGCATTTCTCCACATTTACACCAGTCGACTTCTATAGAATCTATACCTGTACGTGGCGAAGCATCTACATCCCAAATATCGCCTTCCCATCTGCCATTAGGATGTCTATGCATATAAAAGTTCTTTAGCCCTGCATCCCAATGGCATATTATGGTAGAGAGTGCCATAAAATTGACCATTCGTGGGATGTCGTATAAATCCATGAGTATAGCTTCGGTGCTGTCTTTGAGTAGCAATGCCTCCCATACCGCTTCATCGCTTCCTCCTTCAGGGTGTTTTATTTCAGGATTTGGGGTGCCTGTTACTTCAGTAGAGGGGAATTTGTAATATTCATGCCCATCATCAATACCAACAGCTTCTCGCCAGTCGCCATTCGGCCAGGATAGATATGTCCATATTTTGCCCCATTCGCCATTTTCATCTACCCTTACATTAAAGGCATCCATTTTTGGTTCGCCTTGTTCGGAAATAATATCTGTGTAAACAGTTGTTCGTGCCATGGTTCCATTTACCCACCAACTGAAACCATGATCGGGGCGATTGAGTTGGAGATCGCTTATGGGCATGGTCGAAAATCCGGGCATTTCAAATTTATGTCCTTTGGGAAATTCGAGTCGCCAGTGCTTACCCCGTCTCCACCACGAATAAGTGTTGGTAATAGCACTGCCATTATATTCTAAGGTTGTGTATTCATCATTCGCAGTGAATGAATCATAATACCAGTTGAGAACAGGGAAATTAGACGGTGAACGATTGGGGTCATTGACAATAAAAGCATAGGCAGGCATGGTGTCGTCGACACGTGGCATGGTGAATGTGCCCACCAAATTGTGTGCTTTTACAACGTAATGTATAATATCATCTGCTGTAAATGCAGGCAAAGTAAAATTGGCTACACCATTGCTGATATTGGCTGTAATGCTTTGAGTTATTCCAAAATTGATACGATATTCCAGAGATATTGAGGTTGCACCTACTACCCAGGCGGTGATATTAACCACCTGTCCGGGGTCGGGTTGTGTGTCATCTACACGGATCGAATCAATACCTGGGTAATCACCAAAAAGATGAATACTATTGGGGGTGCCAGCTGTATGTCCGTCAGGGTGTTTTGAAGCGAACCAATTATGATAGGCTTCGGTATCGCCATATGCAGAAACTAATTCGATGGAATGTCCCATACCATCAGCAATAGTGGGCCAAAGATGGTGATCAGAATAATCTACAGTTTGTAACTTGATGCCTTCATTATCAAAAAGCTGTATTTTTTCACCGGAATTGGAAAGTTTACCTTCATAAACATCAAAAGGAGTAAGTCCAAATACATTTTGAAAAATCGTTGCATCTTTGGTCAACACGACTCGTTGATCAGGAGATAGAATTGTTCCGGGAGGAAAACAGTACGATACGCCGTCCAAGGTATAATTAGAAACATCAATTGAGCTTGTACCACTGTTCCAAATTTCAAGAAATTCAGCATCTTCTCTATCTTCATAAAGGGGGTAAAGTGAATCCAATTCCTGCGGGTGATACATGATTTCGCTAATCATTAAAGGAGAATGGCCACATGCAGCGGAAGTCAATGTACCTTTGCACTCACAACTATTCAGCCATATATCATTTTCTGTGCATGCGTCATTGTCATTGCAAGGTGTTCCAATTAAGGCATCATCAAAATTGGCGCAATTATCGATTTCATCGCATGTGCCGTCGTTGTCGCTATCCTGAGGGTTGTTGGCTGCTACGCAAAGGCATGATACATCATTAGGAAGTTCATCGGCGGTTTGGCTGAGGTTTATCTCCTGTCCTGTTCCCGCAATTAAAGGTACACCATAGGTTTGACTACTAGAGACATTATCAATATTGCCAGTCAATGCTCCTGTGCCAGTCATATCATTAAGCGTAAACCCACCACTGCCTTCGGCGGCATCGGGGCAGCCGTCATTGTCGCTATCCAAATCAAGATAATCTGGCTGCCCGTCATTGTCGGTATCCATATATGGGCAGTTTTCTATGTCTTGCTTCAGATTGATATTTTTTATAATACCACTGTTGCCTGAATTAATCACTAGTTTATAGTCTGTAATGGGGGCCATACCTGTATAAAGAAGGTTTGCATTTTGTAGCATGGTTAGGGTTCCATCCAGCTCAATTTTCAATTCAAAAATATCATCTAGTTCGTAAGAAATTTGAGCTATATCCCATGCATTTGGAAACTTGCCATAACCATAAGAAGGATTCAAATGTATTTTATAAGCACTATCATTCCAGTTGTCTATTTTTTCTATGCTGTTTAGAGGCAAGAATCCGATCATAAAATTAACTCCTGAAGGAGCTGTAAATGATAGATGTATAGGGAGTTTTAGTGTTTCATTCGAATATGAGCCTTGCCAACCACTTCTGGCAGTAAGTAGAATGAGATCTTCTAAGACTATCGAATCTGCATTACCATAGTAGCTGTAGCTATCAAGAGGAGATACGGCACAAAATTTTTCTTGGTCATCCGGGATTCCATCATTATCATCATCCAAATCAGCCAAATTACAAATACCGTCATTGTCTGTGTCGGTTTGGTCGTTAGCAGCAATGCAGAGACATTCCCGGCTATCAGGTAAATTGTCTTTGTTGAAAGCAGTGCCTTTTTGTTGTCCTGTTCCGACGGCTAGCGGTACGCCATAGTTTGGGCTTCCGGCGTTCATATCTACCCCTCCTGTAATAGCGCCTGAGCCATTAATATTATTGATGCTTAATGCTGCACTTCCTTCAAAAGCATCACCACAAAGATCATTGTCACTATCAGAGTCTAGTGAATTGATGATACCATCTTTGTCAAAATCATTATAAGCAACTTCAATTTCAAAACGCATTGAAGGATGTCCCAGCCATGTTTGTGGATTAATGCGTATGCCCAACCAGTCATTGTCTGTATTTGAGATCGTATTGATGACTGTGCTATCTCTGTTGGTATTGGCATTATATGTTCCTATAGCCTGCCAGTTGGTGCCATCTTTAGTACCTTCAAGGAGATAAGTAGTTACCCATTGGTCATAATTGCCTCGCCCTTTGGTAGAAACACTGATAAGCCGACCAGGAACATCAAGTAACATACCGACATAATGTGTGTTATTAGCTGCCGGAGTCGACCAGGAAGTAGGGGATGACATTTGAGGGCTATTAAGCCCCGGATAATAACCACTGTTGATATAGTTTGGATTTGTAGAATGTGGCGCTATAACTGAGCTTTCCCATTCATTTACATCCAGTATTCCATCATTGTCATCGTCTTGATCCAGTATATCACATACACCATCGAGGTCACTGTCCAAAGCTCCTGCTGCACATTGTGCATTGACTGTTTGACCATGAATGAAAAGGATTCCAAGAACAAACAAAAATATCTTAAAATTCATCATTATTGATTTTTCAGTTGAAAACGGAGTATAATCGGTTATTTAGGCACCCTCGACGACACTCCATTATTCTCAAACCAAAGTACTTTATCAGCGCCATTGACATCACCATTCAGATCGAAATCAGAAATTTCATACTGTTGGAAAATACCATTATTATTCAGCCATAGTGTTTTATCAGTACCTTTTATATCGAAACTTGGAAAATCCGACTGATCGCCATCTCCTGCAAACATAACCCAGGTACCAGGCAGTATTTCTTTTTGCCCGTAGCTTGTAGCATCTTTGTAACTATCAGAATATCTGAAATCCCAGCTTAGTGTTTTATTGACGATGGAAACTTTCTGAGGTGTCATAATGCCTATATGATTTCTATGTTCTATAACAATGTATACCGAGTCCAAACCAATGTTTTCCAAAGCACAACCTTCAATGAAATTAATAGTACCATTTTGAGTTAAAAGACCTGCTGCCATACCAACTTCGGAGCTTTTATTTATGTCAGTTCGGGTAGATACCAAGACCCAGTCTACGATGTCATCGGTATAATTAGCATCGGTCCAGCTTAGTCCTTCCGTACCATTGTAATTCCAGGGGCTAGTATTATAAGGTTGCCCGGGAGTAGTAGGTGAAGCAATGCCGCTTAAAGGCGTTTGACCAGGTAATAAACCTCTGAGTGTATTAAGGTCGGTATACATTGTTCCTGTAGTTGTATCAAAAGGCCCTTGGAGAAAAGCGGCTATATCAAATTGTATACATCCTGGCTCTACTTCAATAGAAACGATAGCCTGATCGCACATAGAAGTACTGAAATTACTGTTTGAAAGCTGGTAATTGACAATAAGTTTAGGCGCTACAGAAGCACCGCCTTCATAGGTTTCCGGTGTACGTGTACCTGTACCTTCAAAGATGAAAGTCATGGCATTTCCACTTTGCCAATCTGCTCTTGCTACGATCTCCTGTACGACAGGGCTAATATCATCGCTGATATAGGTATTTCCTGCCGTCCAGTTAGGTATATTGGGCCAGTTGGCGGTAGCAGCGGTTTTTATTTTATTGCTTAGCGCAAACGGGCTTTCAGGTATGGAAGCTGCATTTCCAACAGCTTCTGCACTGATCGTCAAAGACGTTGCCTGATTATTGCTTTCATCGGCTACAAATTCAAAATAAGCATTAGTGATAATAGCATTTGCGGGGACATTAATATTGGTTAATCTAATTCCGACAGCCGAATAAACTTGTCCATCATCATCCATAAGATCCAGATCGCCACTACCAGTATTTATAGAACCATCAGCAGCCAATTCTTCTACATCATCCTCGCCTGATTTGACTTGTCCGTTATATATAAATAGTGGAGTATGACTGCCATCATCGCAGACTTCGTATTCAAAACTATCATTACCGATAAAACCCGGATTGGGTGTATAAGTGAATGTTCCGTCTATGTTGATGCTTAGAGAACCATTTGAAGGTGAGGTAACTGGAGTAGTATTCCATACAAGATTGTCGCCATCAGGGTCACTATCATTTAGGTTGGTGACGTCATTTAAAGCATTATCTTCTTTGATAACAAAACTATCATTATTAGCAACAGGTGGTTCATTACAACTCTCTACCGTGACTTGTTGTGTATAAATTTTAGTACATTCAAAATAACTGGATACCAATTGAATATTATAAGTTCCTGGTGTATTCCAAACCAACTGTACACTATCAGTAGTGGCACTAGGCGGGTTGGCACCGAACAGTATCCAGTTCAAACTCATTCTGGAGTATAGACTGTCAATGGTAATATTCACTGGGAAACCTGCACATACAGTAGCTGGAATAATAACAGTGCTTTCTGGACAAGGAACATTAGGGCGTCCGGGAGTACCATAAGCAGAGTTGATATAAGAAGAAGCTTCCCATGATCCTGATTCAGTATTATCCAGATCAGGTTCAATTAAAGAAAGTGAAGGTCCATTTCCATCAGGGATAGTATCCCAGGGTAATTTATCATTGAAGACCACATAATCTGAGAGACATTTATTTTCATCGAAAAGGCTGATTCGTTCGCCTTTATTGCTTAAACCAAAGACAAAATTACCGAGGTACTGGTCTGGCTCTAAATGGGGGAAAGAAGTACTAAATATAGTTTCATCTTCTACAATAATCAAGAAATCATCCGGTTCAATGCTGGTGCCGACCGGTATGATAAATTCATTACTATTGTCATAAAAAGTCCAGCCTGAAATATCGACTGCTGTGGCATTAGGGTTATATAACTCTACCCAATCACCGGGATCAAAACCGTCATTATTGGAGTTGTAGTTGATTTCATTAATGACAACAGCTTCAGCAGTGCTGGTACATACCCGACTATTAGCTTGCCCGGGCGTACCACAGTTGTTATCAGAACGAAACCAATTAACGGGATTATTATTATCAGCATATGGGTCAAGGAGTTCTAAGGAAGGTCCATTTCCATCAGGGTCTTCGTCCCAGGGATTTTTGTCATTATAAGTCAGGGAGTCCATAACATTACCAAATGGGTCTGCTAAGAGCAGTCTTTCTCCATCATTGCTGAGCCCGCCTTTATATTGCCCGAAAGGGGAAAAACCATATGCTGCTTCAAACTCAGCACTGTTCTCTGCCAATACCAGCAGACTACCGGGTTGTATTTCTGTAGAATAAGGAAAGTCAAAAGTAATCCCATTCTTAAAGCTACAGTTGGTGAGGTTAACGGTTTCTGTACCAGTATTCAGTAATTCAATATAATCCAACTCTGTAGCATCTATTGCTGCACACAGGCTGTCAGGATGGTACATGATCTCATTGATAACAACGTCCTGATAATTCTGAGTGCCGTAGAATATTCTTGGACACATAGCCGACCATATGGTATCGCTTTTTACACGGGCATTTATAGTAACAACACCATCAACCGAAATATTTCCGTTATATATCTGGGCGGCAGGTGAAATACCTCCCCCTTTAAGACGAGGGTCACTGCCATCTGTGGTATAATAGATCGTACCGTCCGGATTGGGATTGCTCAACGTTAATTGGAAGCCATCTGGAATTGTGCCACCGTATTGAGAAAACTGAACAGCATTAATAGCCGGATATAGTTCGGCTTCGCGATACCGGACAATCAGTGTATCTGTTCTTGCATCAATGTGATCGAATACACGGTCTCTGTAATTGATAAATCTATCATAAGTACTTATATCTTGCCAGCGTCCGGTTTCCCAAAGAAAGGCTTTTTCTGTTTTATCAAACCAATACTGATAACGGTCTTTAACCTTTTGGGGCGTCATAGTACCTTCATTGAAACAATTACATTCCATCTGGTCACCAGTTTTTACTCTAAATTCGAGTTGGGCTGCGAGTGGGTCGTAGATGTCGTTCATATCTACTGTTCTGGTATCTCTTGTTACATAATACCAGTCGCTTGCCATTGAGGGTTCTGCATCCCAAATGAAGAATCGGATCGGTTCTCCTATTTTGGGATTATCAACGGCATAAGTATTCCAGGTTCTCCAGTCGCCATGTGGTCCATAATTATTAATCATGACGTAATTGATATAATGATCAATGTCGAGATATTTGGCAGCGGAGTCGAGGTTGTTGATGTTGTTGAGTAGATTATCGTAAGTCTGCAAATCGCCGTCAATAGCTCTTTCATTTACATCACAACAGGTTCCTTTCATGGTATTCCAATCATCTTTGTCACCCCCAAAGTAGGATTCTCCAAAAGATTTTTGTGGACGTTCTGCGGCATTATATACGCCCCAATATCTGCCATTGACGGTAACGTGGAAAAAGTCGCCGTGTGAAGCTGAACCACTAGTAATCAATTGTAAATCTCTAAAGACCTGATCGTTGAGGTTTTGAGCTCCGCCACGATTGGTCGTCTCTTGTCCGCCAGCTCTGAGTACCCAGTAATCAAAACTACCTGCGGCATCTTCACCAAAGATCGGATATCGGAATTTACTTTCGCCAAATTCTTCTTTGAAAAGGAAACGAAAATTCTTTTTAGCTTGATTGAAAGTAGAGTTACCATAACTTTCCACTCCTCCATTTTGCTGATAGTTGGTACCATCAGGATAAAGCAGTTCAATACTCAGCGGACTTTGGATTTCTTTTTCATAATAAAAGGCATTAAAATCGTTTATGTCCATGACAATAGAAACCGTAGGTAAGCCTTGTAGGGCATCTGTTAATTGCTCTTCATAATATGGATGCGCTTTTACACTATTATCAATTTCCATATCTGTAGGGTAATCTGGAGCTTCATTGACTTGCTGAAGCATGTAATCAGCGAACAGATAACTGAAAGTAACCACTTTGGAAGTATCTCCGGGGACGTAGCTAATAACCCTGACGACCGTAGTTGTATCTATTAGAATAGGGCTACCATCATAAAGTAAACTTGTATCGGCAGGTGCAGAGCCGTCTATTGTATAATAAATAGAAGCATTAGGGTCACTGCAAAGAAGTTGTAAATCAAATGGCTGTTCATAATAACCTCTTCGGCGATTGGTATAAACATAGAGTTCATCATCAGAAAAGCCTATTTCTATATCATCGCAAATGCCATTTTGGTTATAATCAATACAAGCATCCAGGCAATCGGGTATATTATCTGCATCTATATCAATACCATCGTCAAAATCTGGACAAGTATCTATAAAATCACATACATTATCTCCATCTGCATCCATGAAGATGCCTTTACATTCGCAAGTATTCGTCCATACATCATTGACGGTGCAAGCATCGCCATCATCACAAGCTGTACCGATGAGGGCATCTGACATGTTATCACAAATATCTATAGCATCACAGGTGCCATCCGCATCTGAGTCTGTTGGATTATTGGAAGCGATGCACATACATTCTCTTAGTTCAATGACGGGAAAAGAAGCACTGGCACTTTCGCCAGCACCTTGTCCATTTCCGGCAGATAAGGGAATGCCATAGGTGTCACTTCCTGGAGTCATATTTACGCCGCCTAATAATTTCCCAAAATCATCCATATCATTCAGCCCCAATTCAGCATCACCTTCAAATGCGTCTACACATAGATCACCATCACTATCAAAATCCAGGCGATTGGGTATGCCATCATCGTCTGAGTCAATATCTGAGTTAATGCAGGGAAGTTGCCCGTAGGTAATGGCTACATCGTTAAAGCTGCCACCACTATGGCTGCTTACAGCAATGCGATAATCACTTACAGGAGCAGTTCCTGTATAAATTACAGTTCCATCCATTTTGACACTTACATTCCCATTGAGGTCTATATCCATTTCGATAAGTTTATTACTTATACCAGCTTGGGTGAATGTCCATTGTTCTGGTAATTTACTATAAAGAGTACCGTTTGTATGAACATATAATTTGTATGCACCATCATTCCAGTTATTTACTACTTCTGGATAATCAATTGGTAGAAAACCTATCATTCTATGAGTACTATTATCGGCAGGAAATTCGAGGTGTAGCGGTAAAGAAAGTATATCGGAGGAATAAGAACTTCTCCATCCATTATTGTTCGTCAGCATGATAGACGTGATACCAACACTATCTATAGCATTACCATAAAAAGAGAAATCAGTTAATGGAATACTACAAAGCATTTCATCTCTGTCGGCAATACCATCATTATCATCATCCTGATCTTCAAGATCGCAAATACCGTCGAGATCCGTATCCAGATCGCTTGGTGTACATGCTGTAATACCAACACAATCGCAGTTGGAAGTCCAGATGTCATTAGTGGTCGTATTATCTCCATCGTCACAAGGCGTACCGATTTGGTTGTCGGGTATATTATCACATACATCTATATCATCACAAAGACCATCATTGTCGCTGTCTATCGGATTATTAGCGGCAATGCAAAGACAAGCTCTTGTATCGATGAGTGGAGAATAAGTATTTGTGCTTTCTCCAAGCCCTTGGCCAGTATTTGCTACAAGGGGAAGTCCATAAATAGTGCTTCCCTGATTGAGATCAATGCTTCCGGTTAGTCGGCCATCGCCATCCATATCATTTAAATCAAAGTCGGCACTTCCTTCAAAAGCATCTACACAGCGGTCATTATCACTATCTAAGTCAAGTCGATTAGGAATATTATCACCGTCGCTGTCAATTTCCTGAATTATGCATGGTATTTGTCCGTGAGTAATAACGAGTTCGTCAAAACTACCACCGTTATTACTGGTTACTGCCAGTTTATAATCACTTATAGGAGCTATGCCAGCGTATACCTCTTCACCCTCTACTTTTATGCTGATATTTCCATTGAGGTCTATATCCATTTCAATCAGTTTACCATTTATCTCTGGTGCATTAAATGTCCATTGAGTGGGTAATTTACCATAAATACGTCCGTTTGTGTGAACATATAATTTATAAGCAGCATCTTCATGACTACCGGTTCTTTCAACATGTCTGAGGGGTAAGAAACCTATCATTTTGTAATGGCTGATGTCTGCTTTGAATTCGAGATGCAAAGGCAAAGAAAAGGTATCGGTAGAGTAGGAACTTCGCCAGGCATTATAAGCATTAAGATTTATTTTATTGGATTCAACATTGACTATGGCATCACCATACATATCAAGGTCTGTCAGGGCAAGATTACAGATCGTTTCATTTTCATCAAGTATACCATCATTATCATCATCCTGATCTTCAAGATCACAAACTCCGTCGGCATCGCTATCCAATTCACCGGGTGTGCATATAGGAGTGCCCAGGCACTCGCAGGTTGATGTCCAGAGATCATTGATTGTATTACTATTCCCATCATCGCAAGGTGTACCAATTAAGTTATTAGGTACGTTTTCGCAAATGTCTACAGCATCACATACACCATCATTATCACTGTCTGTCGGGTTATTAGCAGCAATACAAAGACATGCTCTAAAATCAATCACAGGCGAATAAGCGATCATACTTTCTCCAACAGCCTGTCCTGTATCTGCCAGGATCGGAAGTCCGTAAGTAGCACTTGTCTGAACCATATCTACACTGCCCAGTAGTCGCCCGTTCCCATCCATGTTGTTTAATCCGAAGCTGGCACTTCCTTCAAAAGCATCAACACATAAATCATTGTCGCTATCCAGGTCAAGTCGATTAGGAATGTTATCACCATCTGTGTCAATATCCTGCATAATGCAATTTGGCTGCCTATAAGAAAGAAGAACATCGCCAAATGTACCGCCATTATTACTACTGACCGCTAGTCGATAATCTGTAACAGGAGCCGTATCCATATAAACAATATTATCATCTAGTGTTACAGTAAGCTTTCCAGATTCATTTATATCCAGTTCTAATATTTTATTATTGTAATCATACAATAGGAAAGTCCATGCATTTGTTAATTTTCCGTAGGTATAATTATTTTGATGTGTATAGAGTTTGTAGGCACCATCATTCCACTCATTTGTTTTTTCAGTAGCACCTAATGGCAAAAGCCCTATCATCCTGTAATTGCTGGTAGTCGCTAAAAATTCAATATGAATTGGGAGAGAAAGAGTATCGGAAGAATAAGAACTTCGCCATCCTCCGGGATTGGTGAGATAGATGGTATTGTCATCTACATTATCTATAGCATCTCCATAAAAGGATAAATCCGATAGTAAAGCCTCACAAACCGTTTCTTTGGTATCAGGAATGCCGTCGTTATCATCATCTGTATCCTCGGTATCACATATTCCGTCGGCATCACTATCTAAATCTCCTGGCGAACATTGTCCCCAACTGAGGACTGAATAGCTTAGGCATAATAGAACTGCCAATAATTTCATACATTCCTTCATTTGTATTTCATTTGAAGACGGCTTCATTCAGATACCTCTGAGAAATTGTATGTGATTGGGAAATATCGTTATCCTTCAAAAGCGCCTTTTTGTTTCCGTTGGTATAAAATAAGTTTAGGGATGAGGGATGAATTATTCATCTCTTATCCCTAAACTTAAATACGTTCTTAAGCAAAGATTGTTTTTTTATCTACAAGAGACCATTTTTTCAAAAAAGTGATGTTTCTAACTAGCCTAAATTCGGGAGTAACAGGTCAGAATTTTGTTTCAAAAAAACGGCTTTTGTGACATCATATATCGTTTGATTATAATGAAGTTGTTTAAAAAAAACTCTAAATATTGAAGAGGTAAAAATGGGTGACAAAGGTTGCATTTGTGAACATTCTAATCAAAAATGCCACCTTTGTCATCTATTTATGTATAAGAGCACCTTATTTAATCACCCTTGAGGAAACGCCATTATTGTCAAACCAAAGGAGTTTATCTGCTCCATTGACATCTCCATCCAGGTTGAAATCTGAAATCTGGTATAGTTGGAACATTCCATTGTCGTTGAGCCATAATGTTTTATCAGTTCCTTTAATATCAAAGCTGGGGAAATCTGACTGGTCACCATCTCCAGCGAACATAGCCCAGGTACCGGGAAGAATTTCCTTTTGCCCAACGCTGGTTGCATCTTTGTAGCTATCGGAAGTCGTGAAATCCCAGTTTAGACCAAGATCTATAACAGGCACTTTGTGAGGTGTCATGATACCCATATGATTTCGATGTTCTATAACTATATATACCGAGTCCAGTCCCATGTTTTCAAGTGGACAACCATCAATAAAGCTAATACTTCCATCTTTTTGTATTATGCCGGCAGCTATCCCAACCTGAGAATTTTTGTCGAGACTTGTACGTGAGGTAACCAATACCCAATCCACCATATCATCGGTATAATGTGCATCTGTCCAGTCGATGCCTTCTGTACCTGAGTAATTCCATGGACTGACTTTGTAGGGTTGACCTGGTGGGGTAGGGGCAATGACATTACTGGCAGGCGTTTGTCCTGGTAGCAGTCCTCGAAGTGTATTCAGGTCTGTTATCATTTCGCCAGAAGCGACATCATAAGGGCCTTCAAGATATACTTGTAGCTGGACGTCTATACATTCGTCTAAATCGCAGATGTCATTATTGTTAGTATCTTGCAATATGCCCACACAATTGCAAGTCGCATCATAAGAATCATCGCTGGTACAAGGATCACCATCATCGCACGTTTGACCAGTTAATTGACCTGCTGTGCAAGGTATATCGCATACGGAATCACCATCTATATCTTCATATATTTTGATGTTTCTGAAATAAGCATCTCCTATTCCATCTGATGCAATATCATCGTCATTTATAAAATACAGATACATAAACCGACCAGTGAGGGAGTCGCCTACAGTACTTTTGAGTGTTTGCCAATTCCCAATATCAGCATAGTCATCTCCCCCAAGAATATCATAGCTGTGTCCATGAATACCATGCACTAGCATCCAACTGGACATTGCATTGGCAGAAGTTAAAGAATACAAATCATTAGAAAAACCTATGCCTTGCAATTCGCCTTCTACATTACTTTTAAAATCAAACTCTATAACGGTATTTGGAGTAATTTCATAATCTATAATGATGGCTTTCCAACTATTGCTATCCAATAATATAGTAGCACCATCATCTAATTTATAAGCATTACCGAAATCCTGACTGGTACCAGCTGCGGAAAATATAGTTTTATCTGTAAAATCAATAGGGAGGCAGCCTTCACAATAATCCAGATTACCATCGCCATCAAAGTCATAAGAAGCAGCATCTGAAATACCCGGGCATAGATCACAGTGATCGCTGATGCCATCTGAATCGCTGTCTGTTATGCTTGTCGTAGGCGCAAACACTTGCAATTCATGTATATTTAAATATCCTCCTCCCGGATTATCGCCAGATTTTTGAAGCCTGATGTATTGTCCAGTAACATTAGCAGGAATAACAATGGCGGCGTCATTGTTTTGATCATTACTGAGTTGGAATATGTTGTCCGCATTAGCAAATGATGCATAAATATCAGTATTATCAGGGAATGGGGTATCTGCTACAAAGATATAGGCATTATTTACCCTGTTACCACAACAAGGTAATCTGTTCCATATCACAATATTTCCGATATCTACATCTTCCGACAAATCAATGTCCATCCATTCATGATCTGAAGAATTAGTGGTGATGCCGAGATAGGTATGAACATCACCGTCATTGATATGTTGCGGGCTATAATAAATACCATATTCTGAACTAAAAGATGCTTCCCCGCTGAGGGCAAGATTAATCAATTCTACGCAATCACAGTTCTCATCATAATAACTAATACAGCTATTTCCTGAATTACATGGCTGACCAAAATTACAGGGACCATCAGTTACATCCTTTTCATCACAAATACCATCCTGGTCTGAATCACTATAAGTACCAATGCAATTGCAATTACAATCATAAACATCGTTAATGGTGCAACTTAAGCCGTCGTCGCAAGCCTGACCTTCAGTACAATCCTCCGGAGGTGTGTTTACTTTATTCATTCTCAAGGCATACATTGCCCAGTAACTGTCTTCTCCACCAATACTGCCGACATCAAAGGTTAGTTTTCCATCATATACCTCAACCGCAAAATAAGGGGCTGTAAATGTTGCAACATCTCTATTGCCTACCCAGGACATCTGGTCTTCTACGACAAACTGTACGCTATCCATGCCTCTTTCATAAGTTCCGAAATAACCATAGCCCTCCCATTTTCCATTTTCAACAGCCACTTCAAATGTATTGACTTGATAGGAATAGATATAGTCATTTCTAAAGTTGAGGACTACGGTGTCTGTTTCGCCAGTCTGTAGGGCATTTGGGTTATCCCAACTATAGTAAGGGGAATTTGAATTTGATAAATTAGTCCATCCTGTTCCGTTAATGAATGAATTAGGTCGTCCTAAATCGAAATAATAGGCGGTGGGTAATGGAACATCCTCGCCTGTACAATTACAATCACAGTCGTAAACATCATTTATAGTACAGGGATCGCCATCATCGCATGGTGTCCCTGTAGTGCAAGATGCAGCATTAAAGTTCGCTGGCGTATATAAAGGATCGCTGATATTACAGGCGCAATAACTGAAGTACGATCCATCAATTGCAATATAATCATTAGTGCTATTGTAAATTTTCACTTTTTGAGGACCCGCATTACGTGTTTGGATACACACAGTTTGTGGGGTATTGGGAGCCAGTGAAGGATCAGGATTGATAATCGTATAATTATAATAATTTACTTCAAAGCTAATGCGTTCGGTTGTATCTCCGTCATTTTTACCATAGGCTACGACAAAACAAATTTCTGCGTTTATATCCATGTAGGGGTATTCTAAAGTCAGGTATCTGCCGGACCTCATTAGATCAGTGAATGCACCATCAGGCATTCCGGAGGCTAGGTGAGGCGTATACATATTGGATTCTTCCACCACTACAACTCCACTCCCCTGGGCAATATCGCCAGGACATTGACATTCTGCTTTGTTGGATAGTCCCGTATCAATAATACATGGATCGAAATCATTCTGATCTCCCTGAGCATTTGTAAAACCATCACTGTCGCAATCATTGGATGCCTGAAATAAGAATACTGGAGGTTCGTTACCATCAATGGAGCCATCTGCTGTACATGGATTATCTGGTGCTAGGTCCTGGTCGTCACAGATACCATCTCCATCTGAATCTTTTTCAACCTGACCTTTACACTCGCAATTTGTTGTCCATATATCGTCAAAAGTGCAAGGATTCTGGTCGTTACATGAAGTTCCGATAATTGTATCATCAAAGCCGGGGCAATTGTCTATCGTATCACAAATTCCATCATCATCCAGATCAGATGATCCTGCCGGGCAATTGCAATTTTTCGGTGCTCCGATATCAATCCATGCCTGCAATAATTCCAATTC
>JAHDFX010000110.1:0-1592 GCA_020627965.1 Saprospiraceae bacterium | reverse complement strand
TCACAATCATCCAGATTATTGGCTACATAACCATTAGGCTGATCGCATTGTATCAGGGACATATAGGGACTGCCCAAACCATCATTGTCTGCATCTTCATACCAGGTTATTGCTCCGGGGCCGTTACACAGACCACACTCATCTACTTGTCCATGACAGGCATTTGTGTCAATATTAAACTGTACTTCTGATAAGGATATACAGCCACCACCTCCATAACTACTGACGACAGTAATTAATATTTCTTTGATAAGCTGTCCTTCAAAATCAGGACCCTGAAAGCCTTCATAATTACTGGACTCATTTGCCTTTGGAAATATAAAGGTTCCCAATTCCGTCCATTCGACTCCGTCGGTACTGTAATCAATAATGACATTTTTGGCTCCATTCAAGCTTTCACCAGCGGCATTGGCGTTCCAAATCCATGAATCTGCAATGAATTCGGCTTGTTGTAATTTATAGTGAATCCAGTGACTGGTTCCTCTTTCTGGATTGGGGCTCATAGAAGTTTCACAAGATTTCCAGCTTTCATTCCAATTATTACCATAACTGTAACATTGGGAGAATCCTTGCTGCAATCCGGTTATTATAAGTAGTAATACAAGAATAGTTTTTAGTAATTGTACTTTCATAATTGTTTAACTCATAAAGCCTATTGGTCCACCTGCATTTGCAGTATCCCAAAAGTTACCAATGTTAGGAAAAATTTGATCTACATCTGAATTGGATGTTCCGAACCATAATGCCAGTTCGGTAAAATATTCATCTACTGATGTTGTTGGGATTAATCTGCCTCCTCCGGTATCCAGCGGGTTGCCCAGATATAAGTCGGGGTAGGTTCCATATATTTTTTGTCCGTTTACGTCTCCTCCCATGACAAGCGCATTACCGCCCCATGCATGATCGGTACCGGTGCCGTTGGAGGCTATTTTTCTTGCAAAATCAGACATTGTGAATGTGGTGACATTATTTTCAAGTCCAATTTCTTCGAGTGACTCGTAAAAGGCACTTAATGCACCATCAAGAATCGTCATTCTGTTGTTGTGAGCATCAACAGATGCGTGAGTGTCAAAACCCGTCAATACGACATAAAAGATTTGATTATTTACACCAAGAAAATCACGTACGGAGATCGTCTTTGCAACCATAGCCAGACTTTGGGCAAAAGAATCTGTAGGAAATTGGGTATTAAATACATGAGCATTTGAAACTGCTGCATCAAATTCAAGTGAAGTACCATTAGAGTTTTTAATTGTATTTACTGCTGCTGTATGTAAAATATTTGCATAAGTATTGTCCAGTAAATTGTCAATAGTTTGCCTTTTCAGGGTTTGATAAAAGCCCATATCTGACGAGCCATTCAATAAGGTTACACCGTTTCCATTGTGGGTAATTGCAAGGGGGTTGATCGTATTGCCTTGCTGGTATAAATTCAAGCCATACAAGGAGATATTCATAGAAACACTTTGATTGGAATTATTCCATTTTAAAATATCTGCCATTCTGCCTGCCCATCCGGTAAAACTAGTTCCTTGTGGTAGAGAAGTCTGCCAATTCTCTATTTGGTGAGAATGAGAATACAATCCACGTGG
>JAHDFX010000372.1 GCA_020627965.1 Saprospiraceae bacterium | reverse complement strand
ACCCCCTCCAAAGGGGGATAATTCAGCATTTTAGCAAAAGTGTATAGCAACTTAATTAGTCATATGCTGTACCTACGGCACATAAAGATTAGGGATGCATTTAAATCTATTATTTCAATTATAAAAGCAATGTTTTCAACATAAGGAACGTTCTAAGACTGACCTTCCGCTATGACACTACTACTGATTCCCCTTTAACTATCTTATCAAAATTTATGAAACGAATAACCAACTATGTTCTATTCGCTTTTCTGTGCTTATTAAGTGTACAAGGATATGCACAAAACGAAGAGCGCTACACCATTAGCGGCTATGTAGAAGATGCCGAAACTGGCGAAAAACTTATTGCAGCTAATGTCTTCGACCCCGAAAAATCAAAAGGTACAACCACCAATGTATTTGGCTTTTTTAGCCTGACCCTGCCCAAAGACTCCGTTTACCTGGCTATATCTTATATAGGCTATGAAACGAAGTATTTCCGACTGTATCTCGACAAGGATATAAGTATGAACTTCAGTCTGGGTATAGGTACCGAGCTGAACGAAGTGGTCGTAACAGCAGAAAAATATGAACGGGTAGAACAGAAAACCCAGATGAGCCAGGTCTCTGTACCTATTAAGCAAATCAAAAAACTACCTGCCTTACTCGGTGAAGTGGATGTGCTCAAATCGCTTCAATTACTCCCTGGCGTACAATCAGGCGGAGAAGGCACCAGTGGATTGTATGTGCGTGGAGGAAGCCCCGACCAAAACCTGATCCTGCTGGATGGTGTACCCGTGTACAATGTATCGCATCTTTTTGGTTTTTTCTCGGTCTTTAATGCAGATGCCATCAATAATGTAACCCTGACCAAAGGTGGCTTTCCTGCACGTTTTGGCGGGCGACTTTCTTCCGTATTGGAGATCAATATGAAAGAAGGAAATATGAAGGAATTCAAAGGCTCAGGAAGCATTGGGCTCATTTCTTCCCGCCTTACTTTGGAAGGTCCTATTGTAAAAGATAAGACTTCCTTTATCCTTTCCGGCAGGCGAACCTATCTGGATTTATTGGCAAAACCATTTATCAAAGCGGCTTCTAATGCTGAAGAAGGTGTTGACTTTACAGGTGGATATTATTTCTATGATATTAATGCCAAAATCAACCATAAGTTTAGCGAAAAAGACCGTTTATATGCCAGCGTATATGCTGGCGATGATCGTTTCAAAGTAAAGGTATCTGAAGATTACAGCTACAACAATAATGAGCAATATATATTTGAAAACGAATCTAAGCTCGACTGGGGTAATGTTACTGCTGCATTAAGGTATAACCACCTCTGGAGCAATAAACTATTCAGTAATGTCACCGGAACTTACAGTAGTTATAATCTGACCACAGGCGTCAGTGTATCAGAAAAAGACATTTTTGGAGGAGAAACCGTTTATGATGCTTCTTTTGCAGGCGTATATCTGTCGGGCATAGAAGATCTTAATGCTAAAATAGATTTTGACTATCTGCCCAACCCTTCTAATCATATCCGTTTTGGAGTGGGTGCCACTCACCATACTTTCAAACCTGGAGCACTGAATTTCCAAATATCTGTAACGGATGAACAGCCATTAGATACCCTAATAGGCACAGGTAATACGACTTCAATGGACTACGTAGCCTACGTCGAAGATGAGATTTCTATTGGTGATAATTTCAAAGCCAACATTGGTGTACATGCCTCTGCTTTTGATGTTGAGAATGAATTATATTGGTCTGTTCAGCCCCGAATTGGCTTGCGCTATTTATTGCCGGGCGATGTGGCGCTGAAAGCCTCCTATGCTACGATGACACAGTACTTACACCTGCTAACCAATGAAGGTGTCGGACTACCCACTGACCTGTGGTTGCCTTCTACTGCCCGTATTAAACCAGAATCTTCCTGGCAGGCAGCACTCGGGGTGGCTAAGACTTTTAGAGACCAATTTGAATTTAGCGTGGAAGGTTATTATAAAAAAATGAATGGACTGATCTCTTATAAAGAAGGCGCTAGTTTTATTGATTTTGGTGATTGGCAAGACAAGGTCGAGCAGGGAGAAGGGGAATCCTATGGTGCAGAAGTGTTTGTACAAAAGAAAAAAGGCAAAACAACTGGCTGGCTTGGCTACACCCTTTCCTGGACCAATCGAAAGTTTGAAAATATCAATTCAGGCAATGTATATCCTTTTAGGTATGACCGTCGCCATGATATTTCGGCTGTTCTCATTCATGAATTTAATGACAGGATCAGTATTTCGGGTACCTGGGTATATGGAACCGGAAATGCCATTACCTTGCCTGTTTCAAGGGCGGTTGTTTATACCCCAAGTGACTTCTTTTCGGATTGGCCAACAGAAATACAGTATCCTTCTGATAAAAATGCTTTTAGAATGAAGCCCTATCACAGAATGGATATTGGTGTAGACTTCACCAAACAGAAGCGTCTCTATAAGCGAAAGTTCACCATTGGCGCTTATAATGTTTACAACCGTAAAAACCCATTCTTTATTTATGCTGATGGAGAACGTTCTTACGATGACCTGGGCAATGTCACCGAATCCCGTTCTTTCAAGCAACTTAGTATTTTCACCATCATCCCTTCTTTTAGCTGGGGATTTGAATTTTAAAAAAATGAAACTATTAAAATATATTCCGTTCCTTTCTGTAATACTTATGTGTGCGTGCGAACAAGTAACAGAAATTGACATACCAGAAGAAGAGTCACGATTGACTTTATCCTCTTATTATATCTCCGGGGACACAAAGCTCAAAGCACACCTGACCAAAAGCCTGCACATATTAAGTACAGAACAGGCGGATAACATTACCGATGCCACCGTACAATTATATGAAGACAATGCACTTATAGGTCAATTGGAAGACGGACTAGATACCATATCATGGAGCTGGATCAGTGGCACGGATACAGCAGGTAACCCGATCTATGAAACCTATATTGCCGATATTTCAAGGGTATATTCACTGGAATTAGACGCACCATTACAAACTGGCAAAACCTATAAAATAACTGCCGAAGCACCCGATTTTGAGCCTATAATGGCTACTCAGGAACTCTTAGCTCCTCCGAATATTACAAATGTTACCTATGAGTCGGAAAGCTCACTGAATGCTTTCGGTGAAACATCAGATAAATTTGAGATCAGTATTCAGGACGTAGCCGGCGAAGATAATTATTATGAAATTGCCTTATTCAGAAAAGATAATAGTTTTACACCATCTCCATGGGAAAGAGATTATGTAGAGCCGGGTTTTACCCCTGATTCAGAAGAGGGTTTACAAGGAACTGTTCTTTTGAAAGATGATCTTTTCGACGGAGATAATTATACCTTCAACGTCTTGAACTA
>JAHDFX010000109.1 GCA_020627965.1 Saprospiraceae bacterium | reverse complement strand
TTACCATAGACGCTCAAAAGCTCATTGAAAACCTGAAGAAAAAATTGATGCCTGATAGCAATTCAGTTGATACTTCAAAGATGACCGATGAGTTTAGTTTTTATCATGTAGCTTATCGTGCAGAAAAAGGGGATAAATTCATTGTTCCCGGGCTAAAAATTAAAGAAAAACGGCTGTTAAATAAACATATGCAAGAGTTGGTAGAAAAGGTCAAGGTATTCAAAGACAAAAATGATAGTAAGTCTGTTGAATTAGATGTAATAAAGCGCCTCAATGAAATCGCCTATCTCTTCAAAACAGCCGAATATCAGTATGAAAACGAAATCAGGCTTGTCAATAGAGGTATTGGTTTTGAAAAAATGATTGGAAATGAGGGTTATCCGCCTAAAGTGCATATTAATCTTGTAGATATTGCGCCTGTTACTCAGGAGATTACTTTAGGTCCGAAAGTAGCCAGAGCAGATGAGTGGGCAGCAGCATTTTATTATAGTCTGAAAAAGAGAGATTTAACACCAAGCATTGTCATTTCTAAATTGCCTTTTAAGTAAAACTTACCTGAAACTTACCTGTTACAAGACAAAATAAATTCCAGATCACCTATATGCTATGCGTCCCGAAAGCCTTGTAATACGTCCTGAACACATATGCTATAGGTTCTGAACCTATATGGTATACGCCCCGAATCTATATAACATACGTTTCTTATGTATATGCTCTACGTTATCAACCTATCCAACATACCTTTTTGACGTATACAATATACGTCTTCGATGTATATTACATACGTTGAAAACCTATCTGATATACGTCCTGAAGAGGAATGTAGGTCTCCCGGACGTATACCATATAGGTTTCACACGTATATGGTATACATTTCCGACGTATATTATATAGGTTAAAGACGTATACTGTACACGTTTCTGATGTATGCAGAATACATCCGACACGTATATCATATACACTTAAAACCTATGTCATATACATTCCAAACCTATAGCATAAGACTTCAGGACCTACCTGGCGGGGTATTTCTACTTAGAGCTTAGGAAAAAAAATATTCGTCGCTGAAAAGTATAAAAAACCACCTTTTCAGCGATCAATAATCTTATTTAAAGGGGTTCCCATCATAGTAATCCCATCCCGAAACGGGCCAGGAATCAAGCCCTCAAAACGCACAAAAGCACGATGGAAAGCTGAGGCATTACTATTGAAATAATTCTTTAAAGAGGCGTGTGTCACTTGTAGTCCTGTGTTTTCCATGATGGTTTTGAGTTCCTTCACGGTGTATTCTCTAAAATGCCCCATTTTATTGTCTTCCAGTAAATTGTAAGGGTTTTTGCCGAGGAACATTCTCAGGCGTTTGTGGATCGCAACGGCATTAGGCGTTTGGATGATGATATGCCCATGATCGGCAAGGGCATTGCTTAGCTTTTGAAGACTGTTTTCGGGCTTGGAATACAGGTGTTCTATCACTTCACAGAAAACTATAATATCGTAACCTCTACCTTCAATTGCCCATTTTTTATTGCTAACATTCAGGTCTTGCTTGAAATGCTGCTCACCTGATCTTAATACGCTGGCGGGGTGGGCGAAGCCTAATGTATCCACTTGTATATCCGGGAAATAATTTCTGATTAAAGCAGTCTGATATGCTGGTCCTATATCGAGTAATTTGATGGCTGTTTTATTGGGTAGCTGATTGAGTTGTTCTTGAATAAGATTTAATAGATAGACGTATCTATATTTATGAAAATCAACATACTGCTGATTTTCTTTGCTTTCATTTTTGAAAAAATCACTGATATCAGATATATTGATTTTGGTACCTTTCATTACTTAAGAACGTGTTTTTATTCTCGGTTTAATCATTAGCGAATAAGCGTCAAATCGCCAGCATATTCCAAAACAGCTCCATCCAGAAAACGGACTTTCGCCAGATAGATATACACTCCTTTTTGCATACGCTTCCCCCGAAAGGTACCATCCCAGCCGGCTGTAGTTTCATTGGGCGGTAAATTAGTTCCACTAAACACCTGCTCGCCCCAACGATCCAGAATCATCAATTCTTCTATGACTTGAACATTAGGAAAAGGAGCAAAAACCGTGAAGTAATCATTTCGTCCATCATAATTCGGGGAGAAAATATTCGGAATATAGACATTCCTAATCACCTCCACATTAATATTTACGGAGTCTTGAAATACACAAGCATCCAGTGAAATTGCCGTCATTTGCACTTGCATGGAACTCGGAGGGGCAAAATTAAGTATAGTACAATTTGGCGCACAGTCAATTTGGTCTCCAGCTTGCCAATTGATAAGCTCCGTCGCCTGATTTAGATTTGGATTTAATACGACATAATCGCCCAACTGAATATTCAGATCAGGTCCCAACTCACCTACAAAAGGAATCGGTGATTCTACCATCAAGTCCGTCTCAAAACTACAACCATATCTATCTGTAATCAAATAAGTATAAGTACCAGCTTCCAGCCCGCTTATATTCCCATCTGCATCAGGTATATCGTCAATAAAAATAGAAATAGGCGCTACTCCATTCACAATGCTATCCAAACTAATAGCTCCATTTTCATCATAAGAACAGATCGGTGATTCTATGCTAAAAAATGCTTCTATACCAGTATCGGGTATGACCGTTAAATCCAGCGTAACTATGCTATCACAGCCTATGTAAGTCAACAGACTATCCGTATAAATGCCGGTTGTATTATAGAAATTATTACCCAATTGAAAAGCGGTACCATCACAGATAGTATCTGAAATACTATAGAATTTGGGTACTACATTGATGATCTTCACATCGGAAATTACCCGACATTTAGGATTGCCGAGATTGGAGAGATCATTAGCCAGCAGACAATGATAATAATATACACCTGCGGAGAGGTTTGTGTGCGTATAAATACTGTCATTAGCCCCTGCAATATCCGTCCAGGTCACTCCATTGTCCATACTTTCCTGCCATTGATAAGCCGGCGTATCGTACTGATTACCTATAACTAATGCTTCTATATCTATAGGCATCCCGTCTTCACAAATATCTATTTGATTTAAAGGAAGTATGGTCACCTCTGGCCCACAGGGACGAAAAGAAATATTATCCAATGCAATGTCATTTCCAATGCCACCGGGCGCATTATTACGCAAGGAGAGCGTAACTGAAGTTTGCCCTGGTGCAGTCGTAAATATAAAACCATAAGTATTCCATTGCTCACTCTCAGGTATATTGCCTGTTTCGTACACTACAACATTGTCTATCAGGAAAGAAACATTAGGTTTTATAATATTGACACCCGCCTGGATCAGATTGATAATATCGGCAGAAAAGACGTAAAGGGTATTTTCACAAAGTCCGTCGATCTCTTGTTCGTAAAATAAGCCTGGACTAAAACTGGCATTCACCACCATCATATAGCCATTGGGATCGGAGCTGTTATCACCAATTTGTAACCAGCCAAAATCGTAAGGCCATGGAGCGATGTGATTAGTAATCGTATAAAAACCATCGTCTGGCGGACCTGCGGTATAGATATATCCCGGAGCTATCTGTGGGTCAGTCGGTATAATATTAGCTGTCCCTGAGCCAAAATCGCCTTCTGTAAAGATGTTTTCACCGAGTTCTCCATCACAGATTTGCCCAAAAACAAATGGCGTAAAGAACAAAAAAAAAGAGAGTATATATAAGTGCTGAGTTTGCATACTTCTGTTTTAAATGGAGCGATAGATATTCCTTATCCATCACCATGAAGCATTTGAACCCTTAAAGATAATTGAATGATTTTTACCAATCCTAAGTCGGATAAGTAAATTTGGTCTTCAAGGTTTTAAATTATTATACACTCTCTTTGGGCAGCCAGTATTTTCTACCATCCAGTGTTCTGTTTATCAAACCACTTCCCCACATGAGTCTTCGTAAACTCGCCGGATCTTCAAAGCTATGATACTGGTTGAGAATATCATTGACTTCTATTTCAGTATATTCCTTATCCGCATCGAATTTTTCCGATAAAAACTGAAGCATGAGCGCTTGCCTTTTCTTTTGTTTTTTCCCCGGCATCTTGCTGAACTTTCCGTCGTCATCCATGTAGCCGTTGAGTATGGAATAGTCTTTCATATTTTTAAGATTTTCTTCTATCAATTCTATCCTTAGAATATCTATTCTTTTTGTTATTTATTACCATTATCTAACAATAAAACAACTGTATTTAGTTCGGCAGATATACACTTATTTTCATTGATCTCCTCCTTTCTCCAAAATGTTTTTCGCTAGATCAATTTTTATTGCCAAAACGCTTTACATACACATTGCCCAATAAAGAAATAACAATAATACCGATACCCAGTAATGCCATAAGCGTTTGGTGTTCGCCGAAAAGGAACCAACCGACCAGAAGCGTAAAGATGACTTCAGCGTATTTGAAAGGAACGATCAGATTGGCTTCGGCTAATTGTAAGGCTCTTGTCATGAGTACCTGAGCAATAAAACCCAGTATTCCCATTAATAGCACTAATATCCAATGCTCCGGCTTTGGAGTTTTCCAATAAAACAAGCAGACTATTCCACTTACGATCGTAGCAATTCCCATAAAATAAGTAACCACAACTACCGGATGTTCTGAAGTACCTATTTTACGGATAATAACATAGACCAAGCCACTCAGCACCGCCGCTGATAAAATGACTGCCAAACCAAGCATTGTGATCCTGTGGTCAAAACCTTTCAATAATACGACTCCTCCAAAAGCGGTCAAAAAGAAGAGCCATTGAAAGCGACTTACTTTTTCTTTCAATAACCAGACGGCAAACATAGCAGCAAAGAAAGGAGATAAATATCGTAGAGATACCGCAGAAGCTAATGGCATCATTTTAAAAGCCTGAAAGAAGAGGGTCATGCCTGTCATGCCTACAATAGCACGTAATATCAGCAACTTTTTATTATTGCCCCAAAGCGGAATTTTATTGCCTTTTAACACAGCAAGCCCCAGAAAAACAGAACCTATAGAACGAAAAAATACCAGCTCAAAAGTTGGCAGATAATTTACTTCCTTGATAATCGTATTAAGGATGGTAAATGTTAGTGCAGACAACACCATATATCCAATAGCTCTATAATTTATCATGGATTAACTTAAGAGCTCAAAGTAAACTATATTTTATAAAATTATAAAATATAAGCTGAGGTTTACTTAATTTTATGCTCAAACAAAAAACTATGACAGACATCAGTATTGCACGCTCTGTTGAGCTAAAGCCTATCACCGAAATAGCCAGACAATTAGGCTTAAGTCCTGATCACTTGAATCCATATGGCAAATACAAGGCAAAGCTTCCTTTATCTCTTATTGATGATAAAAAAGTTGCTACAAGTAATTTGATTCTGGTATCAGCCATCTCCCCTACCCCGGCGGGTGAAGGCAAAACCACCACTTCTATCGGGCTAACGCAGGAATCGTATTGGAGCAAAGACAACTGTCGTCTTGCGTGAGCCTTCTCTGGGGCCTGTTTTCGGTATGAAAGGTGGTGCTACTGGTGGGGGGTATTCACAAGTCTTGCCTATGGAAGACATCAATCTGCATTTTACAGGTGATTTTGCAGCCATTGAAAAGTCTCATAATCTGCTGTCGGCTTTGATCGACAATAATATTCAAAGCAAAACCCGTTCTATCAACATTGATCCACGTACAGTAAGCTGGAAACGGGTCATGGACATGAATGATCGCTCTTTACGCAATGTGGTCGTAGGCTTAGGCGGAACCAGTTTTGGTATTCCACGTGAGACGGGTTTCGACATTACAGCAGCCTCAGAAATCATGGCAATTCTTTGTCTGACAACAAGTCTCAGTGATCTAAAAGAACGACTAGGCAACATTTTCATTGGTTTTACTTTTGATAAAAAGCCGGTATATGCACGTGACCTAAATGCCCAGGGTGCTATGGCTGCTCTGCTGAAGGACGCTATTGAACCTAATTTAGTACAAACAATTGAAGGTACGCCAGCTATTATACACGGTGGCCCTTTTGCCAATATTGCTCAAGGCACTAACTCTGTTTTAGCCACTAAAATGGGCATGTCTTTGTCAGATTATGTCGTCACTGAAGCCGGTTTCGGTTCGGATCTGGGGGCAGAAAAATTCTTTGATATTAAATGTCAGAGTGCCGGGCTTTCGCCCAAAGCTATGGTGCTTGTAGCTACTATTCGTGCATTAAAATACCACGGTGGCGTAGCCTTGGCTGATCTTGGTCAGGAAAATGCTGATGCCGTTGAAAAAGGTTTACCCAATTTAGAAAAACATTTGGAAAACACAGCTCATTTCAATCTGCCTGTTGTTGTCGCCATCAATCGTTTCACATCAGATTCAGAAGCAGAAATAGAGGTCATCCGCAAACGTTGCCAGGCATTGGGGCATCCTGTTTTTATAAATGAAGCCTGGGCAAAAGGCGGAGCCGGAGCAGAGGACTTGGCACAAGGAGTAGTCGATACTGTAAATGAGTCTAAGGATAAATTTACGCCCATGTATGACTGGGACTCACCTGTCATGGAGAAGATAGCAACTATTGCTACAAAAATATATGGCGCAAAATCCGTTGACTACGATGCCCGCGCAAAACGGGATTTAAGAAAGATAGAACGACTAGGATTGGAAAAACTCCCCGTCTGCATTGCTAAAACCCAAAAATCCTTATCCGACAATCCTAAGCTACTGGGTCGTCCGAGAGATTTTATTCTTACTGTCAGAGAAATTGAGATTGCTGCCGGGGCTGGTTTTTTGATCCCTATAACGGGCAATATTCTTCGTATGCCCGGGCTACCTGCCACTCCCTCTGCTGAGGCTATTGACATTGATGACGAAGGAAATATTAGCGGACTGTTTTAATTATTTACATTTTCCTTCGGTGAGGATAAAACCAGCATCATTTTGTTCAAAGCGGATATTATAAATTGTTTTCCAGGATTCGAGGATGTCCTTTAAGTTATCACTCTTCACAATATCATCTGTGTGCAGGCAATCCTTTATGTTTACTCCATTCCAATTTATTTTCACAGCAAAGAATTTTTCCATTTCAGGTATTACTTCTTTAATTGGAGTACCATCAAAAACCAATTTGCCTGTTTTCCAGGACAGGGTATTTAACTGCTCGTCTTTTGATACTGTTAATTTGCCATTATTATGAGCGAGCGCACCTTTTTCATTAGCCTGCAGGATAATTTTTTCGTTTGTATTTGTATTTCCGGCGAGACTTACTTTCCCTGACCTGACAGTCACTTCTGTTATCTGGAGGCTTTCATATGCCCGGACATTAAATGAAGTACCTAAAACTTCTACATCAGCTTTAGCCGTTTCTACTTTGAAGGGCGAAAAACCTTTTTTAGCTTTTGTTACATTAAAAAATGCTTCACCTTGTAATCTGACCACACGTCCAGTGCTTTCAAATCGTTTGGGATACATTAAGACTGAGTTATCGTTTAGTGTGACCATACTTCCATCAGACAACTGAATGGTTTCTCCAGCAGTATCGGCGGTTATCCACTCTGGTGAATTATCATTTGCAATAAACCAGCCCAAGCTACCCACTAAAAGAAGTACAGCAGCAGCAGCCAGCCACCATCGGCTTCTGGAAGGACGTAAAACGACGGTTTTTCCGTCATTATGAGATTTACTATTAATACGCTTACTCAGTTTTTCCCAGCCTGCTTTCACATCTGGTTCATAGGTTTCTTTGTAAGAAGCACTTGACTCCCAAAGACTTTCTGTAGATTCTAATAGATGCTGGTGTATAGGATCCTGAGCCAACCACTCATCAAACGCTTTTTTTTCGCTTGCTGAGAGTTGTTTGGTAATATACTTATGAATAAGTATCAGATATTTTTCTTTCTGCTCCATTTTAAATGATTAAGGGGTCTGGAGGAGACCTTGTTGTTTCTCCTTTGTTTTGATTTTTTGAAATATAATCTTGTCGTAATTGAAGACACACTCTTACGGCATCCCCCCCACTGGAAAAGTCAGGAAAAAGTCATATTAAGAATTAAGCTGCCCACAATTATAAAAACCTGTAAATAAGGTCTCAATACATTATTAAGTATTTTCAATGCTTTTGAAATGTGTTTTTCTACCGTTTTGGTTGAAATATTCATTTCACTCGCTATTTCTTTATAAGACAGGTCATCATAACGGCTGAGTACGAAAGCCATACGACATTTTGGAGGTAGTTTATCTATTTCACGATCAACGATCTCCTGAAGGTTCTTAATTTCTATTTGTTTGCCAAGATTTTCTTTGCTTTCAATAAAAGCATATTGTTCGTCACCATCGAACTTTATTTTATTATCCCGGATATAGTTCAAAGATTTATTAATAGCAGCTCTTTTCAAATAGGCTCTGAAAGAGGTTTGTACTCCTAGTCGATCCCGCTTTCTCCATAGTTCATAGAAGACTTCCTGCACAATATCTTCTGCAAGTCCTTCATCTTTTAAGATACGGTATACGGCTTTACAGAGGTCGCCATAATAGAGGTGAAATAGTTTTTCAACAGCTTCCTTAGGCGATCTCTGAAATAGATCAATGAGTTTTTTATTGTGATTTTCCCGGCTCAATACTCTACGAGTTATTCTAAATATTATTTAGTAATGCCTAAATAAGTTATTTACACGTATAAAAGTAGGATTTTCCAAGGAGTGAAAAGAAAAGATTTGGTAAAATTTATATGACCAGAGCTAAAATGTACAATAATTGAGCTATTGACTCGCATTTTGCTTGACTCTGGCCTTTAAATCTACTTTAAGTTGATAGCGAACATAATCATGAACAGTACTATAAGGTAGATCAAGTTCATATCTATCTCTGAGATAGCGCTGAATATCAACATAGGTTCTGAAAGAGTGTTTGGAGTTAAGTTTTCTCAGGAGTCCCTGTCTTACTTTTTTAGGAAACTTTGTTGGTGCTCCGGGGCTTTTTGATATGCTTAAAAGTCCTTTTAAACCGCCTTCTTCATAACGTCTAAGCCATTCATCAATGGTGGTTCTGCTGTAGCCTAATCTATTCGCAAGATTACGTTTATAGAATTCTTCCTCATTTTTGATCAGATAAAGCATCTCTATGCGATGTGCTCTTTTTTTATCTAATTCATTTTCTAACAATGAGGTTAGTTTTGTTTTAGACTCCCTAATAAATATATCTATTTTTTTTGGCATAGATACTATTTTTGATATTGAATGACTTAATAAAGATATTACAATCAATACAAATATAAAGTTAAAAACAAATTAAAGCAACAATTGTAAGGTAATACTTACAAATATTGTGACGCTATTAATTATATATATTTAATTAAGAATCAAAGCATAGCAGTGCTTTCAAGCAACAGTATGTAAAAAGTAAAAACTATATAAATTTATTATAGTTTTCGTTTATCCCTTATTCTCACATTATTATAGTAGAATATTTCGACCTACGACGCGATATTAAACTTTCATTAATTGCTGAAATCAAAAACAAATGTTAATACATGTAAAAAATACATAAATTACTATTATTCAATAATTTGGAATTAAATTTTTTATTTTGTTTAAGTTTAACCCCTGAAAAGGTTAAACAAAAAATGCATCAATGCTTGTTTTTTGTTTAACTTTTAAATATCTTTACTTCAACAAAATAAGAGTAACATGTCTACAATCGAATTCAATTCTCGTTTAAACCAAATGTCAGCAATACTACACTCCTTTGCTTACAATTTAACAAAGGATATAGAGGCTTCTCGTGATTTGTATCAAGAAACAGCTTATCGGGCGATTAAGAATAGAGAAAAATTTAGTCCGGGAACAAACTTTAAGGCTTGGTTATTCACCATTATGAAAAATATATTCATTAACGATTACAGAAAGAAGGTAAGGGCCAATACCATTATAGATACTACAGAGAATCATTATTACATCAATTCTGGTAAAAATACAGTAAACAATCATGCTTTTTCCAATATCATGATGAAAGAACTCAGTCAGATGGTAGCAGATCTTGATGAGAGTACAAGAGTTCCTTTCGAGATGCATTATAGTGGTTTTAAATATCAGGAAATAGCTGATAAATTAGACTTGCCTCTAGGAACAGTGAAAAGCCGTATATTTTTTGCTCGTAAGGAATTAAAGACGGTTATTAATAATAGGTACGATGGTAAACCAAGTAAATAGCGATTACTGATTTCAATAAAAAAAAGCCCCGGCAAATGCGCCGGGGCTTTTTTTATTGAATAAAATATTTAAATTCTATCTAGGTACAACGGAGAATAATCCGTTATTCAATGTGTAAATGATTTTATCAGCTCCTCGAACATCACCATCCATATCAAAATCGGTTGCACGATAAGCGTCAAAGATACCATTATCTGCTTCCCAGAGCAATTTATCTGCACCAGTAACATTATAACTAGGATTATTGGACACGTTAGCGTCATCTATCTGTTGGGCATCAGAGCCATACAGGGCAAAAAATCCAGCTCCGATAACTTTCTGACCGACACCAAGTGGATTAATTGGGTCTGGTCCCACGTATGTTTGAGTAGACCTGAAGTCATAGCTCAGACGACCTCCAATAATAGGTACTCCGAATACAGGGTTTCCAGCCATAGCAGCCATATGGTTTCTATGCTCAACAACAATAAACAAATTATTGTAGCCATTTGCCGGTAAGAAGCAATTATCAAGGAATACAACTGTACCATCCTGTAATAACAGGCCTGCCACTTTTGCTATTTCGTCAGCTACCGCAGTACTTGTTCTGATAGAAACCAGTACCCAATCTACAACTTGCTGTCCGTATTGATTGGCGATATTAGCATAATCAGCATCAGTAAAACTTAAACCTTCGTCTCCATTATAATTCCATGGTGCGGTATTATAAGGCTGCCCTGCTGGCGTTGGTGTTACTAAGCCATTGCTTGGTGTTTGACCAGGAAGCAAACCTCTATCAACATTAAGACTAGCTCTCATATTAGACAGGAAGTTATTGGGATCATCCAGATCAACGAGTGCGCCTTCCAGAAATAATGATATTTCTACAGCAATACACTCAAGAGGATCTCTCCAGTCTCTCTCCATATTTCCACCATCAGCATCAGGGTGCATCATTGGGAACAGGTTATCGTTAGTAGGATCGAATAAATTATCATTATCATCATAACCAGCATCCAATCCATCGCCATCATTATCACCATTATTCGCAGATAGTAAAAACTCAGGTTCACCATCACCATTAAAGTCAAAACCTTCTATGGCATCTGGTTCCGAGTCATTATCTGAGTTCAGGTCTAAATAATCAGGTTCTCCGTCTGCATCTGTATCAATTGCGGTGAAAACAAAGCCTCCGAAACCATTCAGGTCTCCATCAAATGCATCGTTTATACCATCATTATCACTATCCATACCATTAGCCATGGGCGCGATAAAACTAGCTGTAGTTTGTCCTTCAGTTAAATCGACAATACCATCGTTATCTGCATCAATATCAAGGAAATTGAAGAGGGCATCTGCATCTGAATTGAGTGGCTGTAGCATCAGGAAGCCTCCATGTACAGCATTATTATCATAAAGATCAACAATACCATCATTATCGGCATCAAAACCATCAACCAAACCATTGTTATCTGCATCAATAGTTGCGTAAATATCTAGGTCTCCAATGCTTTCAAGCAAATCAGACAGTCCGTCATTATCACTATCCAGGTCAACAAAGTTTGATATACCATCACCATCATTATCCAGCATTATGGTATAAACATTATTAACAAACATATGGTGTGGTGTACCAACGCCGTCATTATCTCCCTGTATCAAATTATTATTTGGATCTATGCTATCAAAGAGACCATCTTTGTCAACATCACTAGGAGAATCTGTTATTCCGTTTCTATCAATATCTCTACCTCCTATTTCGATAATATCAGCAATACCATCATTATCACTATCCAGATCAATATGGTTGAATACTAAATCGCCGTCAGTATCAAATATTGTAACTGTAATTCCGCCATTATCAGGATCAACTACGTCAGCCTGACCATCTCCATCTGTATCTGTAATATTATCTATACTTCCATCTCCGTTGAAATCGGATAATCCGGCTGTTTCTGCCATATCTGGTGCTTCGTCATTATCACTATCCAAATCAGCTAAATTTCTGATTCCGTCATTATCTGTATCTGGATTCGGTAGCGGCTCTCCTGGTCCATCATTTAAACCAGCTACTTCATTATTATCCGTATCTACTAATTCGGCAAAGCCATCAGCATCATTATCTACAAAATTGTCGATCATACCATTTCCATCAATTTCTGAACCACCTGCTTCAACTAGGTCTGTTATTCCATCATTATCACTATCCAGGTCAAAAAAGTTCATCACATTGTCTCCATCAGTATCTATTATGGTGTAAGGAGTACCTAGTGCATCTCCTGTGCTTGGTGTATTATTATTGTCAAAATCAACACCATCATGAAGCCCGTCACTATCAATATCGGAGAAATTATCTACGATACCATTTACATCAATATCTGTACTACCTACTACTTCCATGATATCCGGAACACCGTCATTATCACTATCTAAATCAAAAATGTCGGGTATACCATCACTATCGGCATCAAAAATATCATTAATCCCATCACCATTTACATCTGCAAAATTAGGGTAATCAGTATCTTCATAATTAGGTATAATATCTCCATCATCGTCAGCACTTGGGTCTACTCCCATAGCTTCGACCAAATCAGGAATACCATCATTATCATCATCTAAGTCTATATCATCTAGTATATTATCTTTATCATTATCCTTACAAGAAGGTACAGGCACAGCGCCTCCAGACAAATCAAGCTTTCCACATATAGATCCATTACCATCTATTAATTGTATATATAACTCCAGTAAAGAACTTACAGTTGCATCGAGCCCAGAAGCAGGATCATACACCAATGTATGAATGATATAATTACCAGGAGTAGTTACCTGAAAAGTAGGTTCAGTATTAGTATCCAGAATTGTAAGAGGTGCGCCATCAGAAAGTATATACAATACTGTATAGCCATCTGGTACAACAGGGTCGTTTACATGAACTGCAGTTAGTGTAGTTGCTGTTCCACTACCATCAGAACAAGTAGTAATAGTAGTTCCTGCAAGTGTACCTGCTGATGGACTGGCAACAACTGTAGTAGCTCCTGTAAGATCAAGTGAAGCGCATGTGAGTCCTCCTCCCTGGTCTAATTGTGCATTCAGACCAACAATACTTGTTGTGCCCGGCACAATTGTATTGATGTCAAATTCTAATGCATCGTAAACAAACCCGTGAACGGTATAAATTCCTGAATCACTTACATCAAACGAAGGCATAGTACTCAATTGCTCTATAATTCCATTAAGAGAAAGCAAGTAGATTAATGAATATCCAGCCGGCACAACGGCATCGCCATTCGCTGACACGGTTACTGTTGCAGGAGCAGTTGCCCCAGATTCAAGGCACAAAGATGGAAAGGTAGCCGTAAGTGTACCTGGATCACCAGAATCACAACAATTAGACACTGTAAATGGAGCCCCGGCAACGTCAAGCTTACCACATATATTACCATTGCCATCAATCAACTGTAGAAAGATTCCTGCACCAGTAGTTACATCAAGATCAAGTCCTGAATTAGGATCATACACTAATGTGTGAATAGTATAATTCCCTGTAAATAGTATTTCAAAAGAAGGTGTTGTACTAGTTTCTACTATTATCAATTCTTCTTCATTCGTCAATATGTATAAGACTTCGTAGCCATCTGGAACAATAGGTGCATCTACATGACTAGCAGATACGGTAATTGCTGTTCCGTCATTATTAGAACAAGCTGGTGCAGCATCAAGCGCAAGTGTTCCTGCTGAAGGATTGTCAACGACAGTAGTTGCGCCTGTAAGATCAAATGAAGCACATAAATCACCTCCGCCCTGCTGTAGTAAAGCGTTTAGTCCTGTAACCGTCGTCGTTCCAAGAGTAATTTCTGTGGCAGGATCGAACAATGCTCCATCATAAACAAAACCATGTACAGTATATACTCCAGCCTCATTTACATCAAAAGTAGGCATCAGGCTTATTTGCTCTACAATATCTCCTCGTGAAAGCAAGTAAACCAATGAATACCCAGCTGGCACAACAGCATCGCCATTCGCTGATACAGTTACAGTAGCAGGAGCACTCGCTGACGATTCAAAACATAGAGACGGAAAGGTAGCCGTAAGTGTACCTGGATCACCAGAATCACAACAACTCGATACCGTAAACGGAGCCCCGGCAACGTCAAGTTTACCACATATATTACCATTGCCATCAATCAACTGTAGAAAGATTCCTGCACCAGTAGTTACATCAAGATCAAGTCCTGAATTAGGATCATACACTAATGTGTGAATAGTATAATTCCCTGTAAATAGTATTTCAAAAGAAGGTGTTGTGCTACTTTCTACTATTATCAATTCTTCTTCATTCGTCAATATGTATAAAACTTCGTAGCCATCTGGAACAATAGGAGCATCTACATGACTAGCAGATACTGTAATTGCTGTTCCGTCATTATTAGAACAAGCTGGTGCAGCATCAAGTGCAAGTGTTCCTGCTGAAGGATTGTCAACGACAGTAGTTGCGCCTGTAAGGTCAAATGAAGCACATAAATCACCTCCGCCCTGCTGTAGTAAAGCGTTTAATCCTGTAACCGTCGTCGTTCCAAGAGTAATTTCTGTGGCAGGATCGAACAATGCTCCATCATAAACAAAACCATGTACAGTGTATACTCCAGCCTCATTTACATCAAAAGTAGGCATCAGACTTATTTGCTCTACAATATCTCCTCGTGAAAGCAAATAAACCAATGAATATCCAGCCGGCACAACAGCATCACCATTCGCTGATACAGTTACAGTGGCAGGAGCACTCGCTGACGATTCAAGACATAGAGATGGAAAGGTAGCCGTAAGTGTACCTGGATCACCAGGCTCACAGACATCACAACCATCTCCACAAGAACCTGCATTAAAACCAAACTCATCACCAATATAGATTTTTGAATAAGTTGGATCAGCAGGTGCCATAGGACCGCTACCATATTCTATACAAATTTCATCAACACATTCGTCGAATCTAACCAGTACACTTTCTTCTGCACCATAAGCTGAATTAGTTGTGGCTGTAGCACAATTACCATTGATATCAACACTACCATCATAAGAAGTAATAATAGGATCTACGCTTGCTCCGCTAAGAGAACCGAATACGCAAATTTCTTCCTGTTGATTAGAATTACCTGTCTTCTTATCCAGGTCTCTAACTTTGAAGAATACATTATTTGATGGTTCGGAAAGGCTATAGCATACTGTCATTCTATCGGTATTACTATTCGGTTCGATTCCGATAAATAAGCTTTCCTCATCAGTACTTAGGTCCTGAACAATATTATTAATGTCTTCCGTTTGAATTGTATAAGTTTGATTGCCAACGGTGTAGTCAGCTGTAGAACCTCCTGGCCAGGTTTCATTAGTCAAGTCTAAAGTATTTTCCGTGCAGACTTCACAGGCTTCACAAGAACCAGCATTAAAACCAAACTCATCTCCAATGTATATTTTTGAATAAGTTGGATCAGCAGGTGCCATAGGGCCACTACCGTATTCTATACAAATTTGTGTAACGCATTTATCAAAACTGACTATTACACTTTCTTCATCTCCATATGCTGAATTGGTTGTTGCTGTAGCACAGTTTCCATTGACATCTACACTACCATTATAAGAAGTAATGCTAGGGTCTACTGGAGCTCCGTAATAGGAGCCAAATACACAAATTTCTTCTTCTTGGTTAGAAGCACTTTCCTTTTTATCCAGGTCTCTGACTTTGAAATTAACATTGTCAGATGGTTCAGATAGATTATAGCAAACGGTAATTTTATCTGTGTTACTATTGGGTTCAATCCCGATAAATAAGCTTTCCTCATCAGTGGATAAATCTTGAATAATATTGTTCTCATCTGATACTTCAATGGAGTACGTTTGATTCCCCACAGTATAATCGGCAGAAAACCCTCCTGGCCAAGTTTCATTGGTCATATCCAGAATATTATCGGTACAGGTTTCACAATCGCCACAAACGACACTTGTAAATCCATCAATATGCCCGACATACATAATAGATTCATCAGGGTCTTCTGGTGCCATTGGCCCACTTCCATATTCTATTACAATTCTGTCGATACATTGATCGAATTCTATCAGTACACTTTCATCTTGTCCTGAAATAGCAGAGTTGGTCGTTGCGGTAGCACAATTGCCATTGACATCTACACTGCCATCTAATGAAGAAATAGTAGGCATAATAGGTACTGGGTTTCCACCCAAAAATCCATATACGCATACTTGTTCCTGTTGAATGGAGCCACCTGTTTTTTTATCCAAATCTGAAATAGCGAAGGATACACCATTAGCAATTTCTGACAAGGAGTAAGTAACAGTTACCATATCATCTTGGTCAAGTGGTTCGATTCTTACACCAAGGCTAGCACCGACTTCTGTCGTATTAGTTAGAATGTTATCCGTATCATCAATAGCGATATCAAAGGTGTGTGTACCTACAGTATAGCTACCCGATGTGGCACCTTCTGTCCAATCTGTTCCTGAATCACTAAAGTCGAGAATATTTTCAGGGCAGGTTTGGGCATTAATGCCGCCGGACAACACTAGCAAACACAAGAGTGTGAGCCATTGTTGCCGAATGATTTTTGCTTTATTAATTTGCATCATGTCTGGAGTGATTTAAATAATTGAGTAAATCGAAAGTTTGTTTTGTAAAAAAATATATGATAAAATAAATCTTATCCTATTAATACTAAGCACATTTTAGCACAATGAATCGGTTGTAGAATACGACAAGGATGTTAGAGTTTTTTGTTCTAGACAATTGACGGGACTATTGTATACTATATAATTGTAAATAAATGTTATTAAATAGCATTTTTGTAAAGTTAAGTTTAATCCTTCAAAAAATGTAGATTCAATTAAAAAATATTACAAAAAATAAGTTCTAACAGTAAGAAACTGTGACACGCTTTAAATAGCGCATCTAAAAATAAATCTTTTTTAACTTAAAAAGCCATAAAACACTGATTATCAAAAATTTAAAAACAATTTTAACATACACCCTTTATTCTAAGCATCCAAAACATATTTTTTGGCACCTCTATTGCTACATACTATATGAAAAGAAAAAGATTTTTTAGACTCCCCTAAAAATAAAACTCAACATTACACAATGAACACTATTCTCGTAACTGCCGCTACGAGTGTACTTGGTACACAACTTATTGAAAAATTAAAAGAAACTCATGTAAAGGTTAGGGCCGCAGTCAGAAATCCATCGAAAGCTGCTCACCTGATAGCTCATAATGTGGAACTTATTCATTTTGATTTTGATATAATTGCCACTTATGAAAATGCACTGGATGGTGTAGACAAACTTTTCCTAATTGTGCCGCTAGTCCCTCATCAGGTAGACATTACCAGGAAAATCGTAAAATTAGCAAAACAAAAAGGCGTCAAGAAGATAGTTAAACTTTCTGGGCTTGGAGCAGATCCAGAAAGCGATTCACAGATACTTCGCTGGCATGCCGAGAAAGAGGAGGTGGTAAAGAAATCTGGTATTTCCTATACCATTCTTCGTCCGGGCAATTATATGCAAAATTATGTATATGGCTGTTATGGGCATTGCATGAATAGCATTGGCACCTTAAAGTTGCCTCAGGGAGAAGCCAAAATCAATCAGGTAGATGTGGCAGATATTGCCCAGGCAGCTGCATCCGTATTAACCAATTTTGGGCATAAAGATAAAATTTACAATTTAACGGGCTATTCGTATACCAATATGGAAATTGTAGACCTGCTTTCCAACATAACAGGTCGTCAGATCATCTATGAGGATATTAGTCATGAGGAAGCTAGAGCAATGATGCAAGGTTGTAAATGTAATAACCAGGAGTGGAAGATAAATGCCATGATAGAACTGCATCAAGTTTGTAAAGATGGTTTAATGGAAGCTTATTCAATGGACTTGAAAAACCTGATTGGTAAGGGACCAACTACTTTTGCTGAATTTGCAATAGAGCATAAATCCGCTTTTACGAACACCTAAGTACATTGTAAACCAAGATACTACACGTTCAAGCACTTATCAGACATTTAGCAGGCAGTAACCTATACTCTGGGTGCCGATTTTTTTAAATAGATTTTTCCTGGCACACAGAATCCATCAAGGGTATGTCCTGTCCAATTCCCTTCGAGTTCAAGCATATCATTCGAGCTTAATTTGAGATGATATGTTTTCAAACACCAAAAAAAGCCTTCAACCATTTTTTCCCTAAGAATTTTTTCTTCTTCTATGCTGATGTAAGTTCCATCAAAAAAGCCAGTAAATTGCATAGAGGCATAAATGTCCATCTTTTCCAGCGCAACAAACGCTGTCCCTTCTACACTTCCCTCTTCATCTAACTTCATGAATATTTTGAATGTATATTCATGAGCTACGCCACCTTCTTCTTGAGTAATAATACCCTCCCAGGTGCCCGATATGTCTATATTTTGAGCGTTTATATTGCAAAAAAGGGCATTTAACACTAACAGTACAAATATTGTTTTTTTCATTGTATCAAAAGTACGGACAATTTCTAAAATAAGTTCACTTGAGAACTATCTTTCTTATTTAGCTTTACTAACTTTGCGTTTCCATGACATAAATTATGCGAAAAATTGCAATTTCTGACATACATGGCTGCTATCTAACGTTCCAAAAGTTACTTTTGGAAGTTATTCAATTCAGTAAGGACGACGAATTATTTCTTCTGGGGGATTATGTTGATAGAGGCCCAAGTTCCAAGCAAGTATTGGATTTTATATTTGATTTACAACAAAAAGAATATAAGGTTCATTGCCTTTTAGGTAATCATGAAGAAGCTATGCTTGATTGTACACAAGGGAAAGGAAGTAAGATGAATTGGATACGTCATGGTGGCATCATGACTATGAATAGTTTTGATGTAAGCTCTCCTCAGGAAATACCTGAAAAGTATGTCAATTTTATCAAAAACCTTGATTATTACTTTGAAATAGACAACTATATCTTAGTACATTCTGGTCTTAATTTCTCAAGTCCAACTCCATTACAAGACAAATCTGGTATGTTATGGAGTAGAGGCTGGGAGACTTATACGGATAAAACATGGCTAGGTCAGCGCACTGTCATCTATGGGCATACACCTGTAAAACGCCAGGAGATAGAAAAGAACCTGTCTCTGATTCAGGAAAGACAAATACTTAACATTGATGCTGGCTGTTATGGCAAAGGCTATCCCGGACATGGCGTCCTTTGTGCTTTTGATATGACCAATCACGAATTATTCTTTCAGGAAAACCTAGATGATATGAGTCTTTGGGAATTTCAAAACAGTCAACAAGGATAAAACAGGCACTTCACCCTTTTATATTTAAACTTCCTGATAATTTGGTATAGCATTTGCCTTAAACACATTCTTATTGACTTTGTAATTAAACAACAAATCAAAAGTAATTTTACACATGGCTAAAAGCTCAAAAATATCTTATTTCCCTACACTTATTATCATAGCAATAGCTTCCTTCGCATTTACCACTTCAGGTGGTGATTGGACATTAAAGAAAGATAAAGACGGTATAAAGATATATACTCGCTCTGTTGCTGATTCACAGCTAAAGGAATACAAGGCTATCACACTGGTCAAGACTGATATAAACAGTGCCAAAACACTGATACTTGATTTTGCTTCATATCCAGAATGGCAACACAACTGCAGCACTGCAAAACTAGTCAAAAAATCCAGTGATCATGAATTATATAGCTATGTCATTACTGATGCGCCTTGGCCTGTATCTGATCGGGAGGTTGTCGTCAGGACTGATATTTCCGAACAAAATGGAGTCATTACCATGAAAATGACAGCCATTGACGATTTGGTTGGTAAATCTAAAAGCATGGTTCGTATTCCTGCTATGACAGGCTTTTGGCAGTTGACCGACAAAGGAAATGGTACTGTGGAAATTATGCAGCAAGTACATGCTGATCCAGGAGGTAGTATTCCTGATTGGTTGGCAAACTCAGCCGTAGTAGATACGCCTTTCAAGACATTATTAAATATGAAAAAGCGCTTGGAGCGATAAGCTTTAGAACCTGTTTAAATTCTTCTGATTGAGCGAAAGCGAGGAAAATTTAAACCCGTTCTTAGCCACAATTAATCTTTCAATAAATCGGATAACTCTGCCAAGCTTTGGCAGCGCAGATCGATATTGAGCTGGCTGGCAGCCTCTGCATCCTCTGGTTTGGTTTCAATATAGACTGTTTTCATGCCGAGTTTCAAGCCAAATTCCATATCTGTAGCTGAATCACCCACAATAACAGACTTTTCAAAATCAATATGTGGAAAATCTGCTTTTGCCTGATAAGCCATGCCAGTATTCGGCTTACGATTAGGTGGATTATGGACAGCTAAATCAGGACAATAATATATTTCATTGATGCGACCGCCTGCCTTCATAAGGCTTCTCTGCATGTGATCGTGTATACGTTCTACCTGCTGTGGACTCATAAGCCCTTTCCCTATTCCCTGTTGATTGGTGACAACTACAGTCGTTTTGAAACGCTTGGTCAGGTAAACAATAGCGTCTATGGCTCCTGGCAGAAACTCAAATGAGTCAACGTTTGTTACGTAGCCGCCTACAATCCGTTTATTAATAACTCCGTCTCTATCCAGAAACAGGGTCCAGTTTTCATCAAAATGCCAATCAAGCTTCATGGTCAATAGCTTTTCCTTTCTTATCTATTTCGATTACTTTTACTTTTACATCATGGTTGATTTTCAGAAATTCCACCATATTCAATAAATCCTGTCTTTGGTCAGGAGATTCCAATTTAAGTTCATATTTATGTTCCTGACTTGACATAGGAATAATCATATAATTGCCAGGCTGATTGGGCTTAAAAGCC
>JAHDFX010000108.1 GCA_020627965.1 Saprospiraceae bacterium | reverse complement strand
TTTACAATACATATACAATGGAAAATCTATTATAATAGAAATTGACAAGTCATATGACCGAAATTGACAAATTACTCTGAAAATGCCCACCAATAAAAAAAGGGAGCATCGGTATTTTGATGCCCCCTTGATTTATTTTAGCAGCTATGCCATTTATCCAGCAGACTCGACTATAGGCGTTAGTGCATAAACAATTCCGCCAACCAGTGTTATAGCTAAGACCCAGTAAAGTGCTCCCATGAGTATCCAGCCTAGACTTTTCTTTTCAAAAAGCCCTTTACTGACCAATACAGGGGCTACATACATGATTCCTGGCATAAAACCGTGATACATGCCATGCACAAATTGACTCATACCTTCTTCTGTGTGTGTGGCATATCTTGAAAGTGCCCAAGCCAATACCACCGCCATCAAAAGTGCACCGACCATAATTAAAGGATTGCCTCCTTTCAAATCTTCTTCTGTAAGTCCGGCACCCTTCATCCAACTTTGTCCGAATACTTTTGGATGAAACCAGATAAAACCTAAGACCATAACGGAAATGGCGCCTGCGGCGATTGCTACATAATTCATAGTTCGTATTTTAATATTAAAAAAATTACTGAGACTATTGGATGCTAATTTAAAATGTTTTTTAATATAAAGGAAACTGATAAAGTATTTTTTAAAATTGAAAGAAAGTCAGGACTTATTTAAACATCTTCTCAAATTAAATGTATCATTTTAGTGAAAATTAAAACAAAGATGTTTGATGTGGCAATTATCGGAGGAGGTTTAGCGGGCTTGGTCAATGCCATTCATCTATCTCAGGCTGGTCTAAAAATTTTGATTCTGGAGAAAAATGACTACCCGAAGCATAAGGTTTGCGGCGAGTATATCTCTAAGGAAGTACTACCCTATTTAGAAAAACTGGGTATCAATCCATTCGAAATCGGCGCAACTTCTATCAATAAATTTCTCCTAAGTATACCCAATGGCACTCAAATACAAACGCAATTACCCCTTGGCGGATTTGGGATAAGTCGTTTCACCTTAGATCATTTTTTATACCAAAAGTCTTTATCACACGGTTGTGTCGTCGTGAAGACAACTGTACAAAAGATCGACTTTCTAGGAGAAAAATTTAAAGTTAGCACTCGTGAAGGAAAGGAATATTTTGCTACATTCGTTATTGGTGCCTATGGCAAACGATCTGCCCTAGACATACATCTAAATCGGGATTTTATTCAAAAAAAGACCCCGTTTTTGGCAGTAAAGAGCCACTATACAGGGGACTTTCCTAATGATTTAGTTGCTTTGCATAATTTTGAGGGTGGTTATTGTGGTGTTTCAAAAGTAGAAAATGACTTTATAAATGTCTGTTATCTTGCAAATTACAAAACCTTTAAACGCTATAAAAGTATAGAGATATTCCAGCAGGAAGTACTTTGTGAAAATCCTCATCTAAAGGAAATATTTTCGGTAATGAAGCCTGCTTTTCCTAAACCATTAACCATAAGTCAGGTTTCATTTTCGCCCAAAAAAACCATTGAACACCATATTTTGATGAGTGGAGATACAGCCGGGATGATACATCCTTTATGCGGAAATGGAATGGGGATGGCAATACATAGTGCAAAGCTATTATCTGGATTATTGATACAGTTTTTTGAAAAAAGAATAAAAGATCGCCATTCACTTGAAAAGGCTTATATCAAAGCCTGGAAGCTGACTTTTCAGAAAAGGTTAAGGGCGGGCAGATTACTCAATACTTTTTTGGCGAATCAAAAATTATTGAATGTTGGTATTCATGGCTTAAGACCATTTCCTGCATTATTACCCTTTATTATCAAACAAACACATGGCGAAGAGCTAATTTAAAACGTTCTCAAAATAATGTAAATAAATGTTTTTAAACCTAGCGCATAGAAGCACCCAGACAGAAATCATGGATGATTTTGAAATGGAAGGTGAGCTTTTACAAAAAACACTTGATCGACTTGCCTGGATCAACAAATGGCTGGGAGGAAATCAGGTGACGCTTAATGGATTGAATAAATTACTCAAAAATATTCCAATAGAACAGGAAATAACTATTGTAGATTTGGGTTGTGGGCATGGAGATATGCTGAGATTGATTGCAAAGTTAGCCAGGAAAAAAGGTCGAAAAGTCAGGCTAATCGGTATTGATGCCAATGATTTCACCATTGAGTATGCCCGAAAATTATCAAAGGAATATCCTGAGATCAGCTATATAAAAGACATGATTCCTTCGGATGCTTTCAGCGCTTTAGAATACGACATTGTCCTATCTACTTTATTTTTTCATCATTTCACCGACAAGGAAATTATTAGTTGTTTAAAAGAGGTCACTTCAAAAGCAGGAATAGGAGTTGTTATTAATGATCTGCACAGAAATGAATGGGCAGTTTTTTTATTTAAATTACTAACGATTTTCATCCCCAATCCAATGATCCGACAAGACGGCATCACATCTATTAAACGAGGATTTAAAAAATCAGATATCACAACTTATATCAATCAATTGGGTTTAGTCAATAGTAAAATTTCCTGGAAATGGGCATTTCGCTATCAATGGATAATCAATTTATGGTCAAAATAAAAACAGTTGCTACTGAGCTACCTCCTTATACACGTACGACTAAGGAGATCATCCCCTATGTGAAAGCCTGGATGTCGGGACAAGAAGAGCGATTCCAGCGAAAAGTACTTAAGATCATAGGTAATGCCCAAATCGACAGGCGTTATTCTATCATAGATGCTGATGACATGTTTGTCCGTCGGACTTTCGAAGAGAAGAATGAACTATATGTTCGGGGTACTTTACCATTGGCAGAAAATGCCTTACGTAAAGCGTTAAAAAAAGCCGATTGGTCAGCAAAAGACCTGGATTACATTATAACTGTAAGTTGTACAGGTTTCATGATTCCATCAGTTGATGCTTACCTCATTAACAGCGTGGGCATGCGGCAGGATATTGTACGATTACCCGTCACCAAGATGGGATGTGCTGCTGGTGTTTCCGGGCTTATTTATGCTAAGAACTTCTTAAAGGCTAATCCCGGAAAGCGTGCAGCTGTTATTGCTGTTGAGTCTCCAATGTCTACCTTTCAACAGGAAGATTTTTCTATGGTTAACATTGTTAGTGCAGCTATTTTTGGAGATGGTGCAGCTTGTGTTTTACTCTCTTCCAATGAAAAAGATGAAGGACCAAGAATAGTCAATGAAGATATGTACCACTTTTTCGATGCTACGCATATGATGGGCTTTGCCTTAAAAAACTCCGGATTACACATGGTTTTAGACCCGAGCGTGCCAGAAACAATTGCTGAACATTTCCCAAGAATAATTCACCCTTTTCTTGAAAAATCCAATACAAGTATCGAAGAAGTGGATCATTTGGTTTTTCATCCGGGCGGTAAAAAAATCGTTCAGACTATTGAGGAATTATTTGGTGTTCTTGGTAAAAACATCGACGATACTAAAGAAGTTTTGCGTTCCTATGGCAATATGTCGAGTGCAACAGTTCTCTACGTCTTAGAACGCTTTTTGAACAAGGATATTCCTTCCGGCGAAAAGGGACTCATGCTGAGCTTTGGACCAGGTTTTTCAGCGCAAAAAATTTTATTGGAGTGGTGATAATTTATTTAGGATGATAGAGGAATTTAAAAATAAAAATTACTGGGCAATTATATTAGGTGGTTCTTCCGGGCTTGGTCTGGCCAGTGCCAAAAAACTGGCTCAACTAGGTTTAAACATCTGTATTATTCACAGAGACCGAAAATCTACACTTTCTGCCATCGAGCAAGAATTTGAGAAAATAAGAACAAATGGAATATCTTTTTTTTCTTTTAATATAGATGCTTTGAAACAGGAAAAACGTACTGAAGTCATAGGAGTTTTAAAAGAAAAGTTGGGCGCAATAGGGAAGGTTAAGGTGCTTGTTCATAGTATAGCCAAAGGCAATTTAAAGCCAATGGTTTCCGAGGAATCACCTACATTAAAAAACGATGATTTTCACCTGACTATAGAGGCAATGTCTATCTCTTTGTATGATTGGGTGAAGCATTTTTTTGCAGAAAAATTATTTACGGAAGATGCTCGAATTATAAGTTTTACTAGCGAAGGAAACCGAAAAGCCTGGGAAAATTATGCTGCGGTTTCTGCTGCTAAAGCCGCTTTGGAAGCGATTACACGAAACATTGCTTTAGAGTTTGCTCCCTTCGGAATCCGGGCTAATTGCATACAGGCTGGCGTCACAGACACCCCTTCTCTTAGGATGATTCCGGGCAGTGAAAGACTGAAAGCACATAGTCTGCTTAGAAATCCGTCTAAAAGACTGACGACGCCCGAAGATGTGGCTAATGTGGTCACTTTGCTTTGCCTGAAGGAAGCTTACTGGATAAATGGGGCGATTATTCCTGTTGACGGTGGAGAACATATTCGATGAATAAAGACTGAGAGACCGCCCTGAAGGGCTGAGAGAAGAGAGACCGTTTCGCTTTGCTCGCTGAGAGACCGTATCGTGGGCGATACTGAGAGATGAGGGATGAATGATTTTACAAATAAAAAAGTACACCAACACAAGGCGCACCTCAATACCTCAACACATACAGGCAAGACATGCTTTGTCTCAACAAAACAAAAATGACTATTGAAAAAATAATTTCTCTGCTTCCTTATAGCAAACCTTTTTTGTTTGTGGATGACTTGGAGCATATTGACGAAAATGGCGTGACAGGGAGCTATATTTATCCGGCTGATTCTTTTTTTTATAAAGGTCATTTTATTAATAATTCAGTTACGCCCGGTGTTATCCTTACGGAAACGATGGCACAAATTGGCTTAGTTTGTCTGGCTATATTTTTAATGCGTGATAAAATAGATGCGTCAGGGAAATTGCCTGCTATGGTCATGGCATCGAACAACACAGATTATTTTTTACCAGTTTTCCCCAATGAAAAAGTCAGGGTGATCTCTAAAAAAGAATATTTCCGATTTGGAAAATTGAAATGTCAGGTTGAACTGCGAAATGAACAAGACCAACTGGTTTGTAAAGGAACAATTTCAGGAATGATTGCGAGAAAAATGAATAATGAATAATAGAGTTGTTATTACGGGTTTAGGAGTTGCCGCGCCAAATGGAGTAGGTTTGCAAAATTTTGAAGACGCTATCAAGGCAGGAAGATCAGGTATTCGATACTTTGAAGAACTAAAAGGCATGAATTTTTCCTGTTGTATCGGCGGTATTCCAGAAGTTACAGAGGAATTGAAGTTAAAATACCTGTCGCCTTTACAGCTCAGGAATTTTAGTAGTTCTGGTATTCTGTACGGCTGTATGGCGGGTATTGATGCCTGGCATGATGCAGGCTTGAATTTTGCAGAAGAAGTACCTCACTGGGATAGTGGCTGTGTCTTTGGAACAGGAATTTCTGGTGTTGAGAAAATGCGGGAATCTACCTATAAGCTTGATAGCGGAAAAGTTAAGCGATTGGGCAGTAATTCGGTTGCCCAAACGATGTCGAGCGGTGTCAGTGCTTATTTAGGTGGCATTATTGGTCTCGGAAATCAAGTAACCACCAATTCTTCTGCCTGTGCTACTGGTACAGAGGCTATTCTTTTGGCTTATGAACGTATTCAGGCAGGTAGAGCGACACGTATGATTGCCGGTAGTAGTGGCGAGCATGGCCCCTATATTTGGGGTGGTTTTGATGCCATGCGGGTGATGACCTACAAGCACAATGACAGTCCAGCTAAAGGCTCTCGACCAATGAGTACAAGCGCATCAGGCTTTGTGCCAGGAAGTGGCGCCGGGGCATTAGTATTAGAGAGTCTGGATAGTGCTTTGAAGCGCAATGCGCCTATATATGCAGAACTTTTAGGAGGAGCAGTCAATTCAGGCGGTCAAAGAGCAGGAGGTACAATGACTGCCCCCAATAGTATTGCCGTACAGCATTGTATTAAAAGTGCGCTTAAAAATGCTGATATTCAGGCTGATGATATTGATCTTATTAATGGACATCTGACAGCCACCATAAAAGACCCTGTAGAAATAGAAAATTGGGCAATAGCCCTGAATAGAAAAGGTGAAGACTTTCCCTATATTCACTCTTTGAAATCCATGATTGGTCATTGCCTTAGTGCTGCGGGTGCTATAGAGAGCGTAGCAGCAGTTTTAGGGTTGAAGAATGAATTCATCTTTCCGAGTATTAACTGTGAGGATTTACATCCTGAAATTTCTTCTTTAATTGCTCCTGACAGGATTCCCAGACAATTAATTGAAACAAAAGAAATTAATACTATAGCTAAAGCCAGTTTCGGTTTTGGCGATGTCAATGCTTGTATAATTTTAAAAAAATATAAACATGAATAAATCTGAATTAATTGATGATTTAAAAGAGATCATCAAACCTTATATACAGGATGAAACTGCTTTCGGTCAACTAACAGAAGACACCCATTTTATTGATGATTTGAAGATAAATTCTGCCAATTTAGTTGATATAGTGCTGGATGTTGAAGATAAATTCGACATACTTATAGAGGATGACGAAATGGAAAATATGCTGACCGTAAAAGGCGCAATGGATATTGTCAGTAAAAAAATTACTGCAAAATGATCGGTAACGATATTGTTGACTTGCAATTTGCGAAGCAAGAAAGTAATTGGCGTCGCCCCCGATTCTTACAAAAGCTCTTTACTGAGGAAGAGCAGGATTTTATTCATGCTTCCGCCAATAAGGAGATTGCAGTATGGTTGCTTTGGACCAGGAAAGAGAGCGTTTATAAAATAGTCTCCAGATTAGAACAGCGTCGCTTTTTTGCACCTAAAAAAATAAAACATGTTAACTTAACTCTCTTGTCTATCCCATGTCTTCCTGAGATGGAAAAACAACAAAGTCAGCTATCTTTTGGGCAGTACACTTTTTACACAGAAAGCCTGATTAGCAACACGCACATCCATACAATTGCCCGATTGAGAGGTCTTGAATTGCCAATAAGTGTTCATTCTTTTAAAATGTCCAAAAATGACTATAAAACTCAACATCAAACAACTCGGAAACACCTGTTTAGTAGCTATGCTGAAATGACAAAACATTCTAAATTTAGGCTAAGTATTCAAAAAGATCAATGGAAAACACCACATTTGTATTATAAAAATGAAAAACAACCAGTCATTATCTCCATGTCTCATCATGGCTTATACGGAGGATATGTATTAATGCTAAATAATGCATGCTAAATGATAGATTTCCAGCGAATTATTCAGTTTGTTCTAGATTATAAAAAAAGCATTATTGTACTGCTTGCCATTGTCATGTCAATTGGTGGATTACAGACCTTAAGACTTTTAACTGTAGATAATTCATTAGGTATCTGGTTTTTGGAGGACAATGCCGATTATCAGGAATATCTGACTTTCCAGAAGGAACAAGGTTCTGATGAGATCGTTATTGTGATGATCCCAACAAAAAATGTACTTTCTGAAAAGCATGTTTCTAAACTTAAACAACTCCACCAGAGCATAGATACTCTAAGCTATGTTCAAAGCAGTTTTAGTCTGGCTAATGCCAAATATCCAATATATTCGAATCGACAACTTTTTTATAGAAATATTTACCAGGCTGATCGGAGCAGGGAAAGCATAGAGCAATTACTAAACGATCTTCCTGCTTTAAGTCGGCAGTTAATATCTCCTGACAAACGTTTTTCTTTTTTCTACCTCAGATTAATACCCGCCAACCAACTTAGGAATCGCAGTCAGCTTATTGAACACATTGGCAATATTGTAGAAAATACCGTAGGAGAAAGTCATGTCTCTGGTGCGCCTGTGCTAGGCGAAGCATTCAATAAAACAATCTATGAGGAGAGTGTTTTTTTTGCAGTCCTGTCGATTGCTGTTATTTTAGTTTTGCTGCTGTTTTTGTTGCCGCATTGGCACTATTTACCAATTGCTTTAGCCTGCATTGGTTTGCCTGTGAGCATTACTTTCGGAATCATGACCAGTATGGGATATCCTTTGAATTTGATTTCCATGCTTATTCCTACGATTCTTATGATATATAGTGTGAGTGACTTCATTCATATTGTCAATATTTATCACATACACAGAAAAGAAAACCCGGGACAAGCAAAGTCTGAGCAAATAAAAAATGCTTTACAAAAAAGTCTTAAACCCTGTTTTTATACGACTCTGACTACAATCATTGGGTATCTTGCATTAGTACTCTCTCCTCTTCCTGCTTTTAAAAGTATGGGTATGTTTACTTTTATTGGTTTAATGATCGCCTTTTGTTTAGTCTATGTAATCGCAGCGATTGGTTTTACTTTTTTAGATGAAACCTCTCTCCATTCAAATGTGAGAAAAATCAGTATTTCTGCTATTACCCGAAGAGTTAATTACTGGACAAGTCACTACAATAATACCATTTTAGGAATAGGTGGATTAGTTTTTATTTTTGGAATCATCAGTATTTTCAACATAGAAGTCAGTACAAATTCTCTAGACCTTCTGGGTAAAGGAAAAGTAAAAGATGATCTTGAAATGATCGAACAAACATTGGAAGGAAGTATAAGACTCCAATTAAACATTTCTAGTGGAGATAGCTCAGAACTCTTAACAAGAGATGCCCTCCGTCAGTTAAAAGATTTTCAGGAAAAGCTGGACAATAACCCACTTATAGCTCACCCTGTATCTATCGTTGATTTTCAAACTTTTCTTGAAGGTAGAATACCTACATTTTCAAAACTTAATTCAGCTAATTTTGAAAAGATTTTTCAGGAAAACAAGGGAGAATCAAATGCTTTTTTTTCCTTGATGAGTGATGATCTTTCCTATTTGTCGATTAATATCAACATTAAAGAATTACCTACTAAGGATTTAAAACCATTATTGCAAAGTATTGAATCAGACTTTAAAATTACTTTTTCTGAGGAAGAATATCATTTAAAAATCCATGGCTTCTCCCCTATTTTTGTTCAGTTAAATTATTTTATTCTGCAAACTCAGTTTCGGTCTTTTGGAGCTGCGTTTATCATATCCTTTTGCATACTGTTTTATTTTATCGGGCAGTTTAAAATGAGCCTGCTCGCACTTATTCCTAATTTATTACCTTTATTTTCTGCTTTCATCGTTATGCACATCTTTGGGATACATTTGGAATCTGCAAATGCTATGCTGGCACCTATTATGCTCGGAGTGGCAATGGACGACACCATTCATTTAATCAATAAGTTTAAGTACTATCAAAACCAGAACTTATCTGTCACAGAAAGCATTGATAAGGCATTGAATTACACTGGTGGCGCACTATTTTCTACAACAATATCTCTAATCTGTGGCTTTCTGGTTGTAGGCTTAAGCGGGGTTGCATCTGTCAGCAGCTTTGGTTGCCTATGCGCCTTTACTATCCTTGCTGCATTGCTTGCAGATGTTTGTTTTTTGCCTGCTTTATTCAAGCGTCTCATTAAAAGTCCCTAAGCCGACATAAGTGTAAGTAATGATCTCAGATAATTGCTTCTTAGCCTGCCTTTAGTCTATATTTGGATAAGAATATGTTTAATGCTTTTAGAACGTGTTCAATAAAAAAGTATTAAGTTTTACCTAAATATATGTTTATACTAAATGTAAAATCATTTTAACTATGGCTGTGATGAAGAAAATATTAACCGTAACAATTGGCATACTGTTTTGTATGTCTTTACCTGTACAAAACACTTATGCGCAAGATGCTCCAAATCCAACGCACAACATTGAACTCTCTCTAGGAATGACTTCCAATGGTCAGCTAGGTGGGCTTGGCTACTGGCAAGAATGGGGCTTAGGCAAAACTGGTGCCTGGAAACTTGGTTATGGTGTAAGGTTTACCGGATATTTTGGTAAAGATGTAACGCATATTTCAGCACCGCCGGAATTTTATACCGACGAAACTATGCAAGACTCTGTTTTTGTTGCAAGCCCGCAGATGAGCAATATTGCTCTCTATATCGGAGCTGGTTATGTAATCAAGGAAAAGTTTGAACTAGGCTTCAATATCGATGCACTTGGCTATACTTTCGGAGGAGATAAAGATGCTACTTTCACGAGCGAAGGTAATGAAACAGCGACTACTGTTAATCCAGGTTCAATCACAGCTCTATTACTTGGCCCGAATGACATCGGTATGGTAAGGTCTGATTTTTTTGCTGGGTACAAATTTAGCGATACATGGAAAGTCCGTCTTGGTCTTGGCCCACTTTTTACAGAATACCGTACAGATACAGAATTGCAAACAGGTAATACACGCTATAGAGGGGCTTCAATGATGATATTGGCTTCCGTAACTTATACCCTAGGTTCTTAATACCTCAAGTCTCGTAAATAACACATAAAATAAATACAATGAAAAAAGTATTAATAATGGTGATTTGTATATTACCAAGCTTGCTTTTACAGGCACAAACTTTGGATACACAAAAATCGAAGGCGAATTTTGAAGTTAAAAATATGAAATGGATGACTGTTGAAGGTCACTTTTCAGGTATGAAAGGAGATATTAATTTCAATGAGGCAGATCTCGCTAATTCAAGTTTTAATGTTTGTGTAGATGCAGCAACAGTAAATACTGACAATAATGCACGCGACAAACATTTGCGCAATGAAGATTTCTTTCATGTAGACAAATATCCTACTATTTGTTTTACCTCAACAAGTATTAGTAAAACAAGTAAAGGTTTTGTCACGAAAGGTAGCCTGACCATGCATGGTGTAACAAAAGGAGTTAGTATTAATTTTACATACAAGAATGGTCAGTTTGTGGGACAATTGAATATTAACAGACTTGATTATAAAGTTGGAGAAAGTACAGGTACTTTTATGGTCAGTGATGCTATTAAACTTGAGATTGTTGCTGTTACTAACTAGTGTTCTGTAAACTAACAAAGGAATCATAGGAAAGGTGTAAGCATGGATTTTGTTTACACCTTTTTTTGTGTGCCATAATCTGGCAGCATGTACCGAAAGATTAGATGTCTTACTATGGGAGGTCTTATGTCCGAGAGGATGTAAGAAGTCAGCAGAAGCCATAGTACCGTTGATACAAGCCGAGCGACTGCGAAGTTTCACCTCGGAAGTCTTACGAATCGGGAAGGGCTGAATTTCTAAGAACAGGATATTTTTTTTTGTAGAGTGTATGAATGTGAAGAAATCCGACAAACACAAAGCTGGTGTTCAGATGTATCTTTCAGAGAAAGAAAAAGACCGATAATAATATCGCTCTTTTCTCCTACCCGATTGCGGCAGTATAAAAAACTAGATATTTGGATTTGAATGACAAAAAAATACATATCTTTGTTGTGCTATACATAAAAATGCCAAAATCAAAATCATGAAAGCAGCAAAGTTTTTAATCCTTACCATCTGTTCTATCTTATTTCTCCAATCTATTTCTTTTGCAGAATATCAGCCAGAATCAGAAAAAACCAAAAGTTATTCAACTCAAGAAGATAGCCCAGACAACTATATTGTTGCATATGCTTTGCGCAAATTAGCTATGTATTATGTAAAGAAAAAGACCAAAAAATACATTAAAAACAGGGTTATCAGATGGGGAGCGAACCAAGCTGCGGATGCAGGTCTTGACTACGCAATAAATAGTGCTATGGAAAATTTATCCAGAGCCGACCGAGAACATATAGTCGAAGAATGGTATGATGATACTGGTACAACTCACCATGCTCATAAATGTTCAACATGCCGAAAAGCGAGTAAAAATGTACTTTCAGCGATAAGAACAAGTGATTCCTACACTACCAATTCAAATTATAGTTCTTATAGAGGAATGGGCTATAAATCGACGACATTCAGGAAAAATTTCAATACAAACTCAACTGCAAACAGTACGTTTTCCAATAAATTTTTTCTGGGATTTAAATTTTCGGGAGGATGTTCAGCTCCATTAATTGATGACTCATATAATGTTTCATTTCAAAATAGCTTGACCTCAGATGAGTTTAAATTATTATTCATTTATGATGCTGGGTTTATATTACGGTATGATTTTATAGAACTTGGCGTTCAATATGCAGAAAGAAAACATTTTTTATCAAGCAATGTAATAATCAATACGGGAGGAACTTCAACCTTAAGGGAGCAACTGGAGAGAAATCGATTTGGGTATCTCCAGATTCCACTATCTTTCAATTTCCCTCTGGGCTCTGGTGAATTTCATGTTGGGACTTATATGGGAATTATTCAAATGAGTAGAGGCGAGATAATTGTGAAAGATATTTCGAGTTCAAATACAAATGAGTATGTTTATCAGGTCAACTATCAAGAACTAGATAAATACCCTGAATACGGTTATAATAAAGAACCATTCAATAACCTAGATATAGGTGTTCTTGGAGGATTGTCATTTCCTTTGGCAGAGAAACTTAACTTGGGATTAAGATACTATCATGGTATTAATAATCTAAATAATCAAGCAAATTGGTCTGAAGAGAATACAAAATTCAAAAATAAGCTAAACCACGGTGGATTAACTTTAAATTTAACCTATTATTTGGGGTTTTAAAATCTTTAAAACTCCATTAGCCACGGATAGCACAAAGCAAAAGATTTTCGCCAGGTTACATGCCAATGCCCCTCGCCTGGTATGAGTTCGAAGTGCAGTCTCTCTTCGCCGAGCCCCTGTGCTTTGAATTTTTCATAAACAGCAGTTGCGCCGGAAATCATCCCTTTTCCTTCGTCCTCTCCTACACTCACAAATATTTTCTTGTCAGCCAATTGTGTTTTTGAAAGTTCCATTGTTATCAGGCGTTCTTGATCTACCCACATAGACGGAGACTGAATGATGGCATTACCAAAGACATCAGGATGTTTCATTAACATAAAATAAGCCATCATGCCACTTCGTGAGATTCCTCCTATAGTGGTAGCTGTGGCTTCCGATTTTGTGCGGTAATTAGTATCTATCCAGGTTTTCAGGTCTGTGGCTACCCAATTAGCAAATTCAGTTCCATGTGCATCAGGATTATCGTCATTTACAAAAGGCGTATATTCTGCATCTCTATTTTCAGCTTCATTAATTCCTACCACTATAGCGGTTTGTTGACTATTTTTAGAGGCATCATTAATCACTTCATCTATCTGCCATTCTGGTCCCATATTTTCAAGATCATTAAATGACGATTCCCCATCAAGCATGTATATGACCGGGTATTTACTCGTTGAGTCTTTATCATAGACTGGTGGAACGTAGACATGAATAGTACGTTTTTCATTCCGGTATCCTATCAATATTGAATCTCGAAAAACTGTAACTGTAGGCGAAGAGGTATCGACCAGATTTTCATAATAAGAAGCCCTTCTTTCTTTTTCCTTTTTTACCCGAAAAAATTCAGATGCTTCATAAAGCCCAAACGCCAGTACACCCAATAACAAAATAGGTAAAACAACTTTTTTCATAATAGTAGTTTTGCATTTACATGAAAATCATCCTACCTGCAAGATAATCAATTAATTTAAACATTAACTTTATCTTCAATGAAGTAAGTGAATAAATTTAAAAACAGCTTGGTACTTAATTTGGGAAAATCATTCGTTGAACCTTATTAGTAACATTTTGTTGTACATACATTAAATGATAGTTTTTAAGATTTAATTTAAATAAAATTTATGAAAAAAATACTTGCCTTAGCAGGAAGCAACAGCTCCAATTCAATCAATCATCAGCTTATAGAGTACACAGCATCTCTTATCAAAGATGCCGATGTAAAAGTGCTGGACATCAGAAGTTGGGATATTCCAATTTATTCAATAGATATGGACCCTGACCAGACACCAGAGAAAATAACAGAACTCATTACGCTGATTCAGGAACATGACGGTTTTATTGTTTCATCACCAGAACACAATGGTGGTACACCTGCGTTTTTCAAAAACATTCTTGACTGGCTGAGCAGGAGGGCAAAAAAGGTCTTTGCTGATAAGCCTGCCTTATTAATGAGTACTTCACCAGGTAAGGGAGGTGGAGCCAATCATCGTAAATTTCTGGAGCACACTCTACCTTATCAAGGTGCGAGCATTGCAGCAGCTTATAGTTTACCTTCTTTTCAGCAAAATATGCAAAACGGGCAATTAGAAGCCGGGGAATTGGAAAAACTTAATGCCGTTGTAAATGAGTTAAAAAGTAAACTTTAAAAAAGGAAATAATCATGCAAAAGAAGTCTATTCAACAAATTATTCCTTCCCAGAAAGTAAATATGGGCGGACATATTATTGAGCAGCCTTTACCTAATAAATTTATGAATGACCTTGATCCATTCTTGTTGGTACATCACGCAGAATGGGAATTAAAAGGTAATCAAAAACAGCAGGAAGTAGGCATTGGCGGACATCCGCACAGGGGGTTTTCTCCTGTAACCTTCGTATTTCAGGGTGATGTGAGGCATAGAGATAGTTTTGGAAATGACGCTGTAGTAAAAGCAGGAGGAACACAATGGATGCATGCAGGAAAAGGTATTACGCATAGTGAGCGACCAAGTGCTGAACTCGCCGAAAAAGGAGGTATGCAGGAAATCATTCAATTTTGGGTTAATACACCCGCTAAGTACAAAATGGAAGTGCCTTATTACCTGCCTTTATCTGAAGAAGACTCTCCTGTTATTAAGGGGAAAGGATATAAAGTACAAATCGTTGCAGGAGAATATAAGGGACTTAAAGGTCCAGCCAAGACCTTCTCCCCAATGCTTTTATTAAGGGGCGAAATTCAGGCAGGACATGAAGCTGAATTTAACATTCCTCCACACTTTAATACTTTGATGTACTTATTGGACGGGGCATTGGAAGTTAATGATGCAACAAGCAAAAAGAAAGATCTTGTTCAGTTGGGAAATGATGGGAATATGGTTAAAATTTTGGCTAATGAAACGACAAGATTCATTATTCTATCTGGAGAACCTATTGACGAAAAAGTAACTTCCTATGGTCCTTTTGTAATGAATACACAAACGGAGATCATGGAAGCTATCAGAGATGCGCAGATGGGAAAAATGGGTGTTTTAATAGAGGATTTTGAGCATTAAATAAAGTGGAAAATTATTTTTTAACTGTCTTGAACCGGAAAGCGATAGAACTGTTGTATGTAAGCGCTTTTACATAAATACTTTAATCAAATGCAGGCATCTTTTATCAGCAGCACTTTTGGTTGTTGAAAAAATCTACTCTTCATTAGCCAATAACTTATTTATGTTCAAGCACTTACATTGAAATAATAAAACAAGCATGTACAGACTGTTTTTACTCTGCCTACTTGGCGTTCTGGGTTTATCTGCATCACATTCATATTGGGTAGACAAAGAGCAATCATTGATTCTTTTCACGACGCCTGACCACTCTATTGTTTCGGAGGAAGATATTAAGTCTATCCGGGAACTGGCGCAATCCATGAATATCAAATTGTTGATACAAAATTCTATAAATGGTTTGCCAGAAGAGGTCACTACCCTACCCTCTATTTATTTCCAAAATAGAAAAGGACGGTCAAAATACTATGGCAGGTATAAGAATATTTCCCGCCTTAAAAACTTTATAAGAACCTCTAAATTGGCGCACCAAAAGGAAGTACCAAATATCAAAGAGAATATATTGGTTTGGAAAGAAGGTCGGGCTGATATGACGGCACCTATAAAATTGACAGCACTGACCGGGGAGGTGCCGGAAGGGTTTGACCAGGAAGGTTTTATCAAGGAAAGTGAAAAGGCTATCGTGACTGGTATGAACAAATTTAAGCAAACTCCAAAACACAATTCAACCAAAAATACACGTAGTTTTTATTTCAATATTTATCCACATTTAGATGAATGTAACAGGCTGAGTCTGACGACTGAAATTTATTCCCAGTATAATTGTGTAACAGCAGTTTTTACTCAGACAAATACCCCAATTGCCAAAGGTAAATGGGATAAAAGAATAGAAGTATTCAAGCAAGCTGCTCAGATCATAGAAGCCGAAATTTTCAGGCAAATTCAAGATTCTGATATTGGTGATGCTTTTCAGCCTGTCAGCAATGACCTAAGAACTATTAGCTGGGAGTATCTCAATATGCCGAAGACCAAGCCTGTTGTAACATTAGAAGAACAAAAGAACATACCAAATGAAAAACTCGCTCGTAAGTGGCAGGTAGAAAAGCGAATTGATGACGACGAACCCATAATTATCTTCAGTTTCCTGCCGCCAGTCGATAATTACGCTGGCGAAGTCAAGGCGCTATCAGGTACACTTGAATTAGCTGAAAACTTGTCGATGAATGGTGCTAAAGGCGAATTTAAAGTCGATGTATCTGATGTTACTATGGGAGCAAAAGACTTTGACTATGAAGTACATAATAAAATGCTGAAAATCGGTTTATTTCCTGATGCTTATTTTAAATTTACAGCCGAAGGAACAGATCAGCCGATTGAATGGGGGCAGTCGCAGCAATTAGAGGTAAAGGGCACTTTTACGATGATGAGTATTGACATACCTATCAATGTAGATACAAGTCTAGAGCCTATCGTAAACGAAAGCGGCGATGTGAAATTACAGGTTAGTTGTTCTTTTCAATTGCCTTTATTTGAAAAATTTAACATAAAAGGACCTGATGGCCCTAAACCTGCAAAGGATATTTTACAGTTTTATATGCAATTCAATCTTGTAGAAGCTAATTAATTAATTTACAATAATACTTTCATGAAAAAATTATCATTACTGATCGTGCTTTGTTTTACACTGGTTTACTTTGCTTGCGATACCACTAAAAAAACCAGTAGTACAAAGGAAGAGATCAAGGAAACAATTACGAAGGCTGAGGAGATCATTAAACCTAACGGAACGATCAAGTTTGCAGCAGCTAACGACCGATATAACGCCAACGGGACATTCAAAAACTGGCATTTTACTGATGCACGCATGAAAGGACAGGAAGTTTCCACACTGTCTGCCAGTATCAATGTTGACCTAACTTCTATCTGGGAAAAAAGCGATGGACTGACAGAACACCTGAAAGCTCCCGACTTTTTCAACATTGAGAAATATACTACTGCCAAGATCAAAATTGATAATGTGCAAGAGAATAAAGATGGTACATACACTGCCGATATGAAACTCATGATGAAAGACCTGGAGCAAACCATGGAAAGTCAGTTTGAAGTAGTCAGCAGACGACCATTGCGTGTGAAAGGAACTGCCGATGTTAATCGTAGTTTGTTTGGCTTAGGTGGCGAGATTGGCGTAGGAGATTTTGTTACTGTTACTTATGATACTGAAGTTCCTTTATAAGCAAATTATTTCAAAGAGCTGAACACTCTCCTCAAAAATCTCATATTGGGAAGATGTTTGTGGTGTCATACCCCAAGTTTGTGGTCTGGAACCACAAACTTTAGCTTACAGAACACTAGACTTGAATGTTTTACCCTTTTTTAGAACGCTTAAGTAAGTAACTTTACATAAAACGGTCGCATCAGGTCAGCTATCTGTTCAGGTGTTTTACTTGAAAAATGCTGACAAAGTTTGCCCTTGAATTTATTGACCACCCAGGTTTCTACATAGCCCACCATTTTTTCTATTTCTTTTTGCTTCAGCATCTCAAACACTAATACATTCTGATTTCTGGGGATTTTATTAGCCCAGGGACTAGTTCTTGCCCTTTCCAGCCATTCATCATAGAATTTTCTGACCGCTTCATCGTTTTTCATTAATATAAAGCCCGCATTGGGCAATAATATTCTCCGGCTTTTTAATGCCATGCTGATATTGTGTGGAAAATAGAGGTATTTGAGTCGATTAGAACCATCTTTTTGAAATAAAATCTGTTTATCTCTTATCATAAATTCATCCAATAATTGTTCAATACTTATATCAAAGGCAGTAGGAATCGTATCTGCATCGACCATTAATAAATATTCACAATCCGTATTATAAAGATGCTCTCTTACACTTCTGATTTTCGACCATACAAGATGTAAATCATCGTAATAAGATTCTTTATAATGAAGAAACTGGTACCCCTTAGTCTCACAATACTTTTCCCATACCGGAATGGAATATTGGGTATAAATATCGAGGTGAACAGTGGCAAACATGATGACATCAATACGACTCATTGCATAATTTTAGGACAAGATTAAGAAAGATTAAGAGAATAAATAAGACCTTTGTCCATCATTTTAATCAAATCAATAGTCGATATCAAAGAAATAAAGAAAAATTGGGAGACATTTTGGAAAAGTGCAGGCGGGAAAAAATTGGCCAAAGGCATTAATTATGTCCTTACGGCTATTATTATCTCCTTTCTTATTTATCAACTTTGGGATATTGGCTGGAAAGAAGTTTTATCTAATCCTCCCAAAACGCCCTGGTTTTATATCCTGTTCTTAGTACTTCATTTCGCTTTGCCATTTACTGAAGTGCTGATTTATAAATTATCCTGGAAAGGCTTAGGTTTTTGGCAAGGCTTTAAAGCATTTACTCAGAAAAAAATCCTCAATACGGAAGTCGTTAGTTATTCAGGAGAAGGTTATCTATACCTCTGGGGCAAAAACAACCTCAAAGAGAGCAATCGTCATGTTTTTAATGTCATTAAGGACAATAATATCATATCAGCTTTTTCGTCTACTGTAATGGCCTTGCTGCTCTTACCCATGTTTATCTACTTTAGTGATGTTCCTTTTTTGGAAGTTATACAGATTAGTGAAAAGACGCTCTACCTCGCTGTGGGGATAACCCTGGCTATCGTTCTATTGGCGATTATCTTCCGCAAACGAATTATATCCATGAGCCTAAAGACCTCTCTAGGCGTACTTGGTTTGTATAAGATACGAATCGTGTTTATGAATGTGGTGGAAGCTCTTCAATGGCATTTGGTTATACCTGATGCTCCGCTTGAGTTTTGGTTGGTCATGCTAGGAACAAAAATTGTGGTAACACGAATACCGTTTTTGCCCAATCAGGAGTTGTTATTCATTAATGCTTGTCTTATCGTTGCCGGACAAATGAATATGCCCATAGATAAAACCATGTTGGCAGGAATGATGCTCACTACAGCGGCACTGACGAAGGCATTAAATTTTATATTATACCTTTTGTTTCCTATCAAAAGGTTTGAGGATAATGAATTGTATCAGGAAAAAACACAAAGCTGATTTAGAAGAGAATATGACAAAGCACGCACAGCAAGCAAAGGTCTCCATAATAATTGTGACCTATAATGGAGAGAAATGGATCAAAGACTGCATTGCTTCCTGTCAGGCATCCGATTACCCTGTGGATATTATTGTAATAGACAATTGTTCTACAGACAAGACGCTCAGCTTATTGCCCGAAAAGGGTATTCATCTTCGTGCTTTAGAGTATAACCTTGGCTTTGGCCCTGCTAATAATCTGGGTATGATGCTTGCCTTTGAAGAATTAGGAGCGAGCTATGTTTTTCTGCTAAACCAGGATGCATACATATCCAGAAATGCTATTGGAGAATTGGTGAAATGCCATCAACAATATCCAGATGTCGGATTGATTAGCCCTATGCATTATGATGGTATTGATAAGCATTTTGATTACAGATTTAAAATATATTATGGTCGTTCCAAAGCCTGGAAAGGGCGTGAAGGTTTAAGAACCGTAAAATTCGTCAATGCAGCAGCCTGGTTTTTACCCCAATCTACCGTCATGGAAGTTGGGGGATTTGATCCGGTTTTTTTTCATACAGGAGAAGACGACAACCTCTGTCAGCGTATCAGGCACAAGAAGATGCCCATCGTAATAACAGAAAAATCCCGCATACAGCACGATCGGCAAGACAGAGTAAAACCACCTGCTCCGCCATATTTACGCATCCCCACTCGTGCAAGAATTATCATTTTCAACCCAGGCATGAATGTCTTGTTCAAATTTGGTTTGCTCTTAGTACTGATCGGCGAATATTGTCTGAATTTTTATCACCTTAAGGAATATCGTAAGCGGGAAAAACTGCGTTCAGATATACAAACACTGAAGGATATTTGGGTATATTCAAGGCGATATAGAAAAATTTATAAGCAAAAAGGAGTCTTTCTTAGATGACTAAGCCATCATAATCTTTTGGTGTGTCAATATCTTTAAAAGCATCAGGATTGTCTAGTTTTACCAATTGTAAAATCTCTTTATTTTGTTGAATTATAGCCCTACAACCTTCTGGTTCTTTGTGTTTTAGTATATCTTTTTTGAAATGATGTGAAAAAATCGCTGGATTTCCCCGTCTTTCATTGACCATAGGCTGAATAATAAGTGGCTGGTCATTATAAGCAATCTTAAATGCTTGTAAAATAGTATTATAATCATTGCTTCGCAGAAAGGGCATATCAGATAGGCATACCATGTAAGCATCTGCATGTAACGATTTTATACCTGTTTGAATAGAGCTGGTCATACCAGTTTTATGGGCTTGATTATGAGTAAATTTTTCACATAGCCCTTCTAGTTGAGTCGCTATCTGATCTTGTTCAAAACCCGTTACAACAACAATTTCATCAATACTACTTTTTTGTAATTCTTGAAAACAATGCCTTACAAGTGTGATTTGAGCATAAGGAAGCAGGAGCTTATTTTGTTCTCCCATGCGCCGGGAACTACCTGCTGCCAGAAAGATCGCTGATATTTTAATTGCTCTAGTCATTCTTTTTCTTCTAATTGCTGAAAAGTTTTATCTCCCAGCATTTTGTAGTATTCAAATTGTTTCCGGACACTTTCGAGATAATCGCTTTGCATAATTTTTACTTTTGTTACACTGTACTAGCACTTAAAGCTGAAAAAATAACATATCGATTTCAGCTTTACTAAGATAAGTTAAAAATTATTATTAGACTTGTTAAAGAGTAACAAGTCTATTATTTACTCCTGGACAGTTTAAAGCTATCATCTAAGAAATGAAAAATGAATTGGTATTTTGGATAAGTAAAATACATGATGTATTTTTGATTTGATAATAACGTCAATAGCAGACCTTAGCATGTTTTAAAAGGATTTTGAAGTTAGTTATAAGAAATATATACGCCACATTGTGGCGTATATTCAGTGTTGAACATAAACATCTGTTTATCAATTATTTACTGTCACTTAATTTCTTTTAAAACCTTGCATTAAGTCCTAAAAACTTTCATTTTTGCGCTATTCGACACTTTAAAAAAGGAATAGCGATGA
>JAHDFX010000107.1 GCA_020627965.1 Saprospiraceae bacterium | reverse complement strand
GTGGGGTTGAGTGGTTGAGTGGTTGAGTGGGGAGTGGTTGAGTGGGGAGTGGTGAGTGGTTGAGTGGTGAGTGGTTGGAGTTTTGTAATTTTTGGGAATTTAATTTGATTAAAAATGAAAAATATTAATCTGGACAGTTTGAATGTTTATAAAGCTGCGAAAGTGTTACGAAAAAAAGTATATGAACTTGTGGCTACTTTTCCAAAAGATGAGAAATACAGGCTTGCTGACCAATTGATTAGAAGCACAAGAAAATGTCCAGCTAATATTGCTGAAGGTTATGGTAGATTTCATTATCAGGAAAATATACAATATTTTAGAATAGCAAGAGGTTCTCTTACAGAAACTCTTGATCATCTTAGCTGTGCAGAAGAATGTAAGTATATAGATCAGAAAACTTATACCGCAATTTCTACAGAGACACTCACGCTTATAAAAATGATTAACGGATACATCAAATATTTACAAAGTCAAAAAGATGAAAAAAGATGAAAAGAACACCACTCAACTACCCACTACTCAACTACTCACTACTCACCACATAACCAAAAACCTATGCAAAATCAATTTTTTAAAGACCTGATCGTCATAGAGCTGGCCAGTGTACTAGCGGGTCCATCCGTAGGCATGTTCTTTGCCGAATTGGGCGCCAAAATTATCAAAGTAGAAAATAAAAATACGGGCGGAGATATTACCCGAAAGTGGAAATTACCTGGTGAAAACCCAGATGCTGTCGTATCTGCTTATTACTGCTGTACCAATTGGAACAAAGAAGTACTTATGCTGGATTTAAAAGATCAGGCAGACAAAGAGACCATTTATGAATTAGTCAAAAAAGCAGACGTAGTTATTAGTAATTATTTGCCCAAAACCGCCCAAAAACTGGGCATGGACGCCCCTACCCTGCGTGCCCTCAATCCGCAACTTATTTTCGCTCAGCTCAATGCCTATGAAGAAGGTGATAATAGCCCAGCTTTTGATGTGGTCTTGCAGGCAGAAGCTGGTTTTATGTATATGAATGGAGAGCCAGACCGACCTCCAGTAAGAATGCCCGTAGCCTTGATCGACCTAATGGCTGGTCATCAACTGAAAGAAGCTGTTTTAGTGGCTTTGATCCATCGTATGCGAACTGGTGAAGGTACTTATGTATCTGCGAGCCTGTTTGAATCGGCAGTAGCTTCTCTCGCTAATCAGGCAACCAACTGGCTGATGGCTGGTCATATTCCTCAACGCATGGGGTCTAGGCATCCGAATATTGTCCCTTATGGGGATACTTTTATTTGTAAAGACGGGAAATTAGTCGTCCTGGCAGTAGGCAATGACAATCAATTTGAAAAACTATGCACTTGTATTAATCAGGCAACACTGGCGAAAGATAAACGCTTTTATACCAATGCAGAACGAGTAAAACATCGAGACGAACTCATTAAAATATTAAAACCTTTATTCCAAAAATTGAATGCTGAAACGATTTTACATGAGTTAAAACTAAACAGTGTTCCTGCTGCTGCTGTTAATGATATGCCTTCTGTTTTCAAACATCCTCTAGCAAAAAACATGATTTTAGAAGAAAAATTGCCCGATGGTAATGTAAGTAAACGGGTAAAAACTGTCACCTTTTCTTTAAAAAATGACAGAAACATGCCTTAATCTATTGGTATATTTAAAAATAAGATAAGAAATTGCATGACGAATACAAACGATAAAACGTCTCCGCAAATGACCAGTTATAAAAATCTTTTCTCATCAAGAGGAGAATTGAACGGCAGTACGTTCTCCATGCCACGCATTGTCTTTCTTATCATATTTATTTATGTACTGTTCTTTTTTGGCTGGTGGACTTACACACAGTATCAGCAGATGAAAGAAGTGGAAGTATTGAGGAAAGAATTACTCAGTAAAGAAGCTGCCGAAACTGGCGATACTGCAAAAGTTGGCTTCATTACAACCAATGAAAAATATCAGGATATAGAACGCATTGCCAGCCGTGATCGCCGCAAAGTCCTACTAGGTACGGTAAGTTTCTTCCTTATGCTGGTTCTTGGGCTATGGTTTGTAGATCGAGGTTTTCGTCGTGAGATTGCTTTGGCTAACCAACAACGAAACTTCCTGCTTTCTATTACGCACGAACTAAAATCACCGATTGCTTCCGTTCGGCTTATTCTCGAAACTTTCCGAAAAAGAGAACTCAATAGGCAGCAAACTGTTCGTTTTGCCAATGGCAGTTTGAAAGAATTGGATCGACTAAATCAGCTCGTTAATAACATTTTACTTGCCGCAAGGGTGGAAAATAACAATCAATGGTCAGCTGAAAAATTAGAGATGAATGAGCTGATCGAAAACATCCTCAGTCAAATTCGGGATAAGTATCCCAATGTAAGATTTTCGGCTCGTTTTGATGGTGAATCCAACTTTATTGTGGCCGACCCTACTGCTATTACCACCATAGCTTTTAATCTTCTTGAAAATGCTGTAAAATATTCTCCACCTGATAAAGCTGAGGTACAAATTATTGTTCGACAGAAAAGAGGTCGTGTATTTTTCAAAGTAGCTGATAAAGGTATCGGTATCCCGGATGAGGACAAAGGAAAGATATTTGAGAAATTTTACCGAATTGGCAGCGAAGATACCCGTAAGACGAAAGGTACAGGCTTAGGCTTATACATTGTCAAGCAAATCGTTAGAGCGCATAATGGCAGTATCGTTGTCCGAAACAATACACCACAAGGCAGTGTCTTTGAGGTAACGCTTCCCGTAGCTTAAATTCTTGCCTAAAACTATTTCTATCGAATTTGTTTATATTTGTGCAGTGAGATCACAAAAAGTACCCGTAATTACTATCAAATACTGAAATATGTCCCGAATTCTACTCGTTGAAGATGAAGAAAACATCCGCGAAGGCATCAAATTGAACCTCGAATTAGAAGATTTTGAAGTTGTCGCAACTGACAATGGTAAAAGTGCATTACAATATTTCCGTTCTCAGCATTTCGATTTGCTTATTCTGGATGTTATGCTTCCCGAAGTAGATGGTTTCCAGATATGCGAACAAATACGTCTGGAAAATCTGGATGTCCCTATCATGTTCCTTACGGCAAAAGATACTTCTTTAGACAGGGTTCACGGACTGAAAAAAGGGGCTGATGATTATATCACCAAGCCTTTCAATCTGGAAGAGCTATTATTGCGTATCCGCAATCTGCTGAAACGTTCACAAAAAAGCTCTAGTACTGTTGGTGAAGTAGTTAATTTTGGTGATAATGAAGTGAATTTCAAAACTTATAATGCCAAAACTCCACGTGGAGAAGTTCAATTGACCAAGAAAGAAGCCATGCTACTGAAGTTGCTTATTGATAGAAAAAATGAAGTCGTATCCCGTCAGCAAATTCTACAGGCAGTTTGGGGTTATGATGTTTATCCATCTACCCGTACTATTGATAATTTTATTCTTTCTTTCAGAAAATACTTTGAGGAAGATCCTAAGACTCCTAAGTTTTTCTTGTCTGTTCGTGGTGTTGGTTATAAGTTTATTAATGATTAGGTTTACCAGGTAATCACGCCTGAGATCATTCCATTATTCTTAAACCAAAGAATCTTATCTGCGCCATTAATATCTCCATCCAGATTAAAATCGGTTGGGTGATAGGCAGAGCGTCCGTTATTCAGGAACCAAAAAGTCTTATCATCTCCATTAACATCGAAACCGGTGTCGTTTTCCTGTGACATATTGCCAGCTATCATTGCAAACAAATTCGGGCTGATGGCTTTCTGTCCAACAGTAGTTGTCGTTGACCAGCTATCCTGAGTAGTGAAATCCCACTCTATGCCTGTACATGGATCATATGCTACAGGTATAGGCGACATGGCTGGAAAATGATTGCGATGCTCAATAACAATATAAAACGCTCCTGTTGGTTGTTCATCTATAAAATCATATTCAAAAATACGAATATCGCCATTGCTCAAAAGCATAGCCGTCGTCTTTGCAAACTCTGTTTCTGGCGTAGTATCATATCGAAGCGATAGCAGCACCCAATCCACCATATTGGAAGTATACTTAGCAGAAGTCCAATAATTAACCTCTGTTCCTGTATAGTCAAATGGCGGGCGGGTATAGCCCCATGCACCATTGTATACAATTTCATCCTCTACCAATAATGTATTAATTTGCCGAGGCAGGAAATTTCTTTCATTCAGTTGGGTATGCATAGTCTCGGTCAGGCTATCCAATGCACCTTCGAGCAGCACTTTTATATTGATATAATCAGGAATAAAGCGAACTGCATTAGAACGCAGGCTTTGTCTTCCATCAGGATATTGGACTGTCAGTGCAAACCACATTTCACCATAAGTATAATTATAAGTCAGCACATATTCATTATCGCTGGTCACCACCATGGGCAGCATTTGATTGGTGAACTTATCATAAAATGAAATCTCATAGAGACAATCCGGGCAAACATCCAACCATGAAATGCGCATCTGGCTATTTGTCGGATCATCACATATTTGCTCAAGCTGAATATCTGTATGGTGCAAACCATCATATATTTTGAAAGGGCTGGTCAGTGTGTCGGCATACAAGCCATCCGCAGTAGTTATACTGAGCAATACAAAAGGTTGGTTCAGTCCAGCCATATTATATTTCGACCATTTGTAAATACGCTTATCATTCGCCACTGTATCTATTGTCATCCAACTAGCCCCCAGATCTGTCGAATAACTAAGATGAAAATCTTCATTAGAATTGCCATAATAATCCCATTCTATATAGTAATTAGCTGTAGCGCCTGGAAGGGTTTCATTGGCTAGCGGGCTTGTTATTTTAAGTTCAGGGCGCAACATTTCATAGACTATATAGGCTTTTTGAGGTTCAGTTCCTCCCAAATCAAATGCCTGTGTATGAATGGTGTATATTCCGCTGGCAGGATTTGGGATAAGCACCTGCTCCATATTGTTAAGATGATCCTCGCCGTTTGTAGCTATGGCTTCCGGGTTGTTTCCATCCAGAATATAAGGCAGAAAAATACTCCCATCCGGAGCTTCTATTTTCAGGTCAATATCATTCAGGAGTGTCCGTGTTCCATAGGGAGCTTTATCATCTGCTGACTCGTCGTTCCAGTACAGCATGATACGCAACTCTTGCACTCCTTCAGGTACATTGATATTTCTTGTCAGACTATCGCCGCTATTATTAAACGTATGTACAGCATAATAATCCGGTTCATCCATCAATTCTTTAGCCCGTCGAAGGTTTATTTTACCATAACCATAATGGAAATCCGGACCAGGATTGCCGAGGTCTTCTGCTGTGTTACAAACGAGTGCTTTCATGAGTGCAGCATCAGGGTTTTCGCCATTATTCTGATTTCGATAATGTTCGTATAATAATGCTAATCCTCCTGACACCTGTGGAGCTGAAAAGCTGGTTCCTGCACCACCATTGTATCCCTGATTGGCATCTGTCGAGAAAAATCCTGTTCCGATGGCTACAATTTCCGGCTTTAGCCTGCCATCGGCTGTTGGGCCTCTACTCGTATTGCCGTAAGGTAAATTATCAATGCCTACAGCCCCTACTGTAAGCGTATTTTTAGCAGCTTGCGCACCTGCCGCTATCGTTCGGTAAGCATCTGTTGAACATTGAGTATTGCCCTGATTACCAGCAGAGGTCACATGTATCAATTCAGGGTGTCGCCTCATGTCTTCATCGTATTCTTTACTTTGTATCGTATAGCCGCCGTAAGGATAATCAGGCTCATTAAGGCAGTTAAATGGCCCGCCAGAAGGTTTGGCAGTAATAACGACGCCTTCGCTGTAAACCATACTAGAAATATATCCATTGGAAATACGCCCCGGCGCACTGATAAGCTTAGATTTTGGAGCTACACCCTTGAAAGTCGGACGAAGTATGCCTTCTCCTGCGATCATTCCTCCTACCAGGCTGCCATGGCTGTAATCCTCTCCCGTTGGCTCGTTTAGGTAGCGATCTTTGAGGTCAATATGCGCAGACAACCAGTCGCCCACAGCAATAACGACGCCCTCTCCCTTAAGCCCACCGTTTTCTGGTGCATGCAGATAATCCGCCCTGATATTATCAGCCCGGGAAGCAATAGCACCTAGTAGAACTCCCCTATCGGGATTTGTTTTCTCTACCTGCTTTAGAGACTTGTTAGATAATGAGCAGACGAATACCAATACTGTAAAGTATCTGGCTAATGTTAAAAAAGGCATAAGCGTAAACGATAATGGTTAAAATATCCTTTTATTTTACGAACTTGATTTGGAAATGGGCAGGGAAGGTTTATATTCAAGTGCTCAATTTATAGCTTTTTCTACTAATAATCAAATTGTTACAATGAAATCACTCCGACAATTAGATCATTACTTACTCACCAATTATCCGGTAATCTGGCGTACTAAGGTGCATTACTTTGTTATATTTTCTTTGTTTTTGGGAAATATTCTGGCATTCTTATCGGCATCTTTATATGTGCAGACAGGCAGACCTGCCTATGCTTATTCAGCGACGCCGTGGCTGGTAACCACCGTCTTAGTAATGAGTATTATTTGTCTGTTTTGGTTGCTTTCGCAACGTAAAATCAAGTTGATACAGCCCAGTTTTAGGGATATATTGGTCACCTTTTTTGCTTATGCTCTATCTATGGCAGCTCTATTGTCCAACATATATGTATTTAGTAAAACTGCCGTACACCGCACTGCCAATCTGGTCAGTTCAGAACAGCTCAAGGCAGACGAGGAACTGATAAATAAACATTGGGCTTACTTGTATGAACAGTACACTGAGGTAGAAATTAATGATGAAGAAGCACACAGCCGGGAGGTAAAGAGCATGTTGCGCCGATATGGGCATCACCAACCCTTAGATGGTATAATTCCCTGGGATCGCCATTTTCAATCCTCCACTGCACATGAAAAAAATAGTTTCATCAGGAAAGATATTAGCAGGCAGCAGACAGCTATCACCCAAGCGCAGACTTATACTAGTGGTTCAAAAGATTATTCGAATGCATGGTATTCACATTTCATAACCATCCGATATAGAATATTCAGGTTTTTTGTGATGCTTCTGCCTGTTTATCTATTCTTATCTTATTGGGTGAGTATGAGGATGTTTTTGTCAGTAGTTGCCATGCATCTATTGATTTATTTTGGTAATTATTTATACACCACCCTATATAGCACTATCCATCCAGGAGCTAGCAATTATTTTCAATATCTCTATAATATAGTCTATGAAGCAGCATTTTTATTATTGCTCATACCGCTGCTTTTTCTCAGGCAGAATACAGCTTTCAGGCGTTTCTTAAGTTATCTTGTATTGCCTTTGGTTCCCCTTGCATTTCCTTCTTTGATCGGTAAATTAATTGTATTATCCAATATTTCTTTCGGGCATACAATATGGTACTGGGTTTTCAGTATTTTGTACCTGATCGTTACAGCTTATGCTGCGAAATTATTGTTCAATAAGCATAACGAACCAGTTTATGGATAAATATGAGTCATGCGAATCACCAGTTGAAATTGCCATAACAGTAGGTCGATAGACCATAGTCCATGGTTGTCTTTTTGTCTAAAGTCATCCAGTTTTTCATTTTGCATCGCAAAATGCGTATATAATTTGGTAAACTGGAGTGCTTTTTACTTCAACTATGGACTATCGACCATCGACTATGGACCTTTCTTACCACTTTCAAAATTCGGGACTCATATTTTTATTTCAAAAAGCTATCTTTTAATACCTGAACATCATTATAATAAGCTTTCTCAGTCAATTCTGACCATTTTCCGAGTCTTTTCATAAAGCCTTCATAACTCTCGTATACCTTTTTGCTCATAGGGTCAGATGCTGCCAGATCGGATAAGGCGTCTTTAGTATGTGAACGAAGTTGACTAAGCACCTCGGTTGGGAATTTCCTCAATTGTACGCCCTCTTCTTTAATGAGTTTTTCCAGATAAATACCATTTTGTGCATCAAATTCTGCCAACACCCAGGACTGTACACGCAAAGAAACCGACATAATAGCAGCCTGTATGTCTTTAGGTAAGCTGTCATGTTTTTTCTTATTCATAAAAAATTCCAATTGCGCCCCTGGCTCATGCCAGCCCGGTGTATAATAGTATTTAGCCACTTTATAAAAGCCCATCTTATAGTCATGATACGGGCCAATCCACTCTGTAGCATCAATAACGCCACGTTCCAATCCGATGTAAATTTCACTACCCGGAACCAGTACAGCCGTTCCTCCTGCTTTCTTAAGTACTTTACCTGCCAGACCGGGAATCCGCATTTTTAAATCGGTCAGATCATCCAGCGAATTAATTTCTTTATTGAACCATCCACCCATTTGCACCCCAGTGTTTCCACCAAGAAAAGGCACCAGATTAAAAGCTCCATATAGCTCTTTCCATAGTTTATACCCCTCCCCTTCTCCGCCAATCATCCAGGCGGTAATTTGCTGGGCATTCATACCAAAAGGAACGGCACAGAAAAACTGAGAAGCTGGTGCTTTTCCAGCCCAATAATAAGGTGCACCACAGCCAAATTCAATGATGCCGGAAGATACAGCTCCAAAGGATTCCAGTGCAGGAACCAACTCGCCACCTCCATACACCTTTATTTCTACACGCCCTCCGGTCACTTCATTCATCCATTGTGCAAATAAATTGGCTGCTTCACCCAATACAGGGAAATTCGGCGGCCAGGTGGTGACCATTTTCCAGCTGTATTTTTTATTACTAATAACATTCGGCGCATTAACCTCTTCTTGCTGACTATTGTTACATGCCAGTACTCCTGTAGCACCAACAGTTGCCAACACTGTATTTCTAATGAATTCTTTTCGTTTCATGATTTTTCCGATTGGATAAGTTGACGAATGAGTTGAGTGATCTCTTTGTTCTTATTGTCTAGCTGAAGTCGCTTTGTTTTCTCAATATGTTTAAGGCGTTCTGCCAAGTGTAACATAGCTTCCAATTCTTTTGCCTGCCCTAATGACTTGTATAACTTTTTAAGTGTTTTAATGCTTTTAGGTTCATAAAGACAAAAGGCTAACTGATCGCAAAGCTCAATGACTGAACGGCACAGATAATTTTCAAAATCAATATCATAGGATACTCCAAAATGCTCATAAATTTCAAGAACCAGCAATCTTGTTTTTTCCCAGACATTCAGATATTCGGTTTTCATTGTTTTTGCTTTTGGATGATCGGATTAAGAATTACTTCTCAATGAATATATATAATATTTCAGGAAACAGAATAATTATTGCCATAAAGACGACCTGTATAGCAATAAATGGAATAATGCCCCGATACAACATCTGCGTACTGATCTCTGGTGGTGCAACTCCTTTGAGGTAAAATAAAGAAAACCCAAAGGGCGGTGTCAGAAATGAGGTCTGTAAATTCAATGCCATCAAAATACCTACCCACAACATATCTACTTCATAGGCATTAAAAATAGGCGTCACCACAGGAACGACAATAAAGATGATCTCAATAAAATCAATAAAAAAGCCAGCAATAAAAATGATAATCATCACAATAGTCAGGAATGCCATTGGTGATAAATTAGCCTGTTGGATCAATTCTATCAGATAATCGTCGCCCCCCAACATTCTAAAAACCAGTGTAAAAGTAGTTGCTCCCAATAAAATCAGGAAAACCATGGAGGTCAGATTCATGGTTTGTCTCATGACTTTATTAAGCATATCAAGACTAAACTTCCTTTGCACAAAGGTGAGTAAAGTAGCTCCAAAAGCACCAACAGCCGCCGCTTCTGTAGGGGAAGCAATACCTGCGAAAATTGACCCCAGTACAGCAGCAATAAGCAATACAGGCAATAAAAAAGCCTTAATGACTTTCCCTATAAAACCGTCTTTTTTGAACTCGACTATCTCAGCCTCTGGCATAGGTGGTCCCCAGTCTGGTTTCAAACGACTAATGACAATGATATACAATATATATGCAGCAACTAATAGAATGCCAGGAAGAAAGGCAGCCTGAAACATCGCCCCTACATCTACCACTGCCCCACCCTTCGAGCTACTGCTAATCGTAGCGGCTAATAATACCAATACTATGGAAGGTGGAATAATTTGCCCTAATGTACCCGCAGCAGCCACCGTTCCGGTCGCTAATTCAGGTTTGTAACCCCGTTTCAACATCGTAGGAAGGCTGATTAACCCCATTGTGACGACAGTCGCCCCTACTATTCCTGTAGATGCTGCCAATAGAGCCCCCACAACTACGACTGATATAGCCAAACCACCTTTGAATTTACCAAAAAGGATAGCCATTGTTTCCAACAGACTCTCTGCCAGTCCCGATTTTTCCAGCATGATACCCATGTAGATAAAAAGCGGTACTGCCATTAAAACGAAATTATCAATAATCCCTTTGAAGCGATAAGGCAATAAGCCCAGATCAAGAAACCTCATATGCTCCGGTGCAAAAACAGCTACCCCCAAAGCAAATAAGATCGACACGCCGCCCAAAGTAAAAGCCACAGGATAGCCTTTCAGGATCAGAATAAATATGATAACAAACAGAATGATCGGTAATATTCCCATAATTAATGCCCTCCTTTTTCTTCGCCCTCAATCTCTCCGGTTAATACTCCAATAGAATAAAAAACAGAAGATAAGCCTTGAATAAATAATAAAATAAAACCAAGCATAATGGAGAATTTCAAAATATATAGTGCAGGTAAGCCACCCGGCTCAGGAGAGGTTTCCCCCATCAGATAAGAAGTGGAAGCATACAAATAGGAAGACCAGATAATAATGGCACACCAGGGCAACAGAAATAACAAGCCTCCTATCAAATTTACCCAGGCTTTTCGTTTGGCAGAAAAATTAGCATAAAACAGATCTACTCTTACATGCGCATCATGTTTGAAGGCATAACCAGCCCCCAAAAGGAAACATAAAGCAAAGAAATAAATCTCTATCTCTTCAAGCCACCTAGGATTGATATTAAAAAAATACCGCAGGATAACATGAGTAAAAACACCTAGCACCATCAGTGTAGTTGTCCAGGCAAATAACTTTCCGGCAAATTCATTGATCGGGTCGAGGAAAGCGACTATTCTTTTCATAATGTGTCAAATGGTTTATGAATTTGTTTTACCGACATTAAACTTAATAAACTTTTTTGCAATAGATAGGGAATTTGAAAATAAAAGAGAAAAAGGGAGGCACTTAAAATCCGATATCACAAACCTAAAATAAGTCATTCTGAATTTGATAAATCGTTCAGGATGGCTTATTTTTATTCTATGGAAATTGTAAAAACAAACATACTACTTATACTTTCCTTTGTACTCATTAACACACAGTTACATGCTACGCACAACCGTGCAGGAGAGATCAGTTATCAGCAATTCAGCGATACACAAATTGAAGCCCGAATCGTTACTTATACAAAAACAAGCAGTATTCCGGCAGACCGGGATAGCTTAGAATTATGCTGGGGAGATGGAAATTGCAATTTTTTACTCCGTATCAATGGACCGGATACGGATGGTGATGGTATACCCAACGGAGAGCAATTGCCCAATAATTATAAAAGGAATGTTTATATAGGTATTCACGATTATGCTACAGCTGGAGATTATATACTTTCTATGCTTGATCCTAATAGAAATGATGGAATATTGAATATCAACTTCCCCAATTCCGGAAATGTGGCTTTTTATATTGAGACGACAGCAAAACTGTTTCCATCCAATGTTGCTCCACCAAACTCCTCTCCTATCCTACTGGTTCCTCCTATTGATATTGCTTATGTCGGTGCTACCTTTCAGCATCTTGTCAATGCCTATGACCCTGATGGAGACAGTATTGCTTATGAATTGACCACACCTTTATCCGACGCTGGTACACCTGTTCCTAATTATCAAAGCCCGTCCGATATTGTGCCGGGAGGCAATAATGCCATAAGTTTTAGTGAAGTGTCAGGCTGGTTGAAATGGAATGCGCCACAACAAGCCGGAGAATATAATATTGCTATTCTGATAAAGACCTATCGCGATGGACAAGAGATAGATCGAACGATTCGGGATATGCAAATATTGGTGCAATCGCCCGTCAATAATCCGCCGGAACTGGTTTTTGATACTTCTATTGATGAGAATATTGTACATCTGGTCAGCCCGGGCGATACGGTACGATTAGAGCTTTCTACTTCTGATAATGATGCCGGACAGCAGGTCGAAATGACTGCTTATAGTGGCTTATTGGGCTATGTTCCCGAATCAGCTTCTTTTACTTACGATGCAAATAATAACAAAGGCTATTTTGAATGGATAGTGGATGCCGCACATATCAGAGAGCAGCCTTATCAGATCAGTTTCAAATCTTTGGATGATTATATAGAAGGTGGCTTATCGACGTTCAGAACTTTATTTTATCGCGTGCAAACTGTATCAACCAATATTCAGCAGACCTCCGGTGGCTATATGCGTCTATACCCCAATCCTATACGTAAAGGACAAACCTTGCGTATCTATGCTTATTATTATCCAGCCTTATTTACTTATGATATTGTCAATGCGGAGGGTAAAATAGTTCGCTCTGGTGAATTGCCTGATGATTCAGCTATTAGCATACATAATTTACCAGCAGGTGTGTATTATTTTGTTGCCCTCAAGAAGATGGATATAACAACCTCGGTACAAAAGTTTATAATTGTCGAATAGGCTTAGTAATGATGAAAATGAAACATGAGTGATCCCAAATTTTCATGATGAACATTCTGGATCATCTTTTATTGCCTATAGCATTTTTTCTCATAAGACACTAACAACTATATCACATTAAAAGAAGGATTGGTGCTTTTGTTTGGGGATAAAATTGCACTATAATATTAGCGCTTTCATGGCGTTTTAAAAAAAAAGGCTTTAAATAATTGATAACCAATTATTTAAAGCCTATACTGTGGGCGATGAGAGATTCGAACTCCCGACCCCCTCGGTGTAAACGAGGTGCTCTGAACCAGCTGAGCTAATCGCCCTTTTCTATTTTAGTATTCAGCGCTTCTCGCCGAATGGGACGCAAATATAAAAGGTCTTTTCTAAAGTGGCAATTTTTTTCACATTTTCTTTTAAAAAAATATTTTTTTGTAAATCCCGACAATTCATAGTACATTTATAGCAGTTTAATAATCATTGTTTTTGTCGCCCGATATCTTATTGTGTCGGGTGGCTTTCTCTCCAAGATTTTATGCAGATAAAGATTGTTGCTTTCGGAATTGCCAGAGATATTATCGGGCAGCCTGCTATTCATTTTGATATGCAAGGCGGTAATACTGTTGCAGATTTGCGCAAAGCATTATCAGAACAATACCCTCGCCTTGATGCATTGGCTTCGCTTTCTATAGCTGTTAATCAGGAATATGCTAATAATGATGTGCTGATAGAAGCAAGTGATGAGGTGGTGTTGATCCCGCCAGTGAGTGGAGGGTAAAACTTATTCAAACAAATCATCTAAAGTCAAGATATTCTGAACCAATCCCAGACTAACTTGGGTAAGTTGATAGCGGTCGAGATAGAGCTTTTTGCAAAATCGCCTGTTCTTCTTTTCTACCTATTATTGCCATTTTCTTTGATTTTATTTAAAAGCTGTTTGACAAAAATACAGAAATCGGTAGATGAAAACAAAAATAAGTCGCTCAATCTATAACTCAAACACCACTTTGAGCGACTTATCCTAAACAATACCTCGCTTAATCTACACTTCTACTAATAGATTAAGCGACTTATTTTTTATCCATTTCCATAAACATATTCATCACATCGGGCAATTGTTTAGCACCTATATTTTTTGAAAGAATGGTCTTATTTTCATCCAGCACATAGATCACGGGCGTCGTTTTTATACGATAATACAGTCGATAATACAACTGGCGATCCGTCATGGCTAATACATTTGTCCAATTCTCGGTTCCTTTTTCTTTAATGCTTTCCATGCACATTTCTTTGTTTTTATCTTTTGTGCAAACAGCATATAATGCCACGCCTTTATCTTTATAAGCATTATAAAAGTCATTCATAACCGGAGCAGATTTTTTGCAGTGTCCGCATTTAGGATCCCAGAAATAAACAACAGTATACTTTGATTTAATATCGTACAAACTCAGGTCTTCACCGTCTATACTTTGCAAGGTCATGTTTGGAGCTTTCTTGCCAATGAGTAATGGCTTCAGGTCTTTAGCTGTCTTGACGATCTCCGCCAGCTTTTCTTCGTCTACATCTTCAAACTTCTGTCCTTCTACATATTTTTCTACTAAATGAACAAATACAGCATCCATACCCACCACTTTTGCATTGCCATACCTTGGTATCAAATCAAATAAGGTAAACTTATAAATATCCTTATTGGCTTTAGCCTTATTTAAAACATAATCTACATCATTGTTCAATGAATCCGGCACTTGATAGCACAGACGTTTCAGATAAAAATCTAACTTACTGTAATAGATCGGAGTACGAAGTAAACGAGCATCCGAAAAATCTATATTATCGAAAAAGTGTGTCCTGTAGTAGTTCATACGATACTCCCCTTCTTCATCTTCGGTCATTTTGGTAGTCGGGTCAGGAATTTCAACATCTCTGGAAGCCAGAATCATAGCAGCACTCAGCCAACCTTTATTTTTATTGATATAATTATCCTGCAAAGCTTTGACTTCCTTATCTATAGCAGTGATCTGCTCAAATAATGCCTGCTTTTTCCTGGCATCTGTTTCTGATGATCCTTTTTCTTCAAGGGCTTTTCGCTCCTTGTTTTGTTTGGTAAGCGCTCTTAGGTATTCATAAAAAGCCTTATTCTCTTCTGAGCCTTTTATTTTCAAATTACCAATCACATCACTGGTATCGGTTTCCATACTAAAGAATTGGTTTTTATCGTCGCTTACCATCACCTCAAAAGAGCCGTTTTGAGGTGGAAGTACAATAGCATAAAGCCCCGCCTCTAAGGGTTCATCGCCCTGGGCTACGTACATACCTTTATTTGTTCTGAATAGGGTATCTCTAATGAGATATTTTTTCTTACCGTAGTAATAGGTCAGGTAACAAAACTCCTCTGAGTAATCTTTAATCTTTATTTCAATTTTATGCCCGGAGCCTGCAAAAATGAAATTAAATCCTAAAAACATCAAAAATATGCCTGCTGCACATTTACGTAACATTGATAATATCATGTCTATTTGTTTAATTCAATACTCTCTAAACGTTATTCTGACAAAAATTCACGGCTTTTAAAAGCCCAATACGAAGTATTGTCAGTTATCGCAAAAATAATGAAAATCAATGGGCAAAATAAATGCCGAATTTAACTTATTCACGTCTAATCCAAAAGAAGTGGTCTTCTGGCAGTAAGGTGAAAACGTTACTTTGTCGTTGAATGACGATTTATGTGGCACATTTTTAGTACTTTTAGACCATATTTAACGATAATTAAAGCCTTCTTCAATAATGAAAAAAATACTCTTTACCCTTACACTGGTAGTGTCTTGTCTGACTCTGTTCGGGCAACAGGAACATATACGTTGCGGAAATGATATTTATCATGATGCTCTACGTAGTGAATTTCCCGATTTTGAACGAAATACTAATGAAATATTTGAAGCAGCCGCAACTTTTGCTAATTCTCCTCAGGCACGGAGTAGCAATGGCGTTGTTTATACCATTCCTGTGGTTGTTCATGTTGTCTATAAAAACGCTACAGAAAATCTTTCAACCACACAGGTACAAAGCCAGATTGATGTGCTGAATGAGGATTTTCGTATGACGAATAGCGATGCCAATCAGGTGCCGAATCTCTTTGCCAGCCTTGCTGCCGATGTAGAGTTTGAATTTTGCCTGGCACAAGTAGACCCAAGTGGCAATGCAACAGATGGAATTACCCGCACACAAACAAATGTTAATAGCTTCAGTGTTACTTCAGATAATGTAAAATCTTCTTCAACAGGCGGTAAAGACCCTTGGCCTGCCAGTGATTATTTGAATATTTGGGTATGCGAAATTACTGGCGGTATACTTGGTTATGCAACTCCTCCTGGCACTGCTGCTAGTCGTGATGGTGTAGTAGTCGGTTATCAGTTTTTTGGAACATCTGGAACAGCTACCTATCCCTATAATGAAGGTCGCACGGGTACTCATGAGGTTGGGCATTACTTTGGCTTACGTCACATTTGGGGTGATGGAGGATGTGGTGTAGATGACCAGATATCTGATACGCCATTACAAGGACAACAATACGGAGGCTGTCCCTCTTTTCCACAAACGACCTGTGGTAGTAGTGATATGTTCATGAATTTTATGGATTATGTGGACGATCGCTGCATGTTTATGTTTACAACTGGTCAGTCCCAACTGATGCAGTATGTTATGCAAAATTTCCGTTCGGGCTTGATTACTAGTTCTCAAACGGCTTGTGGTGGCGTAAATCCAGGTGCCTGCAACAACATTACAGGTAATGACATTACAATGGGCTTTGAAGATAATGAAACTTTTGCCGGCTGGAATATTGAGAACGTCAATAATGATGATAAAACATGGGAAATTCTAGCTCCTAGTTCGGGTGTTACTGATTGGGGTCCCAGAACAGGAAACAAATCAATGGCTTACCTCTGGAGTTCTACTGAAATAGCTAATGACTGGTTTTTCACACCATGTATCGAGATAGAGCCAGGAAAAGAATATGAAATATCTTTCTGGTATGCTACTGCAACAGATGGAAATGCTTACCCTGAAAGATTGAGAGTTGGTTACAGCACTTCTCAATCGGCAAGTGGCGCACAGACCTTGAGCGACCTGGGTACCATTACACAGCCATTTAACGCGAATGCAGCTAATAATGGCTATGAAGAACATACCATCAACATTACCTCTGCCGATGTAGGCAATGCCACTGAAATTTATCTGGGTTTCCATTGTTATAGTGCTGCGGATCAGTACGCACTGCTCATTGATGATATTCTAATCAAGGATCTGGGTGGAAATGGCTCTGCCTGCAACAGTGTTTTGAGTAATGATATTACCATGGGATTTGAGTCAGGCGAAAATGCTGCTGCATGGACTATTGAAAACACCAATAACGATGACAGAACATGGGAGGTTTCTACGACAGATAACCCGGAATGGGGACCTCACGGTGGCAGCGGTTATATTCGTTACCAATGGAGTACTACTGAAAATGCCAATGATTATATTTTTTCTCCTTGTGTAGAAGTATTGGCTGGCAGAGAATATGAGTTCAGTTTCTGGTATGCTACAGCCAATGATGATAATAATACGTATCCCGAAAAATTACGGGTAGTATACGGTACTAGTCCGTCTTCTAGCAGTGTTCAACTATTAGATGATCTGGGTACTATTTCACAACCCTATAATCCGAACGCAACAGATAACGGTTATGAGGAAGCTGTTTATACTTTTACCAATACAGGCACAGACAGCGAAGTGTATTTTGGTTTCCATTGCTATAGTGATGCAGATCAATACATGCTACAAATAGATGATATTCAGATCAGTGATATTACGACAATTTCCAATGAAGATGTTATCGAAGATAGCTATATCAACATTTATCCAAATCCAGTAGCCAATAATTTAGTTATTGAGTTCGATTTTGAAACTATGCAAAAGGATGTACAAATTGAAGTAGTTGACGTGATGGGACGTTCTATCCACAGTGAGCGTTTGAGCAATGCCCAGCAACAAAATGTTCAGATCAATATGATGAATCAGCCAAATGGGGTTTACTTCGTCAATATTCAGGCAGATGGTAAACTAACTACCCGTAAAGTAGTAGTCTCGCATTGACAATACTGCGTATTGGGTTTTTACTTACATACGAAAACCCGTTTCAGTAAAATAAAAAACCTCCTGTGGATTCCACAGGAGGTTTTTTATTTTACTGAAACGTAATCTTAATTTTCAGGTAGGATACCTGTTTTCCCAATTTTCGTCTCCTGCTGTAGTAATGATTTTTCCATCTCAATTACTTTCTGCTCTGCCAGGCGAATTCTTTCTTCTTTAGCCTTTATCTCAGCAGATTTAGGATTAGCAGCTTTTTCTTTTGCTACTTTTGCTTTTGCCTCTTTGATACGATCTTTCATCAATTGTACACGCTCTTTTGAAGCATCAACAGAACCTTTTGCTTTCTCTGCTTTACCTTTAGCAGCCTGTACGCTTGGATTGTCTTTGTACTTACCATAAGCATGTCCTCTTCCTGGATGCTCTTTGTATTTACCGTGTGCCTTTCCCTTTTCAGCGTTAGCCTTAACTTTTCCTGGTGTCGTAGCAGGGCCTTTAGGACGAGGTGCTGGTTTTTCTACATTACCCTTAGGACGTGGTGTCGGCTTCTCTACAGGGCGAGTAGCTTCTCCTTTTCCTTTTACTACAGGCTTGTCTAATTGTATACCTGGCTTTGTTGTGGTTTTACCTATCGTGGGTTTTCCTTCTTTAACTGGCGGACGGGTAGATTGTGATTTCCCTTTTACCGAACCTTGTGATTTTTCTCCTTTTACCTCTGCTTTGGCTGGTTTAAGGTCTGCTTTTTTTACTTTTTTAGTTTTAGATTTCATTTCTGCTTTTTTCTCTTGTCCTTTTCCTTTGCCTTGTGCATGAGCAGTCTGAACAAATAGACACATCGCAAAAACGCTAAATGTCAGCATTATTAATCTTAAATTTTTCATGTTCTTAATTTTTAATTAATTTTTAAACTATGTTTGAGTTAGATACCCTCCAGTAATTTATCCACTTCATCCTCAGTTTCCTGAGTTTTAGTTTCTACTTCCTGGATTACTTTATCCATTTCAACGCTTAGAGAATCAGCAGCCGAGACAGCTTCTTGTTCTGTAACCTGCACCTCTTCTGATGCATTTTGATTGCTGCTGCTACTACAAGCTTGTAAAAATAATGCCAAAACAAATAAAAGACCGATAAAAAATAGTTTGTTTGCTTTCATAATAGTTCTTTTTTAAATTAGTTTCTAGATTGATTATCAAATATTTACAAAAAATATGATTAAATTTGAGTAAATGAATAAATTATTCTACTTTTAAGTTATCAAATAGCAAAGGTGATTTTCCTCTAATATATCAACGAGCTTTTTATATCGCACTTAAATTGCTTACCTTTGCAAAAATACATAAACCAAACTATTCCAATCCATACAATCCAATATAACCCTACTTTCCAAATGGATAAATTGAATAGCCAAACAATCAAACATTGAAATTCGACGAGTTTAATTTTTGTGATGAACTGCTTGATGGCTTAGATGCGATGGGCTTTGAGAAGGCTACTCCTATTCAGGAGCAAGCTATTCCTATGATTATAGACAAACAGGATTTAATTGCCTGTGCACAGACTGGTACTGGTAAAACAGCGGCTTTCCTGCTGCCAGTCCTGAATAAGATCACTACTTCTGGTACAAAAGGAACTATTAATACACTTGTCATTGCCCCTACTCGTGAGCTGGCAATGCAAATAGATCAGCAAGTAGAAGGCTTTGCGTATTTTTTGGGCATCAGTTCGCTTGCTGTATACGGTGGAGGTGATGGCATGTCCTGGGAACAACAAAAGAAAGCCCTGAAACAGGGAGCAGATATCATCATCGCTACTCCAGGCAGATTAATTTCGCATATTGGCTTAGGCTATGTGAACTTTGACCATCTCGAACACCTTATTCTTGATGAAGCTGACCGAATGTTGGATATGGGGTTCTTTGAAGACATTATGAGTATTGTTGAAAAGTTGCCCAAAGAAAGACAAACACTGCTTTTCTCTGCTACTATGCCCCCAAAAATCAGAAAACTAGCCAAACAGATACTTCAGGAACCCAAGCAGATCAATATTGCAATTTCCAAACCGGCTGCTGGTGTATTACAGGCTGCTTATCTCGTCTTTGAAGAAAATAAACTAAAACTTCTCACCCACCTAATTGAAGGAAAAAAGAATTATCAGAGTATCATTGTCTTTGTCTCCACCAAAAAACTAGTCAGCCAGATCGCACGTTCGTTGAAGAGAGAGGGTTTTGCTGCACGTGGTATATCTTCCGATCTCGAGCAAAAAGAAAGAGAAGAGGTCTTATTATCCTTTAAAAATCGACAAACCCAGGTACTCGTTGCGACAGATATTATGGCCAGAGGTATCGACATCAAAGAGATCAATTTGGTGATCAATTATGATGTGCCTGGCGATGCAGAAGACTACGTACACCGTGTTGGTCGGACCGCCCGTGCCGATACTACAGGAGTTGCCCTCACTTTTATAAATAGAAAAGATCAAAGACGGTTCAGCGATATCGAAACGCTCATAGAACAGGAAGTACAAAAAATAGCTACGCCTCCCGAAATTGGCGATTCACCAGAATATAACCCTAAAAAATCCCATGGTCGTGGAGGTTATAGAGGCGGTGGTCATAAAAGAAAAGGTGGCGGCAAAAATCGCTATAAAGGAAATAAAGGAGGTAATAAGCGTCCGCCTAGGAAGGGGTGATTGAGTTATTAGGTTAATTAAGTTATTGGGTGATTGGGTTAATTGGTTAATTGGTTAATTGGTTAATTAAGATAAATTCTAGCTAAACTAATGGAATGGCTATTTGGAATCAAATATAAAGTTTGGGCAGTTAGCACAATAGAACAGGCTGAACTATATCTATGGAAAAACTGGAAGTTGTTAATGACCGATTTGCAACCACTTATTCAATTATCAACAAAACAGACATTCATTAGAACATTTCAGTCCTATGAATTTCAAAATAAATGGCTTGGATTTGGAAGAATGAAATGGAACGAAGAAAACAACAAAAAATGGTCTACAAAATATAGGAATAACCTCAAAAGTGAAAAATTAAGGTTCTTCAAAACAGAAATTTGGTCTCCAGACTGGAATTTTTGCATCAACAATGGTCAAACTCCTGATATTTTTATAAATCTTTATCACTATGAAGGCATTGAAAGCCTAAAGGAAGGCATTTTAATTGCTATTCGCCAGAAACTGGTAAAGCAAAACAAAGAGCTAGTTGAAAGTTGTGTAGCTAAACTAAATCAAAATATAGAAAACTCACAAGTATCATTAATTGAGAGATATTGGACACCAGGCAAGGGTTATCCAAATAGGATTGAAGATATGAACCCCCATGAATTAGAGCAGCTAATAAAAATGGGTGCTGTATGATAGGGAGTGTTCAGAAAAGTGTGTCAGCAAAATTACTTAAATTAGTAAAAAAACT
>JAHDFX010000106.1:7975-21342 GCA_020627965.1 Saprospiraceae bacterium | reverse complement strand
CAGGTATGTTCAAGGTGCTGTAATTGCTGTGTTGCCTGACGGAGCTGGTTCTGAGCTAATTGACCTATCTGAGCCTGTATAAACTGAAGCATCTGATTTTCCTGCTTAATACTACTATTTACACGAAAGTGAAATTGCTGCGAAAGTACATTTAAACGATATTCTTCTGTTTGAAGTTTGTTTTGTAATTGAGCCTGCAAGGCTACCTGGATATCATATAACTGTCCGTCAAAGAGCCTGAAAGAGTCCAGAATGGCATCGGCTACGGCAGTTGGGGTTTTGAGCGAGGTATGTGCGACCAGATCAGGTACGGTCTCGTCTATTTCATGTCCTATGCCCACCAATACAGGCAATGGAAAATTGGCAATGCGTTTGCCCAGTTCGTAACTATCGAACCAGCCCAGGTCAAGCTTAGAGCCACCGCCCCGGATGATCGCCACAACGTCAAAAGACTTTTTTCGGGCTTCTATTTGCTCTAATCGGCGCAATACATCGCTTTCTACATATTCGCCCTGTACACGAGCTGGGAATAGCTCTACTTTCGTGGCATAGGCAGCAGGATTAGCTTCGAGGTGTTTCTGAAAGTCTTTCCAGCCGGCAGCTTGTTCGGAGCTGATGACGGCAATGCGTTGTATGACTTGTGGTAATGGTTTTTCTGCATTGCGTTCTAACAAGCCTTCCCGCCTGAGTCGGTTGATAATTTCCCGACGTTTTAGTTCCATCTGCCCCAAAGTATAGGCGGGGTCTATATCTTCTATGTGTAGCTTGTATCCGTATCTTTCATGAAAGTTTACACTGACTTTAGCGAGTATTTGAATGCCTGCTTTGAGCAGATCAGGTAGTTGTTTGGCTAATTTTGTTCTAAGGCTTTTATATTGCCCTTTCCATAATACAGCATCCGCTCTGGCAATGATCTCTTCTTCTTCTTTTTCTACCAACTCCATGTAGTAATGTCCACCCGACTTTCGGATATTGGCTATTTCACAATTAATCCATACTGCGCCAGGCATGTTGAGTGCGATGACGCGGCGTAGGTATTCGTTGAGCTCATATAAGGTGTAAGATTCCATGGGTTTGTTGATGTGTTGATGTGGATCTCGTCATGAGAATGGACACTTTAGCCCGATGTTCACTCTAGTGCTTGTTTTAGATCTTCGATAATGTCTTCTACATCCTCTATGCCTACGGAGAGACGAATTAGTCCATCTGTGATGCCGTTTCTTTCTCTGATTTCTTTGTCAACATTGATATGAGACATGGAGGCTGGATGCAGGATCAGGGTATCTATATCGCCTAGTGTAGGTGCCAGTGTGCAGAATTTTATATTGTTCATAAAATTGATTCCTGCATTTAACCCACCTTTTAGTTCAAAGCTCATCATGGCACCGAACTGACTCATCTGCTTCTTCGCTATTTCGTGATCGGGATGTGAGACCAGTCCATTATAATTCACTCGTTCTATTTTGGGGTGTTTTTCGAGATATTCTGCTATTTGTTGAGCATTTGAGCTGTTTTTATCCATACGAATACCCAGCGTTTTCATACCAGTCCAAGTTAGCCAGGCATCAAAAGGATTACAATTTGTGCCTAGTAATTTCATGGTTTTCCAGACCTTTTGCTCCATATATTCAACATCAGTTCCTGCGATGATACCTGCTATGGAATTGCCATGTCCATTGATAAATTTAGTCGTAGAATGAATGATGAAATCTACACCATGCCGGAAAGGTTGTTGCAGGTATGGTGTACAAAAGGTATTATCTACTGCACTAAAACGTCCATATTTTTTAGCGATGCTCGCCAGGCTTTCCATGTCTACACAAGTCATTGTCGGATTGGCTGGTGTTTCAAAATAGAGCATTTTGATGCCTTGATCTTCTTTTATGAGGTGCTCAACCTTATCCAGATCCTGAAGATTTGCCATGACTGTTTCTATGCCTAATCTTCCTAATATACTGACGAGCAGCTCTGTTGTGCCACCATATAAATTACCTTGTGTAAGCACTTTGTCGCCGGCTTGCAAAACCGTTGTAAATAAGGTAGAAATGGCTGACATACCAGAACTGGTCATAATAGCTTTTGCCTGAACATCCAGTTCATAAGCTTCGAGGGCAGCAATTTTTTCCTCAACAGCTTCTACGGTTGGATTTCCATAGCGTCCGTATTTAAAGCCTTTTTCTTTTCCTGTAAAAATATCTATTCCCTGATCGATGCTATCGAAGGAGAATGAAGAAGTTGGGTAGATCGGCAGGATGTGTGGTCTGACCGTTTCCTGATGTTTGTTTTCTTTTGCGCAGATCGAATTAAATTTCATTTGGTAAAAATAATAAAGGTGAACATTAATTATACTGTTCACCTTTATTATTTTTTTACACTAAGTAAGTGCTTGTATTTACTGATACATGATAAACTTGTAAGCACTTACTACATATTCGCCTTTAGCGGCTGTGAAAATATACATAGAAGTACCCAGACCATCTGCGTCGATAGGAAAATTATTAATTCCAGGATTAATAGTTTGTACGCCTGCACGGACTCTTCTTCCTGTCATATCATAGATAGTATATTCCATATCACCTGGTTCAGCATTGGTAATAGATACATTGATAACTCTGTTGCTTGGGTTGGGGCCAATAGACAAGATGCTGAATCCATTAGGGTCGTCTCGTTCAATAAAAATCACATTGGATTCTGTTATATAGCCTTCAACATCTATCATATGAAGCTTGTAATAACCAATGTCTGCCAGCGGATTAGGATCACGAAAGGTGTAATTTATTGATGTGAGTGATGTACCTGCTCCATCAATAGTACCAATTTCAACAAAATCAACAGCATCGGCAGATCGAAGAATAACAAAACTCTCATTGGCACTTTCTGTTGCTGTCGTCCAGTTGAGCAAGTTAGTTGAAGCTTCTGCGGCTCCTTTAAAATCAATCAACTCTACGCTTAGGTTTGTATTTTCGTAGTTCATCGTACTGATACATCCAGTAGATAATACCTGAACGTAAGCTGTACCTATAGCCGAAGCATTATTAAAATTATTGTCTGATTGCCAGCTTAGCCCATCCAGGGAATATTGTAAAATGCCATTACTAATATCAGCATCAATAATAACTTCTCGTGGTCCGGGCGTAATTACTTCAATGATTACAGGCGTTTCTGTGATGTTATAAAGTTCTTCATCAGTTCCTGCTGCATAGCATAAGCTATTCGTTGTCTGGCAAGCTACAGGTAAGTTTTCAATAGCTTGTTTCAAATTGTCCATTTGCTGCAATCGCCCAGCAATCGAGGCTGTTTCTGTTGTACCTTCAAATACATCCAATATTTCAAAAACATCTTCTAAGGTATTAACATCATTGGGTACATTGATTCCGGCATTATTCAGGTTGGTACAAAAATTGGCGGAAGCCTGAGCTATATAATCACAGCAACTTGTTCCGGCAGCAGTGCTATTTAATACAACATCTACCCAGTTTCTAAGCATTTGCAGGTCGTAAGCAATTGGTTTTAATGCAAAGCGTTGTTCAAAAGTCAGTCCAAAATCAGCGGGTTCGATGGCTCCATCTTTATCCGTGCCAACGATCATCATTCCAAGTCCATCCATTGCTGGCTGGTCTATATTGGTCAGTACGAATTCTGTTGTTGGTAAATCTGAGTCTACTAATAAGTTTGCAGCTATAGTAGCTTCATTATCACAAATGGATATAAAATTGCCAGAAGATTCTATTTCGGGCATGGTGTTTCCACAGTTATTCTGCGCAAGAACGACTGCAGTGAGGTTCCCCAACAACACTAGCAAGATTAAAAGTTTTTTCATAATAGTGGATTTGACGGATGTTCTTTGTGTAAAATAATGTTTAATGATTTTTTTTTAGAATATATTCAGCAAAGGTGTTTCAAATATAAACAAAAAGCGTAAGCAAAACTGAGTGTTTGCTTACGCTTTTTATTCTATAAAATAGAGACGAGAATTTTAATATATTAGTTGCTTAAGCCCGTTACATTTTTTTATTTTTTAATTATTCTATAGCTTATTTTACTTTTGTCTGCCTTCAGCTGCACGTTGAGCGGCAACTTCTCTGGCAAGGTTTTCCATATATTGACGCTGATATTGTGTCCAGGGCATAGCATTAGGCTTATCCTGTTCTTCTGCCACATATTTCATGACCATGAGTAATTGTTCGGCTTTCATAAAGCCCAGGCGCTGGTCGACGGCAAACTCTTCGTTCAGGAAAACGATAGTTGGATAAGACAATTGCCCTTCCATCAAAGCTGCTGCCAATTGATGATAACCTGTTTTTTGATAAGGCACATATTGATATAAAGTCCCTTTAAAATTAATATCCGTTTTGTATTCTGCGTCGAATTTTACCGGATAGAAATTTGCATTGAGATAATCAGCTACTTTTTTATTACCGAAGGTGTAATAATCCATTGTTTTGCATGGTCCACACCAGCTGGTGTATATATCTACCAGTACTTTTTTCTTGTGTGTCTGGCTGGCTGCATAAGCTTCTTCAAAAGTATACCAATTTACCTGTCCCCTTTCTTCTTCAGGTATTTCAGGTGTATAAAGCTTGAATGCCAGGAAAGCACTTGCTACAGCGACAGCGAAAATTCCGCTTAATATTTTCTTCATCTTGGGTAAAATTTATTTCTTATCTTCTTGATAACGTCTTTGATATTCTTTCCAGGGTATTGGATTAGGTTTATCTTGTTCTTCTGCGATATAACGTAATACCATTAGCATTTTATCGGGATCAAGATAGCCTGGCAGGCGCTGATCGACGACAAAATCTTTTGTCAGAAAAACAGAAGTAGGGTAAGATAATTTACCATCCAACAAGGCGACTGCCAGTTCATGATAGCCTCTTCGCTGGTAAGGTTTGTACACAAAGGTATGTCCTTTAAAAATTATTTCTCCTTTTTGTTCGGCATCAAATTTTACGGGATAATAATGTTTATTGAGGTAATCAGCAACTTTCTGATCTGCGAAAGTGGTTTTATCCATTCTTTTACACCATCCGCACCAGCTTGTATACATATCGACAAAAATTCTTTTTTTCACTTTCTCGTTTGCCTTTACTGCTTCTTCCCAAGTGTACCAGTTAACTTTTCCGCTAGACTCAGTTTGCCCATATGTAAAAGCGAAAGAGCTTAAAATCAACATCATCAATAATGCACCGGTTGAAATTTTTCTCATTGAATGTATTTTTAATTAAAATGATCTCAAGTCTTTTATCAAAACAAAGCCAGAGATTTTCTGTTTTCTATGTATTCAAAATCAATACCAAAAGATATTTTAGGTAAAAAAAATGTTTGATTTTGTGTTTTTGACGAGCACTTTGTTGTGCTATTTTGTACAAAGAGTTTGTATACAAAATTACCAATTTATAACGTATGAAAAAAATTGTTGTTGCAGTTGGTGGAGCAAGCGGTTCTATTTACGCCAAAGTTCTCTTTGATAAGCTTGAAATGTTAAAATCTCAAACGACTTCTATAGGTATTGTTATGAGCGATAATGCACGCTTCAACTGGAAGTATGAATTGGGCGATGAAAACTACCAAAATTATTCTTTTGACTTTTATCAGAAGATGGATTTCATGGCTCCTTTTGCTTCTGGTTCGGCTAAGTATGAAACAATGATTGTATGTCCCTGTTCTATGGGTGTGCTAGGTAGAATAGCTAGTGGCGTTTCGGATGATCTAACGACCAGAGCGGCTGATGTTATACTAAAAGAAAGGCGTAGATTGATTTTGGTAACCCGAGAGACACCGCTTAGTCTGATCCATATCAACAACATGAAAACGGTTACGGAAGCAGGAGGAATTATTTGTCCGGCAGTACCTTCTTTTTATAGTATGCCCGATTCTATGGAAGCGCTTGTTGGGACAGTTATAGATCGTGTTTTAGACTTGGCTGGTTTCGATTTGGAAGTATATCGTTGGGGAGAAAATGAGAAAAATTAAAGCTTATTTTGGGGTTTAATTATATTAAAAATTTCAGACTTGTTAATATTTTGTTAATAGTCCGGGGCTAAATGATTTTCCTTCCAGCATATCGACATAATTCACTTCTCCAAGTCTTATTTTGACCGGAAATTTGAATTTCTTTTCCAGTTGTACTTCCAATTTGCAGAATACTGCTAAATCATCATAACAATATACTTTTGGTATAGGAGCAACAAAAGCAGGAAATGGTTCAGGCTTTTGAGTGAAGTCCAACCTGTTTTTTGAGAAAAGAGCTTCGTAATTGGCTGGCAGTAGTTTGTACTGCTCATTTTGTGCCTGCGTATATTGGCTTATAAGCATTATCAAAAGAATTCCTAATATTCTCATTTTTTACATTTTTCCAGCCTTTCCAATACATCTTCGTAAGAGACATAAGGTCCTTTATTGCCCCAGGCATTATTAATATAATTGATTACATTGGCAATTTGAGTTTCTGTGAGTATTTTATTCGCTGGCATTTCACCTTCATATGGCATACCATTTACGATGATTGGATGTTTCATACCATGCCGTATATTACAAGGTAGATCTTCCTGATGCTCTATTAAATAATCGGAACCAGCTAAAGGCGGAATGAGCGCCATTAAAGCATTTCCATCTTTTTGGTGGCAATTTTGGCAATGCAATTCGTATAATTTCCTTCCTTGTTTGTAAGGTTCAGTTTGGCAAGACGTCCAACATAGAAAGAACAATATTATTGCAATTATTGTATAAACAAAACCTAATTTACTTAAACTCTTCATTCATCAGACGTTTTATATCTTTTATTAGTCGATCTACATCTTTGGGGTCAGTTCCGTCACAATAAGTCCTCACTCGTTTTTTAGTATCTACAAGTACGATATGACCTCCATGCGTAAATCCGCCTGGTGCATCTTTGTCTTCTGCTGCTGGTACAAAATGTTGATGTGCTGTTTCATATAGTTCGGCTTTATTGCCTGTCAGCAGGTACCATTTATCTGTTTCAATCTGAAGTTTTGTGGCATATTTTTTCAATACGGCCACCGAATCACGCACCGGATCAATGGTATGTGACACCATTAGAAAACGATCATCACCTTTGTAAGTATTGTAAATTCTGAGCATTTGTGCTTTCACCGTTGGACAGATAGTAGGGCAATGAGTAAAAAAGAAATCGCTGACATATACCTTATTTTCAAAATCGGCTTGTGTGATGGTTTTTCCATCTTGATTTAGGAAACTAAAATCTGGTACCGTATGATAGACGGTATCAATAAGGGTTTGTCCGTTTTCTGTACGTTCTACGTAATCAACATTACCAAGTGGGATTAGTGGTTTTTCGGGTTCTGCACAGGCGAAGTATATTAGTATCAGGGAGATGCAGATCAAGATTTTTTTCATTATAGCTATTCTTCTAAATTATGCAAAATAAGTTTGCAAACTTACAACTTATGTCGGAGTACTAAAGTTTAGTAAAGCTGGAAAAACTTATTTAGGAATAGTAAAATAAAACTCACTCCCTTCTCCTTCTCTGGATTCTACCCAGATTTTTCCTTTATGCCGTTGAATAACCCTTTTGCATATAGCCAGTCCGATCCCAGTTCCTTTGTATTCTTCTCGCCCGTGTAATCTTTTAAAGATTTGAAATATTTTTTCCTGGTGTTCCTGAGCAATGCCAATACCATTATCTTTAATGCTAAATGTCCAATATTTTTCGTCATTTTTGGCGATGAGTTCTACAAAGGGGAGACTATCTTTTGAGCGATACTTTATTGCATTGCTAATTAAGTTCTGTATTAAGAGGGTAATCTGGGTTTCATCAGCATAAATATCTGGTAACCCGTTACTGATGATGTCGATTTGACTTTCCTCTATTTTAAAATATAAATTTTTCTTTACGTTTTTCATTACATCTACCATATTTAGCCATTTCTTTTCCATTTCCCCTCGTCCTAATCTGGAATATGTAAGAATATCATCAATCATCGCATTGAGCCTTATAGCACCATCTGAGGCAAAGTAAATATATTCTTTTGCACTCTCATCAAGTTTATCTTTATAGCGCATTTCAAGCAGCTGAACATAGCTGCTAATCATTCTGAGTGGTTCCTTAAGGTCATGCGATACAGCAAAGGCAAATTCTTCAAGGTTTTTATTGCTTTCTTTTAATGCCAGGGCATATTCATCAGCTTCTTTTTTGGCTTTTTTCCTTACTGTGATATCCTCGATCATCCCTACTGTGATCACATGACGTTCTGCATCGTCAAATATCATTGCGGCAGATAGAGCCGCTGTAACAAGGCTGCCATTTTTATGTAAATAAGTCTTTTCTATTTTGTATCCTTTTTTGCCCTCTTTAAGCGCCTGCTCCATGAGTTCTTTTGTTGTTCCTTTGTATGGTTTTGCAGTAAGGTCGTCCGAAAAATGTCCTATTAGTTCCTCTTTAGAATATCCGAGCATTTTGCAAATCTGTCTGTTTGCATCAACAATTCTTTTTTCGGGGTTCGTCATTATAATTCCGATATGAGCGTCTTCTAATATTTTTTGTAATAATTGTTGTTGACCATGCAATTCTCTTTTACTTTTCTTCAAGCTTTCCCAAATTTTGAGCCTGGCAGATAATATGTAATAGAGCAGTAAACCCGTGATAAAAAACCAGAAATACAATAATAATCCGGAGCCTTCTGCACTCGACCATTCTACGCCTACTATCAGAGCAATAAAATTAAATATCAGGTATAATGCTAATCTCTTTTTGTTAATGAAGGAGAGTGAACTAAGAAATATAATGATCCAGAAAATGGTGATATACAATAGTTGAAAACCGTTTAGATAGGCAATGTAAATAATATTCAATCCAAAAATAATCAAGCTGAACTCATATAGGCTACTCATAAAATTGGGTTGCTCTCTTTTTATATAGGCCCAAACAGCAAAAGCAAGAGATATTCCCGGTATCAGCCATAAAGAGATTTGAGGCATTATGGTATTCTCTTTTAAGACAGCGTCTACACTTGGTATTGAAAAATGGAAGGTAAGATATATAACAGCCTGTAGAACCAGAAGAATTGGTACAGGTAGTACATAAGTCATAGGGTTTTCTGTATTGTTAATTAATTTTAGCATGGTATGTACAATTATTTCAGGGTTTGTGGAAACATTAGTATATTCATTGCTCTCCCCCCTTCAAGCTTAATCAACTATGACATAAAGCTGGTAAAAAAAAATTATATTTGCGAGACAAAATACGAAATCAGATAATCATATAAAATAATTTTTGAAAGTCTGTTCAGGGCATGTTTAAAATTTCATTAATACAGTTGTAAATTGCAAATTTTAAACACGTTTTCAATCTACTTGTTTTATCAATATGTTGCAACTTATAGAATGTCCTCGTGATGCAATGCAGGGCATAAAAGAATTTATTCCTACAGAAAAAAAAGCCGCCTACATCAATACCTTATTGAAAGTTGGTTTTGACACCATTGATTTTGGCAGTTTTGTATCTCCTAAAGCCATTCCTCAAATGAGCGATACCGCAGATGTGTTAAAAAGGCTGGATTTAGGTGAAAAATCTTCCAAATTATTGGCTATCGTAGCGAATAAAAGAGGGGCAGTAGATGCTGTGAAATTTGATGAGATCACCTATTTGGGTTATCCTTTCTCTATTTCAGAGACTTTTCAAGTTAGAAATACCAACTCAACTATAAAGGAATCTTTGGTTCGGGTGGCAGAAATACAAGAGCTATGCCAGCAGCATAACAAACAGATGGTGGTCTATATTTCTATGGGTTTTGGCAATCCTTATGGAGATGAATGGAATGTAGAAATTGTGCAAAAATGGGTAGACATACTAGGCGGCATGGATATAAAAATTCTTTCCCTTTCAGATACGATCGGAGTTTCTACCCCAGAAAATATCAGTTACTTATTTGGTCATCTTATTCCACATTATCCTGATATTGTTTTTGGTGCACACCTGCATACAGAACCCCATAATTGGGAAGAAAAAATAGTAGCTGCCTATAAAAACGGCTGTCGTCGGTTCGATTCTGCTATAAAGGGTTATGGTGGTTGCCCTATGGCAAAAGACAAGCTGACCGGGAATATGGCTACCGAAAACTTAATCTACTATTTTAATAAAATAAAATTAGACCTGAACCTTGACACCCATTCTTTCAATTCAGCGATGGAGATGGTTTATGATGTTTTTCCCCAGCATGAAGTATTCAACAGATAAGTATTTAAACACGTTCTAAGTCCCTTCCATTTTATTTCTGTATGGTAAAATAGAATGAAGTTCCTTTGTTAACCTCTGATTCTAACCATATTTCACCACCGTGCCGTTCTACTATTTTTTTACAGAGAGAGAGACCAATTCCTGTACCTTCATAGCTCTCACTAGTATGGAGACGTTTGAATAACATAAACACTTTGTCGTAAAACTCTTTCTGTATACCTATACCATTGTCGGTTACACTAAATTCCCAACAATCTGCTTTTTCTTCAGCCGCTATATCGATAACACAAGGAATATCTTTTTTTCGGAATTTGATACCATTACTGATCAGGTTTTGAAACAACTGTGTCACCTGAGTTCCATTTCCTTTGAGTTCCTTTGGTATATTGATTAAATTAATTGTTGTTCCTGTATCTGATATACTTTTATCCAACACTAATATCAATTTTTCCAGTATCCTTTCTACATTGATATTTTGTTTAGGGCTTTCCTCAGAATGTACCCTTGAAAATGTCAGTAAATCTCGTATTAAGTTATTCATACTTTTAGCAGAAGAAACAATAAAATTGAGGAACTCACGCCCTGTTTCATCTAGTTTCTCTCCGTATTGCTTATCCAAAATACCTGCAAAACTCGTAATGGTTCTTAATGGTTCGCGTAAATCATGAGAAGCGATGTAAGCAAAATTCTCTAATTCCAGATTAGATTCTATATAGCGCTTTAGTTCTGTATTTTTCTCATTTAATTCATCTACTTTATCGGAAAGTTGTTGCTGTGAACTAATTAAGTCTGTAATATCTTTCCCTTCTGCCAAGATGAAAAATAATTCTCCGGTTTCGAGGTATATAGGGCTGATGTTATACGACATATATCCGATCTCAGACTTACTAATACGGTATGAACATTGCCCTACTGCTTTCTTTCCATTGATTGCCTGTTCTACATCTTTCTTTATTTGTTTACTTATTTTTTTATTGTGTGAAAACCAAAAAGACTCCCATATAGGTCGATTCTCCAACAACTCTATACTTTGTGTTTCTTGTTTTGCCAGTAAATTTTGTTGAATTAAGTTGCCCTCTTGATCCAAGATGCCTATCATGACGGAGGAATTGTTGAATACCGCCTTAAATTTAGTTTCGCTCTCTCTAAGGCTTCGCTCTATTTCTATCTGTGCTGTAATATCTGTTGCTACGCCAAGTATTTCCACTATTTCTCCATTTTCATCGAATACTGGCATTTTGGTGGTCTGTAGATGACGAATTTCGCCTTTATTGTCGGTAATAGATTCCAGGGGTACATGAACAATTTCACCGCTTTTAAAAACCTCAAGGTCGCTTTTCAGGTAAAATTCTACTTCTTCAACATTAGAATTAAAATCGGCATCCGACTTACCAATAACTTCTTCAACAGAGCTGCCGTATACCTCAGCAGTCCCTTTGTTCACCATTGTAAATATTCCATTTTTATCTTTAGCAAAAATCAGGTTAGGGTTGAGGTCGATAATAGAACGGAGATAATTTTTTTGATTTTCCAGCGCTTTTTCTTTGGCTGTTCGTTCTAATTCTGCGCCTATTCGAGATGCATATATTCTTAAAGTTGCCATAATAAAATCGGCATCTTCTATTGGTTTGGTATCAAATATGCAGATATGTGCTACTATTTCTCCCTTTGAATTTTTTATGGGTAAACCAGCATAACTTTCTACATCAGGATGCAGCGTTTCATTGGCTGTTGGGAATTCTTTTTGCAAATCAGATGTAAATATTTTTTCACCGTTCTCATATATGTATTTACAAGGCATGCAATCCAGAGGTTTTAATTCGTTTTTGATGATTTTACCATCAAAATGCATAACTAATATTTTCTGTCTTTTACCCTGTTCGGCAGGTACATTAACCGTACAGCATAAGACCTCAAGAGATTCGGCAATTGAGCGAACAAAAATTTCCAAAAAATCATCACTGTATGCTCTGGCTATATTACTAGTGATCGTTTCTAAAATATTTTTCCGTTTGTGTTGTTGGGTAATATCTCGATTGATTGAAGATATATAGGCAAAATTCCCTTCATTAGAATAATGAGTAATCGCATTAAATTCCATTAAAAACTTGGTACCATCCTTTCTTTCTCTCCAGCTTTGTCCATGGAGGTATCCCTGTTCGACAAGCTTTTTCTTCATTCCCTCTATATCATGTTCAGATATATTTCCTTCTATGAAATCAAGTTCATTCCTGCCCTGTATATCCATATCCTTGGGGATACCGTACATTTTTCGGGCAGCATCATTTATATAAATAAAGCTACCATTTACATCCGTCATTACAACCGCATCTCTGCTTTGAGAAATAATACTGTTGAGGCGCCTGAGTTCTGCCCTTGCTATATAATCTTTTGTTATATCGACTCCCATTGAAAGCACCTGACTAACATTTCCTTCCGCATCTTTAACTGGTACCTTGGTGATTTGAAAAACACCTTTATTTCCTTCTGACAATGTTACTTTGTATTCAGGAATATGGATAGATTTTCCTGTTTCAAATATATCTTTATCCAGATTTGGTGCATTATTAACTATAAAATCATCTACTCGTTTTCCTTTCATTAGGCTTAGGTCAATTCCATATACCTCAGCAGCAGCTTTATTAGCCATAACAAACTGCCCTTTTTTGTTTCGGGCAAAGATCACATTTGGATTAAGATTGATAACAGTACTCAGATAATCTTTTTGTTCTTTGATCATTCTCTCTCTAGTCAGTCTCTCCGTTATATCACGGATGATAACTACGAGTGGGCTATTGGGAGTATCGTATAACATATAAGTAGAAACTTCCGTTTCGAGTTCCTTACCTTTTATAGATACCATTTTCATGTAATGACGATTTTCTCCCTCTTTAGCTACTTTCTCTAATTCTCGCTCAAAGAATTTCCCTGTAGGCTCTCCCCCTTCCTGAAATTTAGGAAAAAAGATCATTGGACTGTTGTCTAGTATGTATTTTTCAGAACATTCAAATAATTCGCAAGCTTCCTGATTAACAGAGAGTGTTTTTTGAGTGTGTAAGTCATAGATGATCAGCGCATCCATGTTCTTTTCAAACAAAGACCTATATCTACGCTCACTTTCAATAATAGTTTGTTCATTTTTCTTTTGCTT
>JAHDFX010000106.1:0-7875 GCA_020627965.1 Saprospiraceae bacterium | reverse complement strand
AATTTCCCCAGCTCCGCATCTTCAATGATTGTTCCCCAGATACGTGCCCAGAAAAATTCTCCATTCTTTTTGACATACCGTTTTTCAGATATGAAGGGCTTTTTAGGATCTATCTTTAGTTTTTTAGCTAACTGCGAGGTTAGCACTTGGTCATCCGGATGGGTAATGTCTTTAAAAGTCATATTGAGCAGCTCCTTCAGCGGGTAACCAAGCATGCGGCGAAAAGCTGTATTCACGCGAACAATATTATACCTTTCATCAGCTATACACATTCCCAGAGCTGTAGTTTCAAAAACGACTTCAAACCTTTGCTTGGAAGACAGTAAACGAAGTTCAGCCTCTTTCCGGTCTGTTATATCCCGGATTGTTGCCAACACGTAACCTTCATATGACTCTGATAATTTTACAACATTAATTTCAGCGTTAAAAAACTTATTGCTTTTCTGCTTACATACAATTTCATAGCGAGCATACCGACTATTGTTTTTTTGTTTACCACTAATAATGTCAATGCTATTAGTACCATTGGGTTGTACAATTGGAAAATTATCAGCATATTTTAATTTCAGATATTCCTCCATCGTATAGTCCATCATTTTCAGCATACGATTATTGACACTGACCATACGCTGATCACCCTCTCTTATGATAATGATTCCATCTCCTGAATTTTCAAAAATCGTTCGATATAATAACTCTCGTTCACTAAGGGTATTCTCTATTTCTTTGAGCTGACTAATATCAATAAAACTAACGACCAATCCCTTGTTTTCTTCATCATCTATATCGTACATATTAATCCTCATCAAAAACCAGGAACCCTGTTCGTCTTGTACTTCTTTTTCAAGGAACACCTTTCGAGATAAGACAATTTTTACCTCTTGAGATAGATTAATACCTACTAAATTATTTGTAAAGTTTTTTAGTGGTCGCCCAACATCTATATCGTCTATATTAACAAGCTGTTTAACAGCATGGGTAAATTTCCTGATATTCAAATTTTTATCCAAAAACAAAGTACCAATATCCGTACTTTGTAATAAATGATCGATGTCAATATTAATTCGGGAAAGCTCATTAATTGTCTGCTGATATTCTGTATTTATTGTCTGGAGTTCTTCATTTACCGAAACATATTCTTCGTTTGTACTTTGCAATTCCTCATTGGAGGCTAATAAATTTTGGTTTGTAGTTTCGAGCTCCTCAATGGTTTTTTGCAGATTGCGTTCAGTTATTTCGAGTTGTCTTTCAAGCGTCAGATTGATCTGGCTAACAGACTCTTCATTTATAATCAACTCGGCTCCAGTCTTCCTATATTCAAATAGAATAGTATAGAAACGTTCAGTGGTATCTTTTATGTCAAGGGGTTCTATAGTTACAGTAACACTTTTGCCTTGCCCAAGGCTAACATTATGATAAGTATATGAGGAAGGTTTTTCTTTTATATCAACAAGGGCTGAACGCACAACTGCTGTAATGGTTTTGGGGGCTAATTCAATAAAATTATAGTTTTTGGTGAAGTCTTCCGGTGTATCAATATAGTCCTTCGCCTTACGGGTGATGTATTGCACATTAAACTGCTCATCAATAATAACCATAGCAGGTGTATATTGCTGATAGATAATCTGCTGAAGTATTTTAGATAATTTAATGTTCTTCATGTTATCTGTGTTATCATCCTGATATATTACCGTTTGATAGTACCCTTCTTGTTTCGACAAGCTGGAGCGTAATAGTCTTCTGGATTGAAACTGTTTTGTTTTTTGATAGATTTTATGTGTAGTACTAATGCATTTTAATTCCTTAAAAGCATCGATAGCAGATTCACTTTTACCTAGTAATAGGAAGCCATTTAAATTCAAAGCAAACACCAGACGATTTAGTACATTTTGCTGGCTTTCTTTGTCTAAATATATGAGTAAATTCCTACAACTCACCAAGTCCGCACTCGCAAAGGGAGGGTCTTTTGTAATATCATGAATCGTAAAAATAACTTGGGTTCTAAGGTATTTCTTAATTCTGTAGTGTGTTCCCTCTTTTTTGAAATATTTTTTGAGACGCTCGTCACTCACCCGATGTAATTCTTTGGCATTGTATACACCACGTCGAGCTTTTTCTAAAGCTCCCTCGTGTATATCTGTAGCTATAATTTTAACTCCATAGCGAGTATTAACCTGGGTAAAAAATTCTTCAATTAGTATGGCGATGGAATAAACTTCTTCTCCAGTAGCACACCCCGCCACCCATACCTTAATTGTATCATCAGGTTTTCTGGTTTCAAATATTTTAGGTAAGATCAGTTCTTTAAGACGTTGAAAGACCAGCGCATCTCTAAAAAATTTCGTAACATTGATAAATATTTCCTGTCCCAGTTTTTTTGTCTCTTCCTCACTTTGGACTAAGTATTTTAGGTAATCATTAATAGAAGAGATTTGAAGAACTTGCATCCGTTTGAGTACCCTTCTGGAAACAGTAGAATCTTTATATCCTCCGTAATCAATTCTTAGATTCTCTTTGAGTAAAAATTTAATTTTTTTTAGGTCTGCTTTTTCTATCGCCATCTCATTATGCTATTCTAAAAACAAATTAACATTTTTTAGGGAAATAACCATTCAAATTTAATATTTTGCGTTAGACTAAATTTAAAAAAATGAGTAAAAACCTAATCGCCATTGAAGTAGAGTTTGGCACTCCGGCCCATGATGAAACCGTTAAGTTACGAGATGACATCCTCAGAAAACCGCTTGGTTTAGCCTTTACTCCTGAACAATTATCAAAAGAATATGCAGATATACATTTAGCCTGCTATAATAGTCAGCATGATCTTGTTGGTTGTTTGGTATTAGCACGCCTAGACAATAAAGAACTAAAAATGAGACAAGTAGCAGTAAGAGAAGATTGCCAACGTATGGGTATTGGTCAATTTATGGTCGAGGAAAGTGAAAATATTGCACAAAGAGATGGCTTTGAAAAAATGGTCTTGCATGCAAGGAATACAGCAGTTCCTTTTTATTTAAAACTAGACTATAAAAAAATTGGTAAACCATTTACAGAAGTAAAACTCAAGCACTATAAAATGGAGAAAACAATGTCTAACCAAGAAGTTATAAAAAATTGAAATACAATATAATTATCTTCCTATTTGTGTCCTGTTTATGCTTTTCAGCTTTCGGACAACATAAAGTGGCCTTTAAGGTATACAATGCCAAAGGTAAAAAGGTCAGCTATAAACAGTTGTTCAAAAAAGCTGAACAAAGCGACATCATTCTATTTGGGGAGTATCATAACAACCCCATTGCTCATTGGCTCCAATTGGAATTGAGTAAAGACCTTCAAGTGAAAAATCAGCTTATTCTTGGTGCAGAAATGATCGAAACGGATAATCAGCAGGCTTTGAATGATTATTTAAATGGAAAAATTGATCAAATCGGTCTGGATTCGCTCGCTCGCCTTTGGCCCAATTATGAAACTGATTATGCGCCTTTAGTAGATTTTGCTAAAAAACACCAGCTCGCCTTTATTGGAAGCAATATTCCAAGAAGATATGCCCGAATGGTTCATAAAGATGGTGGTTTTGCCGCCTTAGACAGGCTTATAGATGAAGAAAAAGTATGGATCGCTCCACTGCCTGTTCCCTTTGATCCAGAGCTTCCCCAGTACAAGAATATGCTGGATATGATGGGAGGACTCAGCCAAATTGACATTGTTAAAGCTCAAGCTATTAAGGATGCTACTATGGCACATTTTATACTTGAAAATTATAAAGCTGGCTATATCTTTTTACATTTTAACGGAGCCTATCACTCCGATTTTTATGAAGGAATTTTATGGTATTTAAAACAAAAAAATGACTCTCTGCAATACCTGACCATTAGCACTGTGGAGCAGGAAAATATTAATCAGTTGGAAAATGAGCATAAGGGGCGGGCAGATTTTATTATCTGTGTAGATAATGATATGACAAAGACTTATCGCTAGTGCTTCAGCAAATGTTAATCTTTTTATGAAAAATATACGACTACTATTCTTTGCTTTATTGTTTTTGCAGTTCAATCTTTTTGGTCAAACGAATTATGAGCCAGAAAAGCTCTTTTCTCCTGAAGCCCCTTGAAGGAAGATTCAGGAGAAAATTGATGGGCATGACCCGACAATGGAATACACCCTGGATTTGATAAAATCAAACTAAGCAATCACCTTTGCCAGCGACTAGTATTAATAACCGCTTTCGGATAATCTGCACCTAGCTTCACCTGTACTTCTTCCTGCTCTACAAGGCTCAATTGGTCTGGCTGATGTACCTTTTTACATGGAATTTCGGATAGTTCAGGAAGCCAGAGTTTCACGTATTCTCCTTGCGGATCGTAGCGCTGTGCCTGTTTGAGAATATTAAAATAACGTTCTTCTCTTGGGTCGCTTCCCACCCCTGCTACATAATTCCAGTTTCCCCAATTACTACATACATCATAATCTATCAACAAAGACTCGAAGTACTCTGCACCTATCTGCCAATTGACCTTCATGTCATTGACCAAAAAACTGGCAACATTCTGCCGCCCACGGTTCGACATAAAACCTGTTAGATTTAATTCACGCATATTGGCATCAATGAAAGGCACTCCTGTTCGAGCTTCCCTCCAAATCCTGAATTTCGCCATGTCATCCTCCAGGTCAGCATTGATTTCACCTTTAGTTCCTCCTTTTTGGAATATAGCATTACCATGTTTTTTTCCCATCAAACGGAAAAAATCTCTCCAGAGTAGTTCAAAGAATAGCCAATAAGTGGATTTGTTTTTTTTCCGTTCTTGTTCGTATTTTTTTAATTCCTGATACACCTTTTTAGGCGAAATACATCCTTGTGCCAGCCAGGGTGATAACTTTGAAGAATAATCACTTCCAATCAATCCATTCCGGGTTTCTTTGTAATTTTGGATAAGATCGCTTTCCCAGAGATAATAATTGAGTCTGCTCAATGCCTCTGTTTCACCTCCCTTAAATACCAATGCTGCCCGTGCGTCAGTTTCAAAGTCTTCATGACCAAAATCTTTTAATGCAGGCATACTGCCAGGGTGAATTTTTACTGTAGGTTTATTGATCCGATTAGGAATGGGTAGTGGCTCACGAATAGGGACATAACGTTCTACTTCTTTACGAAAACTAGTGAACACATCAGGGCAATGTGAAACGGGGAAGGGCAGGTCTTGTGTGTAGTAGAGCATCTTTCCCCTGAAATAGTGAATTTCCATTGCTTCTTTCCATAGCTGGCGCTCCAGTTCATCCTGCACCTTTACCTCTTCATCCATGCGCTCACGGTTGCAGAATACCCAACTCGCCTCAGCCTGGCAAGCTATTTTATAAAGCTCTTCCTCTGGCTTACCTACCCGTACAATTAATTCACTGCCCAATTCACGAAGGGAATCACGCAGGTTTTCTACACATTCTATGATAAATTTTGCACGATATTTGCCTGTTTTGTGAAAGCCGTATTTGGTTTCCCCTTTAAATACACGTTCGTCAAAAACATAGACAGGTATGATTTCATCACCCCGTTCAAGTGCATAATCAAGTGCTTCGTTGTCGTGTATTCGCAAATCCTGTCTGAACCAGACAATAATTCGTTTATTTGTCCTTAAGTGCTGCATATAAAAATTAAATGATCTGTAAATTTAACAAAAGAGTTTTTTTTTGGTTGCGATTTTGCTAGTTTGGTGACTCAAAACATGACATTTTAGTTTTACAATATATGATACTTTCACAACTTCAGGATATTCCACACAGGCGTTATAATATCCTTACTGGCGAATGGGTATTGGTTTCTCCCCACAGAACTAAACGCCCCTGGCAGGGTAAAACAGAGTCTGTTCAGCAAGCTCAGCGCCCCAGCTACGATGAAAAATGCTACCTATGTCCGGGAAATACACGTTCTAGCGGGGCAACGAATCCGGCTTATACTTCAACTTTTGTTTTTACTAATGATTTTGGTGCCCTGCTTCCAGAGAAAACTGAAGGAGATTTTGAAAAAGGGCTTTTAAGGGTCAGTCCAGAGCAAGGTATATGTCGGGTTATTTGTTTTTCACCGGATCATTCACTTACCCTCCCGGATATGAAAATAGATGATATTGTCAAAGTAATTGAGCTGTGGCAAAAAGAATATATGACGCTGGGTAATTATGATTTCATCAATCACGTTCAAATATTTGAAAACAAAGGGGCTATAATGGGTTGTAGTAATCCACATCCACATGGGCAAATATGGGCTCAACGTTCTATTCCTGTAGAAGCTAATAAAAAAGGGATACAACAAGCAGCTTATTTTGAAAAGCATAAAAAAGGCTTATTAGCTGATTATTTAGCTCAAGAGCTTGAAGAGCAAGCACGTATAGTTTGTCAGAATGAGCATTTTGTCGCCTTAGTTCCATTTTGGGCTGTCTGGCCATATGAGATGATGATTATCCCCCGAAAACACCAGCAACATATAGCTCAGATGAGTGAGGAGGAAAAACAGGCTTTCGCCCAAATATTGCAACAGGTGACTAAAGCAATGGATGGTGTCTTTGATACTTCATTCCCTTATTCATCAGGTATTCATCAGGCTCCTACTGATGGGAAAATGCACCAACATTGGCATTGGCATATGAGTTTTTATCCGCCTTTGTTGAGGTCTGCCACAGTAAAAAAATTCATGGTCGGTTATGAAATGTTCGGTGAACCTCAGCGTGATATTACTGCTGAATTAGCTGCTGAGAAATTGAGAAAATTGACCTGAAAAATTTCCTCATTTTCGCTCAAGTAAAAATTCTATCATTTCACTAGTGCCTCCGGAACGAAATAATTCACCCTTAGATGAAATGAGAGGTTTTCAACATCTTCATACAAGTAACAAGAGATTGTGCTTATTGTATTACTTGGATTAGGAAGTATCTCAAAGAAATAATCCGTAGCAAGAAGGCTTTTGTTTCGAGGTATAGAGGTAATCCAGTGAGGTTTTGTCTGATTTTAGCCTTACAGATCGTGCGGACATGTTTCTATCTTAAATATACCTTTGGCTCCACCAGTTGCTTTAAATTCAGGCTTTAAAATTATTTTATAACCTGCTTTGACTTCAATATTATCAGTAGTAGAAAGGGTAGCATCTGTAGAAATTTCTTCTGCTGCCTGATGGTCTTGATTTTGCAAATCAGTAAGATATAAAGTGGAAGGACAAGCTTCAGGGGAGCAATTACTGACCGTACCTGCTGTGATGGATTCATCTTCATCCTCTATTATTTCAATTGTATAATCAATACTATTACTAGTATCATCGGTTACGGTAACTGTATATATCCCTGCATTTAGATTAGAAATGCTATTAGTGGTCGCCTGTGTATTCCAAAGATATGAGTAAGGTTCTGTTCCGCCCTGCATATATATTTCAGCACTTCCTGCTGCCCCATTATGTACATGAGTTCTTGAAATAAGCCCACTCATTGAACCACCATTTGAGGAAGATATTACCTGAGACATATTTAAATCAACAGCGGCTTTTCCTATTGTATTAATATTTCCATCGCCAGTAGCTGTTACACCATTATTAAATACTAAAGTGCCAACAGGCTCACCAGCTGCTAAATCATCATCTATAATAATTTGTAATTCTAATAAAGGTCCGGGGCATTTTTTGTTTATACTGTCTTTTCTGGTCAAAGCAATGTCTAATCGTTTTGATGTAGAATCATATTTAATGATTGATGCAGCAGGATCTAAGGAGGAAGTTGAAATATCCATGCTGTAATCATGAACATCAAAATCTGATAAATCAAGAGAAAAACTAATTCCATGAAAGAGAGGGCTATTGGCAGAACCATTTATAAACTGGTCTGCATGAATCTCAAGAATCAA
>JAHDFX010000105.1 GCA_020627965.1 Saprospiraceae bacterium | reverse complement strand
AGTCCAAGCACTTTTATCATTTATATCGGAGGTCGCCTAGTTATTATCGCAACCCTGAATGATAGCATCAAAGTCGGTACTAACTGGAGTACTGAAACCATTTTCTAGTTTGATGATATCACCTGCCTGGAAAATAACGTCTGAACTAGCATCTACATTAGTATTGCAATTAACTTCCACGCCTGCGGGATAAACACCCGTTGGTACTGGAGTGGTCAATGATAATACGGATGGACATGAATTATCACACATCAAATTGCCATCATAATCCTCATACATTTGGAAATTACGGAAGTAAGATTCTCCAAGTGAATTGGCATCATCATCTGCTGTCAGTAGCATATATTGATAAGTGCCGGTGAAATTAGCTCCAATATGGATGACAAAATGCTCCCAATTACCACTCCCTGTGTATACCTGATTCACATAATCTCCGGTAAATCCCTGATTACCATAGATCACATGACGATGTTCTCTGTCGATTAGCAGGTCATTATCAAAACTCACTTCATGGATCTCTCCTTCGACACCACTACGGAAATCAAATTCAATAACAGTATTGGCGGTCACAGTATAATTGACTTCAACAGCTTTCCAGGCATTACCTGTAATGAATACAGTAGCTCCTGCATCCTGAATAGTGGCTGTTCCCTGGTCATTGCCACCAGCATCATAGCTAAGAATAGAATTGGTAAAATCAAAGAGCGCACAATCTTCTTGCGGACAAGCTGGGCAATCAGAGCCACCACAATCTATGCCGAGTTCATTGCCGTTCTGTATACCATCGGTACAAGTTGGACATGGAGGGCAATCAGGACCACCACAGTCAACACCCGTTTCACTACCATTCTGTTTGCCGTCCGTACAAGTCGGGCATAGATCAGGGCAAGAACCACCACAGTCAATACCTGTCTCATCACCGTTCTGAATACCATCCGTACAGGTTGGGCAAGCCTCACAATCAGGGCCACCACAGTCAATACCCGTTTCACTGCCATTTTGAATACCATCCGTACAAGTTGGAGGACAAACTGGACAGTCAGGGCCACCACAGTCAATACCTGTCTCATTACCATTCTGAACACCATCGGTACAAGTTGCTTGCACACAAGTACCAGCAGAAGTATTGAAGTCTTCTGTACCATCTGTTGTACTTCCGGTACCTCCTTGGGAAGCATTGTCACCTAGCCCACGACGTGCAAAAGCATTTCTAATGATACAATTATATGCTCCATTATATAAAGCCTGATCCGCAGCAATGATGGCATCACGCCCATCCACAAAACCAGGGCTGCAAGGTTGTAGCTTTAAGGCTTCGATCACTAGTGTCATAGCGATGTTGTTACCGCCTGTACCTGTATGTATATTAGAATCATAGCCATATGCATCCATCAGATCCCAACTCATTTCCCAAAGCATGGCACACCATACAGAACCTACACCGTGAGGAATAGATTCCCCACCAATATCATTATAGGAATGAGGATTGATAGAGAGATCACAAGTATAGGGGTAGGTACGAATACCAGCTCCGGTAGTGGCTTCACCACCGGCGAAAGTACCGACAGGACGAACTTTATTTCTATCATCAGTTGACTTGATGGTCATCATAAGCCCGAACCAATCACTCCAACCTTCACCCATTTGCTCATTGTTATTTAGACAACTACTGTTGTTGCGACCACCAGCAAGACGAATAGAAATACCATGACCATATTCATGTGCAATAATTAGATTGTCCAGGTCACCATCTCTATTGACGGAATTTCCTGAAACCATTGTTACATTTACAGTAGGGATTTGTGCACGAATAGTAGCACATTCGCTTTGGCTGGTCATAATAGTAGGGATCGTTACATTAGCCCCATCTGTTCCTGGTCCCATAGATATAGTTCCGCCAGCAGCATTATTACAAACAATGACAGCAATAGCGCCTGCATTTTGAGCATTAAGCGCTTTGGCACCAAACTCGCAGGTACCTCTATCTATAAGAGCAATATTTCCATTGATAGCAGCTGCATTTACTGCGGCATTGCAGCCTTCGGTTGGAGCAGCAGTGCCATCATTATAAATCACCAGATCGCCCGATAAATTATAGCTTTGGCTACCAAATTGGGCGGGCGCAGAAGAGTAAACATCTGCAATACTACCAGGAGAATTAACTGTTAGTGTTCCAGCAGATGCTCCTGTCCAGACGAACATTTGCATTCTACCATTAGAACCATCCGTAGGAGCAGAGAAATTGGCATTATTCGTTCCTCCGCCGTCTTGTGCATCCGCCAGAACATAATCGTTGGCAGTTCCGCCATTGCCATAATTATTATCCTGAAAATTACCACTAGCTTCATCGAAACCATAATGGTACCATACGTCGTGTGTCAGATTATTCCAATAAAACAGGTTGACAATACCCGACTCGAGATTAGGAGAATTACTTGGATCAACAGTAAGGTCTAAGCCAAAATCGAAATCCAGGCTGGCACCACCATCAGGGCTGAAGCCTGTTCCATTATTGCCATTCAGGTCGTCCTGTGCCCATACATTATTACCTCTTGTAATGGTAAATTCTGCTCCATTAGCACCATTATTATCATGCCAGCCAAAAGGAGAGGCTACTGCATCAGCAGGATTAACGACAAGCTGACGAATACCATGACTTGGGCTCTCTGTCGGTTCAGGATATACCCGGTATGAGTCTGGAGCATTCAAAGAAGAAGTTCTTTGCGGGCGCTCTATTTCATCAGAGCAGTAATCTACATGATGATGTATATGTGATGCATCTGAACATCCATCACCCTCATCAAAATTACAGTAAACGGTCCAATTGATCTTGTTCAGAATTTCACCAGTTTGTGCATCTACACGCATACTCCACCAGTCGGCATCTTGTATTTCTGCGATAGACATATCCCAGGATAAGCGAAGACTACCGTCTTTCATAGGGACATACATCAATTGCACAGGAATATCTTCACGTGAAATACTTCCTTTTGAGAAAACTTGTTGTTGAGCAGTAGAATTAGCCGTTCTTTCTAAAAGGCTGGGAAGTTCGCTGCGATCATATTCCATAGTAGTAGTTACTCTTGCCAATGTAGTTGATGCATCTAGTGCTGGATTTTTGGTATTGATCTTTTGAGCAACATCAGAAATGAACTGATTGTGCAACTGTACGACCTCACCGTCTTTGTCGACATGGAGTCCTACGACGGCATTGTGGACAGGAATACCATCGTGTGTTTGTTGTATATAATAATGTGTTATTCCACTTTGCTTGCTGGTGTGATAACTAGTTACTACATAGTTTGCAATATCATTTTGTTGCAGATTTTTCTCAAGGGCAGAGGTTTGAAGGTGTCGTTGAATAAGTGTATGATCTTGAGTGTTTTGTGCAAATATTGGGGTAGTCAGGATTATTCCGAAAAGGAATAAGAGTGTAAGGTTTTTCATGTTAATTTATGTGTTGTTAGAGTCCTAGGAATAAAGAGACTTTAAAAGTAGTTAATCGTAATTAGCTTTTGAACACAGAATTGTCATTATTCAAATATGTGTAGGGATAAGTTTATCTTTGCAAAGAGTGAGGCTTCTTTTGGAAAAAGAAGGAGAATTATTTTGAAAAAAATACCCCAAATTACCAGCAAAAATTTTATCTTTGCGTCCACGTTTTTTGAAAAGTATAGCAACAGTGAATAAATTAACTGAATATTCCATACCTTTTCAAGGTTTAAAACAAGGTAAGCATCTGTTTAATTATCAGATAGATAAAGACTTTTTTAGTCAGTTTAAAGACACCTTGTTAGAAAATGGTAATATCAGCTTAGAAGTAACATTTGAAAAGCGTCCCGGCATGATGGTGCTGGATCTTGTTTTTGAAGGAACAATTAAGGTCAATTGTGATTTATGTGCAGAAGAAGGTAATCTGCCTATTAATGGTGAAGACCAACTTGTGGTAAAATTTACGGAAGAACCCGGTGAAGAAGAACAGGTTATATACCTGACGCCTGGTGAAACTGAATTAAACATTGCACATCACGTCTACGAATTTATTTGCCTGAGTGTACCCATACGAAGGGTACCTTGTGCAGACGAAGAAAACGAACCGACCTGCGATTCAAAGGTTTTAGATTATTTGGATACTGAGCCACCATCAAATGAAGAAGAAGACGCAGAGATCAATCCGATCTGGGCTGAATTAAAAAAGAAATTGTAAGAGAAGATTTAAAATAATATATAATGGCACATCCTAAGAGTAAAATATCCAAGCAACGTAAGCGCAAGCGTCGTACACATTACAATACGCCTGTACCTAATGTAATGGCTTGTACCAATTGCGGTAGCCCGGTTTTACGTCATCATGTGTGTGACGAATGTGGTTACTACAGAGGCAAGCCTGCTATCGTATTTGAAGGCGAAGAATAGTATTTCCAGAATTTTGGAATGAAGATATTCGAAGCTCCCATACTATGTATGCGGGGCTTCTTTAGTTTGCAGGTGAAATAAATTTTATTCTGTCAATATAAATCCAGCCCATAAATGCGGGGCATCATTGCGTTTTCTCATTTCAGTTTTTGCATGACTAAGCGCAGTTGCGGTACGCTGCTTTTTATTGAGTAGATTATCGTAGAAAATTATCATCAATTCCTTTGTTATTTCGTCATCGACGGGCCACAAACTAACAATCACTTCTTTGGCACCAGCCAATTTAAATGCACGTTGCAAACCAAATACTCCTTCTGTATTATGAATACTGCCAAGTCCTGTGCTACAAGCCGAGAGCACTACAAGCCGAGTTTGACGTAAGTCCAGTTCGGTAACTTCCAGCCCGGTTAGAATACCATCGTTTTTAGGATCAATCAACTTTGTATCTTTTTTCCATGCTTCATTAGCGCCATACAGCATTAAGCCACAACGCTGAAGTGGATTGTCGGCATATCTGATGCGGTTTTCTAAAGTAAGACTCTCGCCTGACTGGTATTGAGTATCATAAAACTGATTGAGAGAGAAGCCATGTGTAGCAATATGAATAATATCGGGTGAACCTGCGGAAAAAGATTGTAAAGTATCTTCGGTTGGGGTATTGGCGGTAAGTAGCTTAGTACTTATTTTTTTCTTCTTACAGATGTTTTCTATGGCTTTGATTTCTTCCAATGTGCCGGGCAATGGTCGTATTGTGCCTCGGGTATTTTCACTTTCTGTAGTCTTATTATATTCGTTTTCATCTTTTTGCCTTTGGTTAGTCTGGGTTTTATCATAGGCTATATTCCCTATCAGTAAAGCATTTTTGTATGATTTCTTTTTACGGGGTTTATCATCTTCCGGTGTTAAATACCCTCTACTTGCATCACTATAATATAGCTGAAAGTCGTCATTGAGGTATTGTCCTGAAGGGTTTTGCAGAACGCTGAAATCCAGCCTATGCAAAAGATGTGCAGGCGATAATCTTACAGACTTTGTACCTTGTAAGTAAGGCATCAGAGGTGCCCATATAAGGTCGTATAATTGCTTTCTTTTTTCTGTTGATCTGGCATAAGCAGGTAAGTAGTCCCCTTCTCGTATTTCCAATAAAGGACTCAGCGTTTTTTCATCTGTGAGCGGAATAAAGTGAGAACCAGTTAAGAGTCTCTGTTCGTTTTCATGAGAAATTGTCATATCATAAACAAGAGCGTAGTAAAGCATACTATCGGTAAAATATTTACCATTATGATAATTGAATCGGACAAAGTCTACTGTTACAGAAAGCTCCTTGTCTTTATTCTTTTTCAGAACTCGAGGTTCTGAAGTTCCTGCAAGTGCTTCCATCGTACCGGTAGTTAGAGCCAGCCAAAAATAGGATTTCTGGAAATCTTTGATCGCGAGACTGCCACTGAAGAATTTTACCTTTTCGCTCTTCAATAAGCGGGTTTCCAGGCGATTGACCTCCTTTTTCATACTTTCTATATTCCACTTGCGTTGTTCAAGCTCGTTTTGAGTTAATAAGTAGGCTTCGCTCAAAAGCTTTCTTTTCGCAATATATTTATGATAGAGAGCAATGAGGTCTTTATCCTTTGACTTAAGAACAATTCGGCGTAAGGAACGGCTGTAGTCAAGGTCAATAGCTTTAATGGCATTAGCAGCATGAGTGATCTGATAAAAGACTTCACTATCTTGATGACGGGCGCCAAAAGAAAAGAACTGATCGAAGGTCTTCATTTGTTTCTGTATATACAGCAGTCGTTCTTCCGCAGGCATAAGGCGACAGTGCTCGTGTATATCCTTGATCGTATTAACGATAATATGCCCCCAGAGCAGTTTGGCTTTTTCGTAATTTTCACCATCGTTATACCTGGAGGGTAAGTCAAATTCCTGATAGGCACTATCAACTTCGACCAGTATGTCCAAAACTTTTATTCCGGCGGGAGCTTCAACGGTGTCATTTTTATAGCCACGAGTAATAAAGCTTGCTACCCTGGCGAGTGTACCAATCGTTTTCCGAGTCTTTTCACCCGATTTTTTTCTTTTGATGCCAGGAATATATTCCAAAGGCAATTCTGATGTATTGTTTTTGTCCATGGCTTGTATAATCAGAGCCAGATCAATATAATTTTCTGAGACTATTGGATGTTGTTGCTCATGATACTTCAAATTTGTTTCCAGGGCTAGTTTGGCCATATCTTTTGCTTTTTTATACTCACCTGTATGGAAATATATCTTAGAAAGATTGGTTCGATGCCGGGCAATTTTTGGATGGTCTTCACATAGTTTTTTTAAGTCAGCTTCCAGAACTGAGTTTAAAATATCTCTGGATTTTTCATATTCTTTTAGCTGAAAATATATTTGGGCAAGTTTGGTTTGATGTTTAGTAATATCGATATATCGCTTATTTTCGCCATTTACTAATTGCTCAAATAATACTTGCGCTTTATCCGTTTCACCAAGCGTTTGGTAGAGAAGAGCTAATTCCGACTGCAACATGGCAACTTTTCCATCTTTATTGCCCCATTTTTTTATACCTTCTTTTAGGGACTCTTCCAGTAATGTTTGCGCCTGCTCATACTGACCTAGTTCCTGATATACTTCTGACAGTATAACCAGATTAATAGCACAATATATACCTACATCATCCAACTCTTTATTGATAGCCTGAGCAGCTTCCGACCACTTTTTTGCACTGAGATAATCTCCTCTACTAATGTACATTTCTGCGAACTCTATCTGGCATAAAACAGTGTACCCATGCATTTCTCCATGATCTGCTACTACTGCCTGATGAGCATTTTTTAATAAGCGTTCTGCTTTGTCGTATTCCCCGAGTTGTTGATATAATCTTGCCAACTCAAATTGCCTTTGCAGAGTGTTTGGATGACTTTGGCCAACTCGCTTTATTCCTGATTTTATTGCTCTTTTAAGCGTCCTTTTTTCTTTTTTGTAGTCTCTTAGTTGTAGACAATCATCAGTTTTTTGTCCGGCTACATTCGCTGTAAAAGCAATGCTGAGGAACAAAGAAACAATGATGATCTTTTTGGTTGGTAGAAATAGTTTCATATGTAATGGGAATTTTTTTTATTTTTCTATGGGAAAATGATAACCGACTTTTGTTTTTTGCTATTACAGTATCAAATACTATACTGAATTTGTTTTTGACCACTACGAGACGAAAATATGTTTTTAAAAAAATATACAGCACATGCGATAATGGAAGGGGTTCTGAACCGAGACCTAAAGATATATAAATATCTTGATGCGAACTTTCGTTGGAAAACCATCAATTATGTTCGTAAAAATTCAGGCACCAAGGAAGACGGAGAAGAGTTGTATAATGATGTATTATGCAATATTTATATCAATATAGAACGAGGCAAATATGACCCTGATAAAGGAACCTTTCAAAGTTATTTTATGCAAATAATGCGTAATCAGTGGAATTACTGCTTACGCAAAAGAAAAAAACTTGAAGATACCGTAGAACTGGACGAAGTTGTAGAAAATACACACGCTGATACACAAGATTTGGACGATGCAGATAATTACAATACGCTTGTCGGAATATTGAAAAAATATGTAGATACGCTGAAAGAGAAAGAACAGGAACTCATCAGGTTGTTTTATTACGAACAATATTCAATAGATGCTATGGCTTCACAGTTGGGCATGAGCCACGATTATACAAAGCTGAAATTATACCGCACCAGAGAAAAGCTCAGAAAATTGGCAAACGAAGACCCTGAACTAGCTCATTTACTATCATAAATTTATTAAGGATGAAACTAAGCGACAAACAACAGGAATTAATAGATGCTTATGTAAAGCAAGAACTCGAAGGAGAGGCGCTTGAGTCCTTCGAACAAGAACTGTCTGAAAATAAATTCTTAAAGGAAGAAGTACGCTTCCGGCAAGGTATTCGTAGTGTTTTTCAGGTCAAATCGGTAGAAGAGGTAATAGAGCAGGCAAAATCAGACCCGCTGTTGGAAGAGGCTAATGAACGTAAAATTGACCATCCACAATTGGGAAATGTACACGACGTAATACAACAGGCCAAACTGGAAAACCATGTGGATAAAAGACGGACGATCAGAAGATTAGTGGCAGTGGGGATAGCAGCTTCCATTCTTTTGTTTATTGGAATTGGTAATTGGTGGTCACTTGGCGAACAGTCCTTACCAAATCTGGCTGATGGCAATTTTTCTGCCCCGGCAATAGAATTGACTTATACTGCTCCTGAGATAGAATCGGTATCTGCTACACAGCGGGTTCAAGCCTTACTTTCAGAGGCACTAGAAGCTTACAGGAACAAACAGTTTGATAAAACCCTTTCCATTTTCAACAATTTGCGAAGCGAATATAATTATGAAACTGATGAAATGTTATTGTATGAAGCCATCATTGATTATCAGTCCGAAAACTATAAAGCCGCTACCGATATACTACAAAGCATTACAACAAAAAACTCTAAAATCAAGAACGAAGCACATTGGTATCTGGCTTTAGCATATTTGAAAACAGAACAAAAAGAACTGGCAAAAAAACAACTTGAAGTAGTAGCTGAACAAGCATCAGTACATCAGAAAAATGCGAAAAAACTACTAGGAAAGATCAATTGAATTACCCATACGTACCCAATACACCAATGAACAATTGTTCTCAACACAATATAAAATCATGAAGACGATCATCACAATTACTCTAAGCATATTAACGACTATAGCTTTCGCTCAATTAGAAAACAAAGCCTTTTCCAGTCAGGTATTAACTATCGGGATTCATGGTCGAACAAGTTGTCAGCCGCCGGGTTCCTCAACAAGATTTACTGAAGGCGGAGCATGGGAAGGCGTTATGAGTAAGATCAATGCTGAAGCAATAGGAACAGGTTTCGTTTATGAGTATAAAGGAGAAGTGTATGTAATTACTTGCGAGCATGTTGTGTTCAGGGCGTCTGAGGTTAAAGCTTACGATTCGGCTTATAATGCTTATGATCTTGAATATATCGGACAAGACACTTTTTATGATTTGACGGTTTTGAAATTTAAAAAGAAAAAAGATGCTTTACATTTTAGTCCGGTAAAATTGAACACAAATCCTGTCATACCGGGTACTTTAGTGTGGAGTATTGGTTACTGGAAAGCGGATGGTATGCCGAATAAAAGAGTAGGGGAGATCATTATGGGAAATGCCATGATAGAAAGTGATGAAGTAGTAGCAGGTAAGATAGATTTTATTGAAAGCACTGCAAGGCTATTACGAGGATATAGTGGCGGACCGCTTTATAACGAAGAAGGAGAGGTGCTGGGCATGAACACCAAAAGACACAATGGATATGACAAATATTATACTTTACAAAGTAAAACCGTAGAACGTATTGTTCACGAAATTATCGACGATGGCGGAGTACGACGAGCTTTTCTTGGTCTACGGTTCTCACAATCTAAAAGAGCTGACGAGCCAGTTATCATCAATGCTGTATTGAACAATTCACCTGCCAATGAATACAGAGATATTTTACTGAATAGTCAGGTGAAAAGTATTAATGAAAAACCTGTAACAAGTATATATGATGTATTGAAGATTATGGAAGATTCAAGGGCAGACACCGAAATAACAATATTGACAGATAAGCTTCCTGACCCTATCTGTATTAGTGCCAAGCTGATTAATAATAAGCGTTTAAAACAGATAGCCCGCTATGCCATTCGTGAAAATGTAGAAGACGACTGTATTGATATTATTGAAAAAGGTACACATGTAACATTGCTGAGAAGTAATGATGTAGAAATGAATATAGAAACGGTCGGTTTCAGGTTAAATGAGCAAGACTATCTTATATATTGTCTTAATGATCTTATTCAATTTGGTACATTAACCCGTTTGCTCGGGTTATACGGACGCCTGGAAGTAGACGATCATAAAAATCATTATTCACCACTCAAAATCCGGTTGTCTCCTACACCGGGGCATCGAGTGTTGTATTATTAACTTGCATATAGTCAATTGTTTATTGACAAATTCACACAAAACAACTAACCCTGAGTAATGTCGTACTGAGCTATTATCAGTGCGACATTTTTTTTATTTTTTTTTGAAAAAATGATAAACGAACCTCATTTACTGCTATTCTAATATTGAAAACAATATAAAACGCTCCCCTAAAAAGCGACCACATTTTTCAAACAATATAAAATTATAATCATGAAATCTTTAATCAAAAAAATCACTTTCCTGGCATTGACTGCTTTAATCTCATTTTCTGCTTCTGCACAAGTAGAATTAAAGATCAACCCTGTAGGTGCTATCTTTAATAGCCCTGATCTTTCTGTCGAATATATTCTAAAAGATCATTTTGGCTTTGAAGGCAGAGTCGGGTATTCATGGTCTAGTATTCGTTCAGGTGAAGACTTGTTATACAAAGGAAAAGGACTGGTATTTATCGGTGGCGGTAGGTATTATTTCAACCCCAAAGCTGGTGGTGACCGATTGTATATAGGCGCTTATACCAAATATAAAAACGCTAGTTATAAGACCGTAGTCACTGAAGGTACGACCACAATCGACAGACAACGCCTGGCAGTAGGCACTATATTCGGGCACAAGATTCTATCTAAGAATGAAAGAATTGCATTGGATCTCAATTTCGGTATTGGAAGAGCCTTGATGACTAATAATTCTAATAATGCCCCAGACGATTTTGAAAACAATATAGCTATTACAAAGCTGGATATGATTAGCACATTGGCTATAGCTTACAGGTTCTAAAAACTATGTTCCATATATGCTTTGGCGAATAATTATACCTTTCGTTGAAGCCTGAATCCGGTAGCGTCTTTGCCTTAGGGTGGAGACGCTTTTTTTATACACACATTTTAACGAACTTTGTATTTAGTTATTCGGTTTATTAAGGTATTAACTCAATACACCCAATAACTCAATTACTCAATACACTAAATACACCACATAAATGAAAAAAATAATCAACACAAAAGATGCTCCGGCTCCTGTAGGTCCCTACAATCAATCAGTATTAGCGGGCGGCATGTTATATGGCTCTGGTCAGATCGCTATTGATCCCGCTACGGGAAATCTGGTTCAGGACAGCATTGAAGACGAAACTCGTCAGGTTATGAAAAATATGGGAGCAGTGCTGCAAGAAGCTGGACTAGGGTATGAAAATATCGTAAAATGCTCTGTTTTTGTGTCAGATATGCACATGTATAGCCGTATCAATGCCGTTTATGCAGAGTTTTTCAATGAAGATACAGCGCCTGCAAGAGAACTGGTTGAAGTAGCTAATTTGCCTAAATTTGTCAACATAGAGATTTCTTTTGTTGCTGTCGCAAAATAATCTTCCAGGCAGAGAACTTTTTTAATTATAAAACGGGTTTTTATACCAAGCGCAATAATACGTTAACACAATAACACTTTAACACATTCGTGATGTCTGAAAAAAGAAAGCAGGTATTATCCTGCATACAGCCCACCGGAAATATGCATCTTGGCAACTACTTTGGCGCCGTGAAGAACTGGGTAGATTTGCAGGAAAAATATGATTGTATCTACGGGGTAGTAGATTATCATGCCATGACAATGCCTTACAAAGCAGATAAGCTTCGACAAAATACCTGGGATATTATACTGAACCTAATGGCTTGCGGTGTGAAGCCGGAAAGCCTGTTTGTTCAGTCGCTGATACCTGAGCATACTGAACTCGGCTGGATATTTAATTGTATGGCTTCTTACGGCGAAGTGACAAGGATGACACAATTCAAGGATAAATCTGCCAAAGTAAAACAAGAGTCCAAGGATTCATTTATTTCCACCGGTTTGTTTGGTTATCCTGTACTCCAGGCAGCTGATATTCTCATTTATAAGGCAGATTATGTACCTGTGGGGAAAGATCAGGCACAACACCTGGAACTGACTCGTAATGTTGCGCATCGTTTCAATACACAGTTTGGCAAAAAATACTTTGTTTTACCAGAAACCTTATTTACAGAAACACCCAATATTGCTTCTACTGCTGACCCTACCCGCAAAATGAGTAAGAGCGCAGGCGAGAAACATTGGATAGGCGTATTTGCAGAAGAAGCACGTATTCGGAAGCAAGTTAAATCAGCCGTCACGGATACCGGAGAAGTAGAAATAGATGAAGCTACCGGGCAACGTAAAATGAGTCCAGGAGTAGCCAATTTATTTATGCTACTTAAGGCATCTGGCGATATAGAAGCCTATAGTGCGATGAAAGCAGACTATAATGATGAGCGTTTATCTTATGGTGATCTCAAAGGTACGGTAGCAGAAGCATTGGTCAAACTGACTACACCTTTCCGTGAGAAAAAAGCCGAATTGTACACTGATCGCAAAAATGTAAAGCGACAAATTCAGGAATCATCAGCCAATATCCGTAAGATCGCTCAACAGACATTAAAAGAAGTAAAAGAAATTACTGGTCTATTAAATCCGAAGTTTTAGTTATTGGGTGATTAGTAATTTAGTTAAGTGGGTGGACGTAACTAAGTGACACTTTAGTTAAGGTTAAATAGCTGATAATCAATCGCATAAAGCCTGACTCCTGACACCTCAATTCTGCCCCCTCACTTACTCAACGAATCAACGAATCAACGAATTATGAAAATCATCTGCATTGGTCGCAACTATGTCAATCATGCTAAGGAATTGAAAAATCCGGTTCCTAAGCAGCCTTTGATATTTATGAAGCCGGACACGGCTATGCTAGTTAACAGAAAGCCTTTCTATTATCCTGAGTTTACAGAAAATTTGCATCATGAGGCTGAGATCGTCTTGAAGGTTTGTAAAAATGGTAAACATGTAGATCAGGAATTTGCCCATAAATATTATGATCAGATGACCATAGGACTCGACCTGACAGCCAGAGATGTACAAAATCGTTGTAAAGAAAAAGGGCATCCCTGGGAAATTGCAAAAGGCTTTGATGGTTCGGCAGTATTGGGCGAATTTATTTCTATGGAAGACTTCAAAGCCGATAATATTGGTTTTCATTTAAATAAAAATGGTGAAACTGTTCAGCAGGGCAATACCGGCGATCTGATCTTTTCTTTTGATTATATCATTAGCTATGTATCAAAATACTTCAAGCTGCACATGGGTGATCTGATCTTTACTGGTACGCCGGAAGGCGTCGGTCCATTGGCTGTAGGCGATTATCTGGAAGGCTATATTGGTGAGCAGAAACTGATGGAGTGTCGGATAAAATAATGTGGAAGGGCAGAACCCAGCGAACTGCCCCCCACTGAACTACACTCTATTTATTAATTAACTTAAGTTGCGGAAAACCGCAACTTGTCCATGGTCGATGGTCAATAGTCCATAGTTGCTTAAAAAATATGTCTGGAGTTATTAGATGCATTTTGCACCGCAAAATGGAAAACAGAGGAGTTTTGTACTACTCAGAAATAGCTATCGACCATCGACCGTGGACTATCGACTAAGTTGCGTTATACGCAACTTGAGTTAATTAATAAGCGTCATTTTCTGCGTAGTTATATATTGTCCGGCCTGGATGGTGTAGTAATACATGCCCGCCGGATAGTCACGACCATCAAAGATGACCTGATGTGTGCCTTTCAGTACAAATTCATTATCCAATATCCGTGTAATTTGCTTTCCATGTATATCAGAAACAAACAGCGTTACCTGAGCATCTTTCGGTAGATCAAACTCTATCGTGGTTTGTCCGGTGAATGGGTTGGGGAAGTTTTTGGATGTAATAGATTGAACATCAATTGTCTCAACTTCGTTTTGCACAGTTCTCATTGAAACTTCATCAGGTGACTCCTGTTCATCTTGTGTAAGATTCATAGGAGCAACTGTACATGGAGAAGGAACAATATATGCTGTTAATACAGAGCCTGTTGTCGCCTCAAAACCCGGCATTAATGTCACAGCATTTCCAGCTCTCATAGTTACTCTGGAACCATTCTGAGCATCTACATTCCCATTGGTAATGATAGTTTCATTAGCTAAGTGATTGGAAATTGACTCGTCTTCGAATACTTCATTTGATACGATTAGATCGTCATCTGTCATTCTATGATTTCTCATAACTACAGATGTTTCGTTAAGTCGACGGGCATTATCTCTATCTGCTGCGCCTACTGTATCTCCTCCTGGGGTCGTAATATCAGGATTGGAGAAGAAATTTACTCGACAACCAGTGTTTGTATTAATACAAGTTCCTCCTCCAACACACATTATGGTTCTATCTAGAGCATTTGTTGTACTGAATACTCGACCTCTGGCATATGTAGGATTGGCATTATGAACGTCGTGTCTGGCTCCTTGTATATGTGCTACTTCATGAGCAAAAGAGAATCTTCCTGCAATTAATGTAGTAGAGGTTGTATTTCCAACAAGAGCAAAAGCGTTATTTGGAGTGGGATTCTGATTACCAGTAGGAATGCCATATGCTTGTCCCCAAAAAGTATTGCTTCCTCCAAGTCCGCCTTCCCTTACCAATACAACTACATCAGCCTGATAATTATTTCTTAATGCTGGTATATCTTCAAATCCATTTGTTCCATTTCGTATATTAATTAAATCATCTTGAACGCCATTAATAGCTGCTCCATATATTGTTGTCGTTGTGCTAGTATTCAATTGGTTATAGTTGACCATTACAGTTTTGGCTAACTCCATTCTGAAGGCAATTCCACTCATCATATAAGCCAGGTTAGTTTCATCAACCATTCCTTGTCCGATTACCTGCATGTCCATAGCTGTGTCTGCATCGTCAGTAAAAGCAATTAAAACCCTGAGATTGCAATTATCATCCATCATGACACTTTTTGACTCATCATACTTTTTCTTTTGATGACCATGTTTTGGAATATTTTCATGGATATTGTCATCATTCAGACCTACTTCGTGTCCGCATTTTAAATCCATAACACTATTGTCAAATCCGAGAAGCATATGATAACCATTAGAAAGAGGTACTATACTGTATGGTGTATTACCCAGGTAAAATTTTGAAAAAACTTTATTGCCGAGAACTGTACAAAATATGCCTGTTCCATCATCAAGTGTTCCAAACCATGTAAAATTACTATGATCTCTTTTTTCTACTTCCAGTAAATCTACAACTGTTGAAAAATTTCTATAGGTTAAAGACAGTTGTCTGGAAGTTTCTAGTTGTGTTGCATCAATACGAATTATGGAAAAATCAGTAACATTATTTGCTGATCTAAACTTTTCGTAAATGCTTTTTTCTTTATCATTCATGCTCAGTTCTCGTACATCTGCTTCCTGAAATAGCATTGATTGTCCGAAAATACTGTTGCAAAAAAGAATGAATAATATTAAAAGACTTTTTATTTTCATAATATTGATATTATAAGCTTTGACGTATTCTATATTCTAAGCTTGTTATAATAAATGGATTGATCAGCTTATAAATAAAGCTGTACATATGACTATTTTTTCAATTCAGCTACCTCAGTTTTTAAAGCTTCATTCTCCTTCTTCAATTCAATCATATGTAGCCACAACTCCTCTATCTGGCGAAGTAGAGTGGCATCCATTTCAGCCATTTCAATACCATTTTCTTCTACTTCTTGTGCAGAAGGAACGTTGGGAAGGTGCTTGTTCTTTTGTATAAATTGCTCAACCTCTTTGATACTATTCAATTCATAGTCTTTTTCAAAGACATAATCACACCAATCATTTGAATCGACTGTGGCTACTTTTACTCTTTCTGAAATAATACCTTTTTCTACATAGAGTTTGAAGTCTTGATTTGGGCAAGTAGTAACATCTCCAATACTGACAGTAGCGTTAAATGTTAATTCATTGGAAGAAAAGTCACCGTATATTAGAGGTGAAGAAGTAGAACTGTTATCTATATACAATTTATCATTACCGGATTCGTAGTAGCCGGCATAATTTCCAATGAATACATTCTTTTCTCCTGTGCTATTATATCCGGCATAATATCCAACTATGGTATTGTTTTTTCCTGTAGTATTGTTATTTCCGGCAGAATGTCCTATGTAAGTGTTCTTCTCTCCTGTAGCATTCTTACTTCCGGCAAATCTTCCTACAAAAACGTTGTATCTCCCTTCTAAGTTTGAATTACCTGCTCCAACACCTAGAAAGGTATTATAACTTCCTGTTGTATTTCTATACCCTGAATACCAGCCTAGAAAAGTATTATAATTTCCCGTTTCATTATTAATACCTGCTATATTTCCTAAGAAAGTATTATTCTTACCTTCTGTATTATCATAACCTGCACTACGCCCTAAAAATATATTAGAACTTCCTTTAGTATTTTTATAGCCTGCATTACTACCTATGAAGGTGTTTTGAGTACCGGATGTATTAACTCTACCCGCATTTTGACCAACAAATGTATTATAAGAGGCAGTATTAACAGCTCCTGTATTAACGCCCACAAAAGTATGGTGATAACCATTAGTCCCGCTATCGGTACCAGCATTATACTGAGCATAACTGATGCTTGATGCCAATAAAATGGCAAAGAAAAATGTTGTTTTGATTAATGTTTTCATAATTTTAAATTGTTTAAATTTGATTAATAATTTTAAATTTTAATATTATTTAAATGGACATGAGAATGGCTTGGTCACTATAAGTAGTAACCCGGCAAAACACGTCTTAATGTTGTTGTTTTATTGCCTGTGGGTATTACAGATTATTGTTTTTTAGAGTACTTTATTTGCCGGCAGCAAATTCGCTGCCGGCAATCTATTCTCTTTGGCGCTAATAGAAGGACGAGAAAAGTTTTATATTGTTAGAATTAAAAATTAATGATAAATAACCTTATTGCGTATTGTTACTACAAATGTATAAGAGAAGTTTATATGAAAAAAGGTGTAAATTTAGCTAATTGTATTTCTTTTTTACCGGGTGAGCATTGTTGAGAATTTAACTTAAATGCTCTTAAAGTGTTGATTGTTATGAAGCTATTAAATTTTTTATTTTATATTCCGTGAAAATAATTATGGTGGTGTCCGATAAACTGTACTTGAATAATTCCAAATTATTATTGTTGCTTCGTACGTTAAGGAATGATAAAAAGTTGGATCAGCCTATTTTGAAGAGTATTATATTGACTCATCATTAAAATTACCCAAAGCGGAAGAACGCTCACCTGGTTTACATCCTGATGTAAAGATGGATACACTGCATTACTACCAGGCCTTAGTTGATTAGAAAGATAAATTATTGATCGAGGGGGCGTGAAGTAAATAATTGCAATAATTCCTCTGCAGCTTTAAAAGGGGACTGCCTGCCATTTACAACAGCAGTTTCTATGTTTTCAATTTTGTTTTTAATAAGCTTATGGCTGAAAAACTGTTGATGAAGTTGATTTTTAATTGTTTCATAAAGCCAGAATTTAGCTTGTTCCTGTCTTTTACTCATCCAGAAACTACTTTGCTCTGTTTCTTTTTTATAATTTAAAATAGTCATCCAAATATCCTGTATACCAGTTTTTTCCAAAGCGGAACAGGTCAATACTTTGGGTGTCCAGCCGCTAGCTTTAGGCGGATAAAGATGAAGGGCATTTCTATATTCACTTTTAGCTTGTTTAGCCAATTTGATCTTATCTCCATCTGCCTTATTCACAGCGATCAGGTCTGCCATTTCCACAATGCCTCGTTTAATACCCTGTAATTCGTCCCCGGCACCTGGTAATAGTAATAACAAAAAGAAATCGACCATAGAGTGTACGGCAGTCTCGGATTGCCCTACGCCTACAGTTTCTACCAATATAACATCATAACCGGCAGCTTCACAAAGTATAATAGTCTCTCTGGTCTTTCGGGCAACACCACCCAGCGAATCACCAGCAGGAGAGGGGCGAATAAAAGCTTTTTCGTTGCTTGACAAAGAAGCCATACGAGTTTTATCTCCAAGAATACTACCTCGTGTCATCTGGCTGGTCGGGTCAATAGCCAATACTGCGAGCTGATGCGTCGCCTGGGTAATATGTGTGCCTAATGCTTCTATAAATGTACTTTTCCCTACACCGGGAGTACCTGTAATACCAATCCTTACAGACTTGCCGGCATGTGGGAGGCAGGCGGCAATAATTTCTTGCGCTTTTTGATAATGATCGCTGCGAGTGCTTTCTATGAGGGTTATTGCACGGCTAAGAATGACTCTATTCCCTCCTAAAATGCCCTTCACGTACTCTTCAGTCGTCAGTGTTTTCCGACGCTTAAAGTGCTGACCAGCATTTGGATTGATAGATTCTTTCATGTGCTTTGTATTGATGTACGTGTTGTTTTGTGTTGATGTACGCCTTGTGTTGAGGTGTTGAGGTGTTCGGGTGTTAGTTGTGCTATTGTTCGTTGTATTATCGTGTTAATGAGCTTACGAACGTTCTCTCTCAATCCCGAAAGCTTTCGGATGGTCTCTCAGTGAGCAAAGCGAACGATCTCGCTTCTCTCAGCCAAAGGCAGTTTTAAATATCAATAAGTTCTATTTGAGTACCTTCTTGCCATTCTGCCGGCAAATCTCCAAATCCTTTTTTAATATCAGTTGTTTCTATATAATAAAAACTCTTTTTACCATTGTCTGTCCATGAAGTTCCCTCTACATCTTCCCCTAATACGACAATCCCAAAGTGTGTTGTTTCTGTATCCAAAGAGTTAATGTAAGCTAGTTTAACGTCATAACCCAGTCTTTTTAATATAGCTGCTGTGAGTACCGACAAGTCTTCAGAGTCGCCCCCTCCGTCATTGATCGTTTGTATAGGGTATTTGGTCATGGTATCAATACCCTTGCGTCTGGGATTGTATTTGAGTTGTTGTGTCATTCGGACAATGAACATAACTTCATCATAATAATCCCATTCTTGTTTTTTCGCCTTTTCAATAGCTGTATCGAAATTATCGACTAGTTTTTGCATACCTACATCATTAGCCTCTAAGAAGGGGCTGTAATAGCTTTTATCATTTGTTCGCTCTGCACGAGGAACTTTTTCATAATAACTAATAACATCTATAGGTAGAGCAAGTTCCCAATTCCAGGGCGTTTTATATCGCCATGAGATGTATTTAGTGACTTTTCGTCCTTCTTTGGTGGGTACAATATCATACTTGTCAGGTATACCATCCAGATCACTATCTTTTTGAAAATCAGAAGTACCCAGACGTTGTTCTTCGGCGAAGGTCAGTCCATCTCCATCACGATCACGCTGGAGTGCTTTGGCTTTATCGCTGGCTTGTTCGGTTCTTTTGTCATTGATCTTTTCTTGTTCTGCAAGCCACTGTTTGTCCTGTTCATCCTGTTTGCGCTCAGCGTCTTTTGAATAAAAATAGAATCCGCCAACAATACTTGCTGCCAACAAAACCATAATAAGTAACGATCTTAAAAAGCCTTTCATCTTAATCGTGTTATTGTGTTATCGTGTTATTGTGTTATCGTGTGTGATTACAAAAGATAACACATTAGCACAATAACACAGTTTTATACGCCCATAAATTCCAGAATACCGCCTGCCTGTTCTATTTTTTGAAACTTCTCCCAGGCTTTTTTAGCTAATTTTCTGCTTAATGTTTCTATATAATAACTGCCCGCTGCCGGATCGGCAACCTGATTCAGATAACTTTCCTGTTTTAAGATATGCTGTAAATTGCGTGCCACTCGTCTTGTAAAATCAGTAGGCTCACCATAAACACTATCTGCCGGTTGTACAGTTAAAAGATCAGCACCGCCAAGAATAGCTGACATGGCTTCCGTTGTAGAACGGATCATATTGGTGTGTTCATCTTCTGTTTGTGTTCTTAATGATGTTTTTGCATGAACCTGAACAGGAAGGCTATTTTTTACTTCAAAAGCAGTTAATACATTTTTCCACAGTAACCTGAACGCTCTAATTTTAGCAATTTCTATAAAATAACTGCCAGCAGTACAGAAAGTAAACTGCATATGCTGTGCTACCACCTCAGGAGCCAATTCAAACTCTGTCAATCGAGTCAAATATTCACTGCCTATAGACAAGGCTAATGCCAATTCTTGTGCTGCCTGACTTCCCTGATTGTGGAAACTTGTCGTGTCAATATTGATGACAGAAAATTGAGGTAATTTATCATTAGCTAACAATAAAGCGCCTTCCAGCTCCATCATATCAGTATCATAGGTTTCGTAGTACTCGCCTGTTTCCACAAAAAAGCCGACAGGGTCTACCAATACACCACCTTTGATATTTCTGGAATTTATTTTTTCATCTTTCAGCCATTTAAGCAGATGACTTAATACCGTTCCGGGTTCACTTTCAGTAAATAAGCCACCAAAATATAAGGTAATCATCTCAGGGTGAATCCCTTTTAGCATTGTGGCAAAATCTTTTCCTGAAGTAACATTATCCAAAGTGAAATTAACCGATTCTACACCCTGCATAAGTATGTCCAAGACCTTTTTATTGGCTTTTTTAGCCGCAGTAACACCATCTCCGACCTCTACTTCTTCCTGTATCAGCCAATTATTATCTGTCTTGCAAGTATGTGGTTCTCCATGTTCGAGTATATCTTCCCGACGATAGAAAGGCTTTACTATAATTCCTTCGTCTATTTCCCAATCCAGACTTTCTAATGGTTTGCCTTTCAGGTCTTTCTCAATTTTAGCCAGCCAATCCTTAGTGGCTATTGGTTCAAATTCGGCAAAAAGGTTAGTATCTTTCATGTCGCAAAGTTAAACAATTGAAGAGAATTACTTCCTATTGATAAAGGTGTTGGCAATAAATTTAAACAACTTCAAATACTAAGTACACTGTTTAAGCTTCCCGCAATTGGTTACAAGTGGCAAATTTTCTCCTCATTCCTTACCGACCCACTAGCGTGGTTCACTACACCGAAGATACACTGTATCTCCGCCCTTTGGGT
>JAHDFX010000371.1 GCA_020627965.1 Saprospiraceae bacterium | reverse complement strand
ATCTATTCCATACCATTTTACTCTACCTTTTATTTTATTACCTTCACTACTTAAAAAAGCTGCAAACTCCTCATTTGTCACCTCATATTCACTCATCAAAAAATCATCTATGTAAACTTTATGAGCCGGTTTTTCATCATATTCACAATCATAACTTTGCTCACTTGTACACCCCATCATGAACTCGCCTCCTTCTACGAACACCATACCTTTAAGTACAGTCCTAATAGGACAGCCATTATTCGAAATTTCGCCATACTCATTGGGGCATTGATCATAGCTATCCAAGATTCCATCGCTATCCGTGTCTTTTTCAGGACAGCCATTATTCTTAATCGAACCGTACACGTTAGGACATTTATCAACTTCCCCTGCCAAACCATCTCCATCTATATCAGTAACGACTGTGGTATCTATACTAACAAAACAAATATTTTGTTTCAAGGAACTTTCATACCAAATCGTTTGACTAGGGCGTTGTAGTTCTACAGCCTCAGTAGTTGATAAAAGAATCTCACTAATGCAGCCGCCTTTATCAATCTTTTCCGAAAAGATTTCCGAGAAAGGGTTATCATCGGAGACTCCGGTATTAGCAGAGGTAGAATAGATAATGAGCGTATTCTTTTTCTGTTCTTGAATGCTCATGCCTATATCATTACCGACTCCTCGCAAAGGATTACTACGGCAGGCATCCAGGATTAGCACTTTGGGAATGACAGAATTATCTATACGGCGAAACAAATAGTCTATATTGATACAAGTATCTTCTATATCCAATTCATTACCTCCTTTTTGGGGAGGTTGTGCATCTATCGGTACCAAGTAATTATTACCACCTATTTCTACTCCATGCCCAGCATAAAAGACAATCAAAGCCTTACACTTATCGATTCGTTCGTGCAGACTTTTAATTCTTGCTATGAACTGATCAAAATTGAGATTATAGGCTTCTATTACGTCATAGCCCTGTGTTTTAAGTGCATCACCTATAATTTTTGCATCATGTACCGCATACCTAAGCCTATGCCCTACTGGATATTCATCGTTGCCAATCACTAGTGCTATTTTGTTGGATTCACGTGTCAGGTCACGCAGATCTTTTTGTGCAAAGCTGTACAGGCTACACATTAATAGAAAAATGATGAGGAATTTTGTTTTCATAATTATGCTGTTTTAAATATAGAACTGCTTGTCTCAAAAAAATACTCGCTACGAAAGTAGTACCGCGAGGGCTATCGCCTCCTCGCTTATACTATTTTCTACGCTCTTCCGATTTTTATCGGAATATGCTCAAGGGCAAAAAGAGATACTGCAAACTAAACTGGGGAGGCAACAACCCGAAAGCCGACAGCATTCATGCGGTACGACGGGGTGCCTCCGCGGCGAGCAGCTACCCGGCAGTTCACGGCATCAGCGTTCCAACCGCCGCCACGGAAAACACGGTAGAAGCCTCCTGATATTCCTGTAGGATTTCGCTGATAGCCGCTGTTATAATCTCCATACCAGTCACTACACCACTCCCTTACGTTCCCACTCATGTCATATAAACCTAAGGCATTTGGTCTTTTACACATCACAGGCCTTGTGCTGCCACCTGAATTTGAAATATACCAGCCTTCACCACTCAAACTATTGCCGCCACTATATATCGTACCTTCAACATATTTACCTCCACGAGCAGCATACTCCCATTCTGATTCTGTTGGCAAACGATAAGTTCTTCCTTCTTTGGTGCTTAACCACTTACAATAAGCTACTGCATCATGCCAGCTAATGTGAATCACCGGATGACTATAATCACTGTAAGGACGACGGTTACCAGCTACATCGTCCCGCCAAGACACTCCTGATTTTTCATCCCATGAAGAACCATTCCAAACCCAACTATCTCCTTCCTTTTCAGCAGTTGTACGATGACCTGTTGCATCTACAAAAGCTTTAAATTGACTAATCGTCACCTCATGTTCTGCCATTAAAAAATCATCTACATATACCTGATGTACCGGTTTTTCATCAACCTCACATACTCCCTGCTCTGGTGTACAGCCCATCATAAATTCCCCACCTTCTACCAGTACCATACCGTCTGGAATAGGGTCGGGTGGACAGCCATTGTTTGCTGCTTTACCCGGTCGTTTAGGACAAGCATCTATTTCATCTACCAAACCATCTCCATCTGAATCTTCTGTCATACTATTCATATCACCAAAGCAGATATTTTCTTTCAGGGAGCCTTGCTGCCAAATAATCTGATCCCTGCGTTTTTGTTCTACTGCATCTGTCGTTGCAAGGAGTATATTCTCTATACACCCCCCTTGCCGAATATGTTGGGCAAATATCTCCGCAAAAGGATTATCGTCCTTTACTGTCGTAGCAGAGGCTGTAGAAAAGATAATCTTCGTATTTTTCTTTTGATGATGTATCCTAGCGATTCCGTTGCCTTCTCCTCTTATATCAGAAAAAGGATTATTGCGACAGGCATCCAGCACCACTAGTTTCGCAATGTCCGGGTTATCTATTCGCGCAAATAGATAGTCGAGCTTCACACAGTGATCCTCTACCTCTATTGCTGCTCTTGCATTCGCATCGGTAGGTACCAGATAATTCACGCCATTAACCTCTAATCCATGACCAGCATAAAAAACCACTAAAGTTTTATATTGAGGCAAGTACTTGTATAAATCCCGGATAGTGGCTTTTAAATTAGCCCGATCAAGATTATAGGCTTCCAGTACATCGTAGTCCTGTGCCTTTAAAGCCTCTTTGATGACTTTAGCATCGTGTGCCGGATAGATTGGCTTGCTAATATGCTGATAATTGCTGTTACCAATGACCAGGGCAAGTTTGTCGCTATTGCCTGGTGTCCGAACCATGTCTCGGTAATTATTCTCTGCAATTTGGGCAAAACCATAAATACTGCACAGTAGAAAGAAAAAAACAAGGAATTTGATTTTCATGATAGTCATTAGTTGATCTTTTTTCAAAAAATTGGCCGCCACAGGCGGCATAATAAAAGCCTGCTCCTTGAAATCCTGCCAAGCCTAAAACTCAATCGCTACGAAAGTAGAACCGCGAGGGCTACCGCTTCCTCGCTTGTGCTACTTTCTACGCTCCTTCGCAGCTCAAGGGCAAAAGAGATACTGCAAACTAAACTCGGGAGGCGACTACCCGAAAGCCGACACTAAAGTAGCGGTACGTCGGGTCGAGGCTGCTGCGAAAAGCTACCCGGCAGTACACGGCATCATAGTACCAACTGCCACCGCGCATCACACGGCCGGAGCCTCCTTCTGGACCTTTAGGATTACGCTGATAGCCACTGCTGTAATCTCCATACCAATCGCTACACCATTCCCACACATTGCCACTCATGTCGTATAAACCCAATGCATTTGGCTTACCCATAACCGGACGGGGGCTTCCTCCTGAATTTGAACTATACCAAGCTTCGTCATCTAAATTATT
>JAHDFX010000370.1 GCA_020627965.1 Saprospiraceae bacterium | reverse complement strand
AAAAAATCTGAAAAATGGATTTTATTTTTTTGAGCATGTGGGTATTCTGCAAACGTTCAAAAAATATTACCTAATGAAAAACTAAAGCGAATATCCTGACTGTCAGGATACTGGATGTATGAGCTTTATGTCGATTTACATTTGACTGATAAAAGCAAAAACCAATACGGACTATTGTATGTAAGTATTAGACTTATTCCTGACAGCTTTCAATAGCTTCGTTCATCAGCTTATGGGCTTTCTCTTTATTGTCGGCAGGAACCATAAGACTGTAATATATACCATCTACAATACGACTGGCTTTGCCGTCTTCGTAGCGGGTAACATGAAGGTATTCAGGGTTTTTATCTTTTGGATAAACGGCAATACTATTGTAAAAACGCTTTTCTATTCTGGCATAATTCATATCAGCCAGATCGAGTTCTACAGTGAGGGTGAGTTCGTCATTGAAATAATAATGATCGGTTATTTTACAACCTTCATAACTCACATTCCAGGTCTGACGGGAATTATAGATGCCTGAATAATCATTGGATAATTGAGTGAGCTCGTCTAATATCTTAGAAGTTTCAGAGGTTTGGGCGGATAATTGAATAGTGATGAATAGAGCCAGGCTAATCAGGAAGTATTTCTGCATGTTTAAATAATTAAAGTCAATCGTTTCGCAAGGCAGTAATAGGGTCGAGTTTAGCTGCTCTTCGTGCTGGGAAAATTCCAAAAACCAGGCCAATTGTGGCAGCTACTCCAAAAGATAAGGCAACTGACCACCAGGAAACAATGGTTTGTATCTCTGCAATGCGGGTGATTGTGACGGCGAGTATCAAGCCTAATGCTACGCCTACAATGCCGCCGAGTAAACTGATAAAAACAGCTTCAAATACGAATTGCTGAACGATGTCTTTGCTGGTCGCTCCGAGTGAACGACGCAAGCCGATCTCTTTGATGCGTTCGAGTACAGATGCCAGCATAATATTCATAATGCCAATACCGCCAACCAGCAATGAGATGCCGGCGATAGCGCCCAAAACAATATTGAAAATGTCCTGTGTACGTTGTTGTTGTTTTAGTAAGAGTTCGGGAATACTAACTTCATAATCCTGTACTTCCCAGTGCCTGCGGCGCAGCATCCGGGCAATCACATCGGCAGTAGGCTCTAATTGTGCACTTTGGTTAACCCTTACAACGAGCCTGTCTAGCTGATGATAATTTTTGAGATCAGCAGGCTTTTTTTCTTCATTGCCATCTCCAACTATAATAAAGTTTCTACTGTTTTCGGAGGCTGTCAGGATAGCTCGATTGCGGAAACGGGACAAGGCGGTTTGTATTGGAATGTAAATGTCAGAATTATAATCTCGGATACCCAGATTGCTCAGGCTTTCTTTGGAGGCATAGCGTTTGCCCAATACCCCAACGACAGTTAGCCAGGTCTTCCCACACTTAATTTGTTTGCCAATAGGGTTTTCACCGCCAAAGAACCTGGCTTGTGTACTTTTTCCTATGATACAAACAGGCGCACCTGCCTCCATCTGTTTTTTATGAAAAAGATGACCTTGTTCTAAAGCCAGATTATTCAATTCGAAAAAAGCATTATTGATGCCAACACAACGCCCTTTTGTTAGTCGGCCTTTTCGCACTATAGTAGATGGTAATAATAATTCAGGGCTAACCCTGTCTACGGTAGGAATAGTGTTTTGAATAGCTTTTACATCTTCTATGGTAAGACCAGGAGAATAGCTGCGTTCTTGATTCTCCTCGCCTTCTTCGTTTTCTTCTTCCTGATTGAGTACTGCTTTTACAATAATATTATTGGAGCCAATAAGTTTCATTTGTTCTAGCAATTCCTGCCGGGCGCCAGTGCCTATAGCCAGCATCGCAATTACAGCAGCTACGCCGAACATAATACCCAGAGCCGTGAGTAATGCGCGTAGTCTGTTGGTCATTACGGCATCAAGCGCTATGAAAAAATTGGAGTTTAGTCGATTCATTTGATTTGAACTTTTCTGCTTTTTAACATCTTTTTCAAATCTTCTGACATTTCTGATAAGTCATCTTCTTCTGGGGCTTCTACAGGTTTGGGCTTGGCCGTTTCTTTTTTCTTTAAATGCCCTTGTTTTGCTGTTTTATCAAGAAGGATAAGGTCGAGTTCATCCGCTTTATCTGGGATGGACAAGGAGAGTTCTTCTTTTTCATTCAGTCCCATTTCTATAATGACACGTTCTTCATTAAAGGAACCGGAGAGTACTTCTTTTCTGCTTATTTTTCCTTCATTGTAAGCGTAGACATAATTTATGGAATCATTGCTATGCAAGGCTTCCAGGGCAATATGTAATACGTCTTTGTGAGTAGCTGCAACAATGGTGTTAGCGGTTGTCATAGCTGGACGAAGTATGGAGTCGCTAAGGGTTAGTTCTATATTAACTTCAAAGACTTTTGCATCAAAATTAGGGCGTTTTTCACCAATATTGGCGACCTTAATGACTTTGCCGGGGTATTTTTTATCAGGAAAAGCATCAACCCTTACAGCAACTTCCTGGCCAAGCTTTACCCGACTAATGTCTACTTCATTGACATAGGTTTTGGAAACCATTTGAGTGAGATCAGGGAGCAGAGCTATTACAGGATTCCAGCCTCTTATCTGAGAGCCTGGGCCTATTTTGCCATTCCAGCTACGCCTGTAAATGACCATGCCATCTTTGGGGGCTTTTACAACAAATAGTTCTCCCAACTCTTCCATTTGGCGCATATTGTTTTTATGCTGACGGCGGTTGGCTGCGATCTCCTTTACTTTAGCTGCTGCCTGTTTTTGTTTGAGTTGGTAATTTTTCTTTGCCTGTCGATAATCTCTTTCCAGTTTTTCTAATTCATTTTTAATTTGCTTCTGAATAGCTTTAGGCTCGTATTTGTTTAATTCTATTTGAGATTCTTTGTCTTCAATGGTATATTGAATGTTGATAAGCTGGTCGCGTAGCGAACGCATCTCTATAGCAGTGTCCAGTTTTGTTTGCATGAGTTGAGATTCAGCTTTTTCAATGTCAGAGATGATGCTTTCAATTCGGTTGCTGACCTCTGTTCGGTCTAGTGTTGCTACATAGTCACCTTCTTTTACTAAAGTTCCTTCGGGAACCAGATCGGAAATAGTGGTTTGATGCACGCCCATAGAAGACATGCGTTGTGGTCCGTAGATTTTTTCGGATTTTTTAGCCTGGAGTTCGCCTGTCGCTGTGACTTCTACTTTGAGGTCTCCTTTTTCGACAGCCGTTTTTATTTCCTTGACTTGTTGTTGTCCGTTTTGCTGTTGGTAAACATACCAGCCACCAACGCCGAATACAAAGAGGATCAAAAGGAAGAAGAATATTTTACCATTCATAGCAAATGTTTAATGGATGTTTTTTGGGTGGTACTGTATCAGGAATAACGAGGAAATAAATTTACACTATGACTCGCTCTTTTTTTCTTTGGCATCCCACCC
>JAHDFX010000369.1 GCA_020627965.1 Saprospiraceae bacterium | reverse complement strand
CCACTCAACCACTCACCACTCAACCACTCACCACTCACCACTCAACCACTCACCAATGGCAGCAAAAGATCAAATGGGCAGACAAGTCCGGGTTCCTGAAAAGCCTGCTCGCATTATATCTCTAGTGCCTTCTCAGACTGAGTTGCTGTTTTATCTGGGCTTGGATGAAGAAGTTGTAGGTATTACCAAATTTTGTATCCATCCGGCAGAGCAATTTAAAAGTAAGCCACGCATTGGTGGTACCAAGCAATTTCATTTTGATAAAATAGCGGAGCTTCAGCCTGATCTTATTATTGGCAATAAAGAAGAAAACGAGCAAAATCAGATAGAAACATTAAGTCAGGAATATCCCGTCTGGATGAGCGATATTAAGACACTGGATGACGCTGTTGATATGATCCGATGTATTGGTCAACTCGTTGGAAAACAAGAAAAAGCCGAAGAACTTGCTCAAACTTTACAAAAACAATTCTCTGAGTTTCAGTTTACAAAACGTTTAAAAGCGGCTTACTTTATTTGGCTAAAGCCACTGATGGTCTGTGCCGCTGATACTTTTGTACATGAAATGTTGAGTAAAGCTGGTTTTGATAATCTATATACCAATAAAAGTCGTTATCCTGAAACGAGCCTGGAAGAACTCAAGCAACTCGAACCTGAAGTAATTTTACTTTCTTCCGAACCTTACCCCTTTAAAGAGCAGCACATAAAAGAATTTCAAACAGCTTGCCCTGATGCACAGGTACTGATTGTAGATGGCGAATTATTTTCCTGGTATGGCAATCGACTTTTAAAATCTGTTAACTATTTTAAAAAACTCCACAGAACTATTCTTTCCATTTTATGATTTAGTACTTTTGCAAGCTTTGCATTAATTAAATTTTATGGACAAAATAACTTTAGAAGCACTAGAGACTGCTCTGATGGCTTCTCCCGACAATACAATACTACGTTCGCAAGTGGCGCAGGGCTGGTATTCTTTTGGTGAATACGAAAAAGCCAAGGAGCATTTCACTGTCCTCATTCAGAAGGATGGTGATATGGAGGCTAAAGTATATTTAGCAAAATGTTATTATCAATTAGATAATTGTGCGCCGGGCATCGTAATCTGTGAAGAGTTACTGGAACAGGCACGTATTGAAGAAGTATTGAAATTATATATTCAATTGTTGATAAAAGACGGGCAGACAGGCGAGGCAGTTGAACGCTATCAGGAATTTCAGGAAGATATGGACTGGTATGATGAAGAACTGGAACGACAGTTAAAAATACCGATTCAGATTGATGATTTTCTGAGAGATGATGAAGATGACGATAATGTTTTCTTTGAAAAAACGGACTTGAATTTCTCTGGTGTTGGAGGAATGGAAAATGTAAAAGAAGAAATTCGCATCAAGATCATTCAGCCACTGGTCAATCCTGAATTATTCAAGGCATTTGGCAAAACTGCCGGAGGAGGTATTCTGATGTATGGCCCGCCTGGCTGTGGTAAAACCTACATCGCCAAGGCAACAGCCGGAGAGATACATTCAAAATTTCTCTCTGTAGGCTTGGAAGATGTACTGGATATGTACATTGGTAATAGCGAAAAAAGACTACACGAAAAGTTTGAAATAGCTCGAAGAAATAATCCTTGTGTCCTGTTTTTTGATGAAGTAGATGCAGTTGGTTCTAAGCGTAGCGACCTGCGCCAGTCGGGCGGACGAAATCTGATCAATCAGTTTCTGAAAGAACTGGACGGCGTTGATGCTCAGAATGACGGCGTACTGATTCTTGGTGCGACCAATTCTCCCTGGCATATGGATTCTGCTTTCCTGCGTCCAGGACGTTTCGATCGAATCATCTTTGTGCCGCCACCAGACGAAGCCAGCCGAAAAGTAATACTGGAACTCCATTTACAAGACAAACCAACCATTGATATTGATACTGGGAAATTAGCTCAAAAAATAGCAGATTTCAGTGGAGCTGATATTAAATTACTGATAGACATAACGGCTGAAGAAAACCTGCGTAAGTCGATGAAGGCGGGGAAAATTGAACCTATTGTAACAAAAGACTTATTGCAACAGGTCAAAAATGTGCGCCCAAGCACAAAAGACTGGTTCAATACCGCCCGAAATTATGCGCTATATTCCAATTCATCTGGTTTATACGATGAAATTTTAAAGTACTTGAATTTATAAGCCCATGTTACACGAAGAACTGGTATCAAGAATAGAAATTTTGATAGACCGTAAGAAATTCCCTGAAGCCCAACAACGCATCATGGAAGGACTGTTGGAATATCCAGATTCAGGAGAATTACATGCTCTACAGTCTAAGATATTTCTGGAATATAAAGACACAGAAAAAGCAATGACGGCTATTCACAGAGCTATTGCTGCCGAGCCTACAGAAGATTATTTCTTCTATTTGAAATCAATGATACATCTGGAAAAAGATGAATATCAGGAGGCTAAAGAAAGCATTGATACCGCTATCGAATTTTATCCCTACCATGCAGGGTATTATGGTGTGAAGTCCGCTATTTTACTGGATTTGGGACATAAGCCACTAGCTATAGAAACGGCGCAGAAAGGACTGGAAATTGACCCTAATAATACGTTCTGCCAGAATATTCTGTCGATGGCTTACACCAGAAGCGGACAAACTGCCGACTCTCGTGTCATTCTGGAAAATCAACTTGAAAATGATCCTGAAAATTCACTGACACATGCCAATATGGGCTACCAGTATTTGAGGGAAAGCAATATCCCGAAAGCCAAAGAACATTTTGGCGCAGCACTGGCACTCGACCCCAATAGTGAGTTTGCTAAATCAGGCATGTTGCAGGCTATCAAAGCATCTAATATTTTGTATAGAAAATTGCTGGAATATTCCTTTTTTATGGAAAAACACAGCAAACAATACCAGTGGATGTTTATTATAGGTTTGCTGATCCTTGTAAATGTGATGCCTTTTTTATTGCCCATCTATTTGATTTTGGTGCTATGGACATGGTTTTCGGGGCCATTAAGCGACATCATTGTATATTTTGACAAGTACAGTCGCTATCTTTTTAATGACCTGGAAAGAATAGCTACACAAATAAATATAGGCTTATTATCCGGCTCAATATTATCCTTGGGACTGGCTTTGGCTATGGATATAAATTTTGCAGGACTAGCCTTTGCGCTCTTTGTGGCTATGGTACCAGTTTATTTGTACGAAAGTAAAATATCACCGGCTGGCAAATGGGCTATGATCGGTTTTGCCGCAGCATTTATCGGTTTAGGTGTGCTTGGCGCAATAATGATACTGGGAGGGCTTGAGCCTACACTCGCTTGGGGCGCTTTAATATTTCTCGTTGTTGCCTTTACCTGGATCGGTGGCAATGTTTCTTGATAATTAAGCATTAATAATTCACCATTCACAATTAATTTTGCAGATGCTGCAACATGAACATCAAATCCGTATCCGTTATGCTGATGTAGACCAAATGG
>JAHDFX010000104.1:14594-21500 GCA_020627965.1 Saprospiraceae bacterium | reverse complement strand
AGCATCTGGAAGCGATACTAAGTCCGATAGATACGAATGAAAGTTATCGAGTAAAGTATTTTTATAAATCATTATTAAACGACGACCAGCCTGTGAAAAAGGTCAGGAAAGAAGGAGAGTTTGATTGGTGGGAGTAGTTTTAACTCAATCTACTTAAGTATATGCATACCATTTTCGACATAAACGATACTGCACTTTCGGCTATTTCTCCGAAAATACCCATTGAATTCCCGCAAATAATAGATGCTTATTTTGCGAAAATAAGGAAAGAAGGAGGTGAAAAACAGGCAACTGTACAAAAAGGAGAAGGTCTTATTGCATTGGCAAAAAGACTAGGTACAACCCAGGAAAAACTAAAGGAAATGAATGTCGGTAAGTTGAAAACCTGGGGTTCTGTGCAGGGATTTAACGCAGACGAAACAATCACTTACGAGGATGAAGAAGGTGGCAGTAAGGTGTATTTCGATAAGGTTGGGAGTAAAAATATTGGGCAAGATGTTTATCTGGTTGTGAAGACTAAACACTTCCAGGGACGTAAAATTCAACTTAATATCCATCAGGGTAAAGAGAAGGTGATTGCAGAGAAAGATAAACTTATAAATATCACTCAAAATGGTAAGAGTGTTTCGCTTATAGAAAGTATAGTAGGAGAGTTTGATGAAATATCAAATGCCGAAAATAAAGATGACTTTAAAGATTGGGCTATAAGTAAGTTGACGCTAAAACCATCCTCTGATGAACAACTGAAACAGTGGAAAGATGCTCTGGAAGCTACGACTGGTAAAAAAACTCTTCTTTACCTTTTGGTAGATGCTCATTCTGCGAATACTGATTACGACAAAAAAAGAATCGTATATTATGGCAGAAACCCTGATGAGGACGGAAATCCTGATAAGAACACAATACGCAATTATTGGCTGGATATGGAGAAGAAATGGTTTGAGCTAAAGTTGAATAAATGCTATTGCAATAGAGATTTGACCGTCGAAGAGGTTAAAAAGCTTGTTGATAAAGATAAATTATTTGATCATAAGAAATGCCCATTACCAGCAACAGTAAAGACTTATGAAGAATTTACCAAGCAGTTAAACGCTACATTTAATAATTACGATATCAATACTTGTCTGAGAAAAGCTCATTTTATAGCCCAAACCGAAGCAGAATCTGATCATTATAAAACCACAGTAGAATATGCAAGTGGAAGTGCATATGAAGGGAGAGATGATTTAGGAAATAAAAATACAGGTGATGGAAAGAAATTTAAAGGTCGTGGATTAATTCAATTGACAGGGAGAACAAATTATACAGACTATTCTTCTCATGTAGGTAAATCGGAACTTGTAAATAAGCCAGAGAAGATAGGAGAGGATATATTCTATTCTTTCGACTCGGCAGGTTGGTATTGGAATCATGGCTCTGCTTGGGGGAACATGAACCCTAAAGCTGATAAAGATGATTTAATTGCAGTATCTATAGGGATTAATGGAGGATTAAATGGATATGCACATAGGAAAAAAAATCTCAAAAGAATCTTGGGGATTATGAAGGTTAAAGATGAATGCGACAGTTTAAAGCTGGAGCAAATAGGGGTATATAAATATGGCACGAGTAATATAAAAAACTCAAAATATGGCAAGAAGAATAAAGCAGCGATACAAAAATTTGACGATTAATATGAACTACATTAGTTTAATGTTTGTGTCGTTGATTCTATCTGTTAGCTCTTGCAAAACTAATAGTGAGCAGACTAATACTCCGTTTGTTGAGCCAGAAGTAACACTGATGGAAAATGAGATTAAAACAGATGAACATTTTATTATTATAGGGTTCTTTGATTATGATGATAAGCCGGATTCTCTATTTTACAAACGAGATAATATGAATGGGGAGCCTCTTTATAAGTGTAGAGTTAAGTTTGGCAAAGGAGGCGATAAATCGCTATATGTCCCTACAGGCTCAGGAAACATCATGTTTAAAGAGTGTGTAAAAGGTTGTATTGAAAAAAATGAAATTAATACAGGAATTTTGGGAAGTGAAAATATTGAAAAATATTTTTATGATGAAACTTTGAATAACTGGTTGCTGAATCCTGATTCAGCAATTGAACAATGGAGTATAGATGCTGAAATACTGAAGATCAAGGATAAGGAAGAGTTATTATCTCTGTATTATGTGATTGAAGGTAAATTTAATGAGGAATATTTTTATGATATTCAGTCTATAGCTAAGGGGCTGAATCTTAAGTCGGAGAAAATTTTTATTGATAAGAAATCACTAGAAAAATATAACAATCTTGCTTTCTATTTTGAGCAATCGGAAGTATACATCTTATCTGTTATGATACTCGAAAAAATAATAAGCAAATTCCCGGACAGGACTGTAGCTTATATTAATTTAGGTGATGCTTATAATGGCTTGAAGAATACCGAAAAAGCTAAAGAAGCCTATAGTAAATATGTGGAAATGATGAAAGCAAATAACAAAGAAGATAAAATTCCGCAAAGGATATGGGATAATATCAAGTAATCTGTATAAAACTCCGTTAAAAATGGCAAACGCACAACTCATAAACAGAAGTGAAATCCCCAATGAACCAGCTTATAATGCCCCTGATGAGGCATTATCGCCTGCTAATTCATGCCCATTAAATGAGGAAGAAAAAGAACCTATACAGAAAATAGTAAGAGCTTACTTTACCAATCTTGAAGGTGAAGAACTTGAAAAAATTACCAAAGAGAAGGAAATTTACTTAGTTGTAGAAACCGAAAATATGGGAAGTGAAGAACTTATCATTCCTTTTCCTGAACATGATGGTGATTTTAAGTATGAGGATGAGATAATTACTCTTGCCAAAGTATTAAAATTAAAAGTATCAGGTGCTGTAGAAAAGATCAAACTTGCGACGGTCGCAAAGAAAACAGAAATACCTCCTGAAACTCCTGTAGTTGAAGATGAAACTTCTGCTCCTGCCCCTCTTGTTACTAGCCCAACAGATGAAGATGCCAACATAGTATCCGTAGAGTTTTTAGATGGCACAGATGACAAGATACTTTCATCGGGGGGAGACCAATATGTCAATTTACCTTATGAGGATAAATGGGTAGATGGTAAGATCATTAAAAATAAAGATCGCCTGTCAAGAGAGCCTAGAATAAAGGTCAAATTTGATAAACCTGGAAGTCATTCATTTAAAATAAAATTGGTACCTGGTGGCTCAAATGCTGTTTATTCAAGTGCAGAAAAAGGACGCAATTCAAATTTTAAATATCAGGACAAAGAACAATCATATACTACAGATGGAGATGGAACTAAGATAATTGATGATCTTTTTATCGCCGTTTCAGGGAATGATACTTACACACTTTCTGCAACTGATGCAAAGGGTAAGACAGTTAAAAGTTCTGCGGGTATTACTACAAAACGATTTTTCCATTATGTGGAAATAAAAATGAAAGGACTATCAAGTGTTGCCAAGAATCTGTCAACTTTTGAATCAGAGTTTGGTCGAAATTTCATGACAGCAAAAGCATTATCTTCAGTACAGATGAAGCACATGGAAAATATCGACAGAAATGACTCAAATACATTTAAATCTTTAGCTCGAACAGCTTACAATACATCCACTGCTGGAGCTAAAGAGCCATATTGTGTGACTGTAGGCTATACAGACCACCTTGCAGTAAAAAATAAGGGGGCACTTCGAAAAAAGAATGTTGATTTTGGAAGTGGAAAGCCAAAGGTTCTTATTAATATTCGTGGAAAAGGACTTAATGTTGCAACGGTAAAAGAACGACCACTTTGGAAAGATATTGTTAAAGGAGATGACTGGTTTATTAGTTGTAAATATAAACTAGATGGAGGAGGAACGTGGAAAGACATTCCGCAAAAAAAATGTGTTGCAAAACAAAAGCCACGTTACCCTAAAGGCTATTGTAACAATGTGGAGATTGATGTAAGTAGTCTGCCAGCTGGTAAAGGTACTATTCGACTAGAGGTAAACTGGGTAGATCGAATGAGGGGTGGTTTGTCCTTTGGCGGAGGTAGCCTAGTTTGTATTTGTACAAGAGCTTGGTGGCAAGACATATCAACTACAGAGCAAAACCAAACATTAATTCATGAAGTAGGTCATAAAGTAGGGATGGTTGCTGATGGTTCCGGTAATTTACCAGATAAAGTAAGTACACACTATAAAGATAAAGGACATGTAGGAAACCATTGTTATAATGGTAATTCGGGAGGATTAAGTACATATAATTCAGCAGATGCAGGAAGAAAATCAGTTTGTGTAATGTTCGGCGCAACAAACGGTAAAACCAAGTTTTGCGGAAACTGTCATCCCGTTGTGCGTAAGTTAGATATCAGCAAAGGATGGAATAAATTTTAACAATGAAATATATCAATTTAATATTAGGAAGCTTGATTTTGACAGCTATGTCAGCATCATGCCAGAATTTCCTGAATAATAATAGTCAAGACATGGGAGTAAAACCAAATAAATTTACGAATGTACAGATAGATTCTCCTGAAGAAAATCCGTGTTCTCCGCCTGAACCCGATGAATTTGGTATAAGTATTAATATACCTTCAGAAATTACCTTGAGTATTGCTGATAAGGAAAATGGGGTAGTTCCATTATGTGGTGTTTATCATCTATCTCTCACTACATTGGAAAAACATCCTGAACCCTTGATGATACACCTTAGGCATATTGAATCAGATGCAACTTTTTCAGGAGCTATTCTAGATAACGATCCGAGTCCTGATGCACCGGAACCAGAACCGGAATTTTTAGTAGATGAGCCAGAACCAGATATTGGGGATATGAGTATTGTTACCTACTTTAATCCTAATATATTGAATCACATAGATTTTCCACTATTGCCTGGTTATTACGAGGTCTTTGTAGAATATGCAGAACAAAAATCAAATACAAAAAACATAAAAGTAAATTTGAAGTAACTCTATGTCCTACAAACGCTATTACATAGTACTTGATGCAGCCAAGATGCAAAACCACATTAAAGTAGCACAGCACTTTAATCCACGGCATCTATGTCTGTATAGTGGTGAAGCTAAAGAAAAACTGGGAGTCGTAGCTCCATGGCTATTTTCATTTCCAAAGCATTCTGATTTCAGAGCGTGGTACTATGCAAGAAGTGGACAACAAAATTGGGGGGTCATACTACAATGTAGTAAAGACCTCAAAACCATTTACAAACACCTCAAAAAATTTCTCATGGTCAAATCCGAAACAGGAAAAAAATTATACTTCCGGTTTTACGACCCACGTGTGTTACCCACTTTTCTGGAAACCAGCGATAAGGAACAACTAAAAGCCTTTTTCGGGCCTATAGAAAAATACATTCTTGAATCCAAAGATGGGGAATTTGTAGAATACGAACTTGTTGATAATCAATTAGTAAAAAATGAATCTGATTTTTCTTTTCTCTAAATACTATTAGATATGAGTAAACCAGCCGCAAGAATAGGAGACATGCATGTATGCCCAATGGTGACACCGGGAACCCCACCCGTACCACATGTCGGTGGGCCTATAACAGGTCCAGGTGTACCCACTGTGCTTATTGGTAATATGCCCGCTGCCGTTATGGGGGATATGTGTACCTGTGTCGGACCACCTGATTCCGTTATATTGGGTTCTACCGGAGTACTCATTGGCAGTAAGCCAGCCGCACGTATGGGCGATATGACGGCACATGGTGGGAGTATTGTTATGGGCTGTCCTACAGTCTTGATCGGAGAAATATCGCCAGGTACCGTTACGACTAAAACGTCGCTAACGATATTAGAACAGTTTTCTCCACTGGCTTCAGGTGTTGCCCAACAGGTGCTGGCTATGCAGCAAGCAGCAGATGTAGGGAAACCGTTTTGTGAAGTATGCACTAAAAATATGCAAGATGAAGGAGCTAAAGAAGATGATTTTGAAGGAGAAGATGCACCAGATAATTCACCTGATGATGAGGAAGTAAGAGGAACTAAGAAGTCGGAATTTATGGAGACCTGTGGTAAGGATACGGAAATGGAAACTAAGGAGGATTTATGGAAACAGTATAAAGCCGAAGATTGGGAAGGTATGGAGGCACTCATTAATAAAAAAGGTATTAATGGTGGTTGGCCGCCTAATGATGGATTTCAATCTAGAGAGGTAGTTGAACTTGATGAAAATACAGAAATAGATAGATACGACGGAGATGACCCAACTGAGGATAAGGGTAGATTTGCTTCTCCTAAGGGAGATAATTTTGAAGGAAGAGCAATGCCTGAAAGTTCAAAGGATCGTCCTAAATACAACTATGTGGTTTCAAAGAAGATAAAAGTAGTAAAAGGCAAAGCGATTCCCTGGTTTGGTCAAAAGGGGGGAGGAATGCAATATGAGACTAAAGAGCCATTTAAAGACTTAATAGATAAGGAAAAAATAAAAGTTGTTTGATTATGGATAACCTTATACTAATTACTAGAGAAAAAGACCTTATATTTTCTGGAACAGAAGATAGTTTTTCAGAATTTAGTACAAAACTGCAAATATCGAGTGATATAGAATTTGAGTTTATTCCCTCGAAATTCAATAGTCCTTTTTATAAACTAGCACGCAAGCTTTCACGTACTAGTCTTTTGTACATAATAAGTAATTCATCTTTGAAGGAATACAATACAGAAGAAGACGAATTTTTTGGAAAACACGGACTTTCAATAGAATATATTTACAAAGCTCCTTATTTATTACTACTTTCCATTGGAGAGGCCCATAGAGGTGTATATAAAGTAATAAAAGAGGCACTCTGGTATGCGCCAGATTTGGTATACATAAAAGAGGATAAAAAAGAAGAAGATACAAAAACAAAGAATCGAATAAATTTCGATTGGTTCGAAGACGACTGAATAAGT
>JAHDFX010000104.1:0-14494 GCA_020627965.1 Saprospiraceae bacterium | reverse complement strand
AGGTCATCTACAATATCAAACTCTATAGCTGTTTCTATGCCATTTCTGGTCGAACTGCCCGCATTATCATAAAACGTCCTTCCAGGGAAATCTTCCAATTCATAAGGCTGCAATTCATTCGTCAGATCAATATGGAACAAAGCTAGTTGATACTCCAGAAAATCAGCCATCAGCCCTCTTATGCCTAGCTCGTAACTGACAGACTGCTGTGGCTTTAAATCCGTATTAAAACCACCTGCTCCGCTCGGATTAGAAGAAAATTCACTGAGCGTTGGCGTTTCGTAGCCTGTAGACACATTGCCGTAAAGGTTATTATCATCCGCAAATTTATAAACAAAACCTGCCATCGGACTAAAACGACTCAACTGAATACTGCCTGAATCATCTCCATCGCTGAGAAAACGATCCTTAGCCGCAGCCCGAAAAGCATCATAGCGAAGCCCCAAAGTAAGCTCAAGCGCTTTGACAGGCGAATATTCCTGAAGCGCAAAAGCACCAAAACTGAAAAATTGTTCTCGCTGATCTAGTGTTTGATCGCCTTGTATGCCTTCCAGATTTCTATAACGTAGCCGATCGTCCGACTGGTTTTCAATATCAAAACCTACATGCAGACGATAAGGCTTTTTAGCTACATACTGATTGAAAATATAACTAGCTCCGCCGCCGACAAAATGACGATTCAAATTAACAATACCACCAAACTCAAAAGGCAGTTTATTGGCAAAATCACGCACCGTATAATAAGCACGGGCACGCAATTGATGATTATCAGAATGACGGAACAGATAAGTTAGTCCTGCCTTACCTTGTTGTACTGTTTCACCAGTTTGATAGTCCACATTTCTATCCCTTGCCTGCCGACGATCCTCTTCTACCGACAAGGAATCTATACCCCCCGGATCATCTGCTTTCGGACTATTGACATAATTCGTAATTAACCTGATTCGATGCTTATCGAGATTATAAGTAAATTTTCCACTGGCTATGATATTCTGCATGCCACTTTGCTCCCGATAACCATTAGATTGAGTGTAAGCTGTATTCACAAAGTAATCAAACTTCCCAAAAGTCTCCGAACTACTCAATTGATAGCGTTGAAATCCATAAGAGCCTGCTGAAATATTGGCTTCCAGTTTTGAACCATAATTCCTGGATTCCAGACTGATAACTCCACCCGAAGCATTGCCATACAAACCAGATGAGGGACCACGAATAATTTCACCACGATATAAAATACCCAAATCCAGATTATCGACCTGTGCCTGTCCGTCTGGAGTGCTTTCAGGCAAACCATCTACCAATAGCTTAATACCCCTGATACCAAATGCCGACCTCGCTCCATATCCACGAATAGAGACCCTCAAGTCTTGTGCAAAATTATCTGGATTCAGAGCAAACAAGCCAGGTAGCTGCCCCAGAAATTCATTAGCAGAAAGGTGAGGACCATTTACAATAGGGTTTTCCGTAATAACACTAATAGCCAAAGAAGCATCTTTGCTGTCTTGATTCAGACGGGTAGCAGTAACCGGTATAGGAGGAAGATCTTCAAGAATGAGACTATCCGATTTGCTAGAATTGCTTTGCGTGTAGGTCGTGACAGTACAACTAAGTACTAGGAAGTTAACTAATAGGGCTTTGTAAAAAACTTGGTATTTCATGTCTATTTTATCTGAAGAGATGCAATTTAAGCCTGTTTTGGTGTTCTGCGGTTCAAACTAAAAACGCCCGTTTTATCTTGATAAAACGGACGTGTATATGTTTTAAACCATGGACTGTTTCCTAATCCATAATAAACGGATAGTCTTTCTGCGTATAATTATCTGTATACAACTCAGAAGGATCAGGATAAGGAGAATCTTGTGCAAACTTCACGCACTCATCAACCTCTTCTTTGATCTTGTTTTCAATATTTTTCAATTTACGCTCAGTCACCATACCATTCTCTATCATAGTATTGGCTACATCCTTGATAGGATCACGATCTTTATAATCCTGCAACTCAGCTTTAGTACGATACTTAGCCGGATCAGACATAGAGTGTCCTTTATAACGATAAGTTTTGATCTCTAAAAAGTAAGGACCCTTACCACTACGACAATGATCTAGCGCCTTCTCCATCACATTATGCACTTCTTCGCAACTCATTCCATCCACGATCTCGCTAGGCATATCATAAGCTAATCCTAGTTTGGCAATATCTGTTACATTACTGGTACGATCTACAGATGTACCCATAGCGTAGAAGTTATTTTCACAAATAAAAACTACAGGAACTTTCCAGGTCATGCACATATTAAAAACCTCGTGCAAGATACCCTGACGTGCAGCACCATCACCAAACAGACAAATAGCAACATTGCCTGTTTTCTTATATTTTTCAGCAAAGCCAAGTCCTGCTCCAAGACCGATCTGAGCACCTACTATACCATGACCACCATAAAACCTTTTGGATACATCAAAAAAGTGCATCGAACCACCTTTCCCCCCAGTGCAGCCAGTCGATTTTCCATACAACTCGGCCATACAGGCATTAGAAGTGATACCTCTGGCAAGTGCCAAACCATGATCCCGATAAGCTGTAATAATCGGATCACCTGGTTTTGAAGCGGTTTGAATACCAGCCGCCACAGCTTCTTGTCCTATATACAAATGACAAAATCCTCTAATCTTTCTTTGTTGGTACAACATGCCTGCACGTTCCTCAAAACGACGAATACGCAACATTGTCTCATACCAGAAAAGATATGTCTTCTTATTAAATGTTGTAGTTACCTCTGCTTGTGCCATGATTAAGTCTAAAGTTTAACTATAAAATAGGCGAAATTTCGCTTTGAAAAACACCCGTTTCGCTTAAAGATAAGAGATTAAATCTGGGCTTGCAAGGAATTTTATGAGTATTGAATTTGATAATGCTTCGCATTGTCCAGAGTATACAGAGTTACCCAGTTATTTGCCTATAATATAAGCACCCGTTTGAATATAATTTCTCCTGAAATAGTTTGAATTTTAAACTGAATCATGCCCTCGTAATTAATGTTTAATCTTAGGTAGTTTTCATTATGTTTAAATAACACTTTTTTACCTTGCATGTCAAATATCTCTAGACTTTGAATGGTTTCGCCCTCAATATGTACGACTCCATCAGAAGGTGAAGGATATACTTGGACATTGCTATTTGTAACATCGGCAATAGAGGTCGTATTGCATGGAAGGCTTAAAGGCTGATCAGTAGCAAAATTGACAATATTAGCGGCAAGTTCTTCCTCTATGAAACCGTATTGCCCCTCGCCATTGGTCAATATAATAATACCTGTTCCATTATCGGGATAATAATTCAAACGAGCTCGAATTCCTGGCATATAACCGCCATGAAACCAGACTTCATCATCAGGAAAATGGAAAGTGAAAGTCCAGCTTGTACCATTCCACCAGCCGAGGTTTTCTGTATTAAAATCGTAAGGTGTTAGCAAATCAACGGAGCTGCTTTCCAGAATTTGTACGCCATCCACGATGCCCCGACCAGTATAGGCCAATAGAAAATTGGCCAGTTCTGTTACATTAGTTTTGATCAGGGCTGATGGGTATAAAGCGATGCTATAATAGTCTAATGCTACATGTTGTCCATTGATAAAATCATAGGGCATGGCAGCATTATTCTGGTCAACATCCGCCCACCAGAACGTCGTATTATCCATGCAAAGTGGGTCAAATATATTTTCTTTGCAATAAGCATGAAAAGGCTGTTCATTGACTTGCTCGACCATAAGCGCCAGCAATGAAAAACCAATATTGGAATAAAAAGTGCTGCTACTCGGCGCATGATTAGGAGAAAAGTAATTTGCCTGATAATTATTGCCTGTCGGCGTGATAATGTTTTCTAAAAAGTCGCCCAATTCTCCCGGATAATCACCCGTTGTCCAATAATCATACATGTCACCTTCAGGATCGCGAATGCCTGCCCGATGTCTTAATAGCATCCTGGCAGTCAGGGCTGTATTAGGAAAGTCAGGATGCACAACATCAAAGTCCAGATAATTATTAATATCTGTATCAAGATCGATCAAACCAGCTTCATAGGCTTGCATAAGCGCAGTGGCAACAAACAATTTTGAAATGGAAGCTACTGTAAATAAGGTATTGGTCTGCACAGGTGTATTGGTGTCAAAATTAGCCGTTCCATAGGCATTTGACCATACAATTTCTTGGTTTTTGACTACACAGGCAGCCAGGCCGGGAATATTTCGCTGAGTCATTTCACTTTCAATGAAAGCATCGATTTGGGCGGATAAGGAAGGTATATTCAAGGCAGAAATTATAATGATTATAAGAGTTGACCTCATAATTTCCCCCAGTTAATATCGTTTCCCAGCAGCACTTTTTCCAGTAGTTTAGTAGCCGTCTTCCTATCTTTTTGAGCAACTTTCCTATCCTGTGCCAGCATAGATATTATACGCTTGATCTTGTTTTTGGTATCTTCAAGTGTGTGATAAGAAGTATAAAGACGATCATGCAATATCCAGTCTGAGATCAGCCCATCGTAGAAATCTTCCAGAAAATCGGATGTTCTTTTGATGAATGGCTTATAATTCATATGATAATGTTCGCCAACATCAGACAACTCTTGTAAGAAATCATCGAGAGAAGCACTGACTTTTTGTATCTCTGTCTTTATAGTTTTATTGGTGCCTTTGATTTCTTTATATGACTTTGCGGTATCGTCTAGCTTCCAGTCTTTGTATTTCTGAAGCGCTTTTTTGAGCCATTGAATACTTTTCAGGACTTCGTTGGCACTATCTACTGCCTCGTCTATTTCCTTACATTTATATTTGTTGATACGAATATTACTTTCAATACGGATAATCTTGTCTGCCAGATCACGATTTTTGACTTTGATATATTGACACTTTCGTTGCAACAACTCCTCAAATTCATCATCTACGCCAGTCAGCATAATTAATTTATCTCTAAGCAGCCCCAGTTCGTACTCCTTAGCGGCAATACGTTCTTTACAATCATTCAATTTCAAATACCACATCAGATAATTCTGACGTTCTCTTTCCAGCTGTTCTTTGTTATCACCCAGTATTTTTTTGAATAGACGTCTGATTGACAGTCCTTCCAGTTGTTCAATATCCCGTTCTTTCCATTTGAGTTGCTGTTCCAGAGCTTTTAGCTCTTCCCTACGTTCTACCAGTTTTTTTTCCAGTCCATCACGATGAATTTCCAGCTTTTCCTTAAGTAATTTTTTCTCATGTAATTTTGCTACTTGTTGATCTATCTTCTGCATTGTAGGGGAGCTTTATTTTGTTGAAATATAAAATTAAGAAAAAACTAATTCCTTTTAAGTATGTTTTATTGACAATGCTACGCATTGGGTTTTTGCTTTACCAGTGTACAGAACAAAATTGAAATTTATTTTTTTACATAAAATTACAATCTACGATTGGCATATAATGTACCTAAAGGCACATGGAAATTTATTCCATACCTTATATCTACCAATATTTAGCACCTAACGGCGCAATGGAGAAATACCATATGGATGGCAATTAATAATTTATGCTCTAGTCAAATTTCACTATACGTGTGTAATTCCTGTTCGAGACTAGAGGCTACCTGCTCCTCGTCCCGTTAGGGACGACATATAGGTAGATAGGTGTTTTAAATATTAATTTGCGTGCTGTCAAGTACGCCATATGTTCTAAGTATATTGTTGTTACAGCTAGCTGGTAAAAGCAAAAAACCAATGCGAAGCATTGTCAAAATCAGTAGATAATATCTTGCTAATCAAAAGAATTACAATAATAAGAAAACCATGCAATTAACACTAGGATTTTCCCCCTGCCCCAACGACACGTTTATATTTGATGCCATGATTCATGGTAAAATAGATACCGAAGGACTTAGTTTTGATGTCTTGATGGCTGATGTGGAAGAACTGAATAAAAAAGCAATGGCGGGAGAAATTCAGATCACAAAACTTAGTTATCATGCTTATGCTTATCTGACAGATAAATATCAGTTACTCAATGCAGGCAGTGCTTTGGGTAATAATTGTGGTCCTTTGCTTATCGCAAAACGGGTTTATAATGATAAAGAAATTCCCAGCCTGAAAGTAGCTATTCCGGGCAAATATACGACGGCTAATTTCCTGCTCAGTCTGGCTTATCCCAATATTGAAAATAAAAAAGAAATGCTATTTTCAGATATTGAACCAGCAGTTTTAAATGATGAAGTAGATGCCGGATTAATTATTCATGAAAATCGTTTTACTTACGAACAAAAAGGCTTAAAAAAAATAGTAGACTTGGGTGAATATTGGGAAAATAATACTGGCTTGCCTATCCCATTGGGCGGTATCGTTATCAAGCGGGATTTGGACACTAGCTTAAAACAGAAAGTAGACCGGGTACTAAGAAGAAGCGTCGAATTTGCTTTGAAAAAACCCGAACAGACCATGAGTTTTGTCCGGCAATATGCTCAGGAAATGGATGAGAAGGTAATGATGCAGCACGTTGGTTTATATGTCAATGATTTTACTGTAAATCTGGGAGAAAAAGGACGTAAAGCAATTGAGTTTATGTTTGAAAAGGCAGAACAATTAAATATTGTACAAATTAAAAACAGAAGAATGTTTATTTAGCGCAAATTTTTTTTAGATATTTTGATATATTAAATTACATAATTCTTAAATTGCCCCATTAAAACTAATTATGCACTACGTATTTTTTATTGCTGATATTATTCCAAAAGGAACAATTGACTTTGAGTATTTGACTGATTTTTTATATCAAAAAGCAGCCGAATACACTGAAAAGTCTGTTGAAGACTGTAAGAAAGAGTTAAGCTTTATAGAGATAAAATATCAACATAAAATCGATCAGCAATTAGATCAGTTGATAAAAGGCGGTAAAACACTTGGGAAGTTTAATGATTGGCTTATTAAGCAGACAGAATTAAAAACTAAAGTCGAATCTTCGCAGGATATATCTATAAAACTCAGAGAAAAAATTGCTGTAAAATATAATGACTTCCTGCTGAATACGCTGATTTATACCCGTAATCCTGAGATGAGAAATTATGTGCTTTTGGAAGTTGCCGAAAAAGTATTATCGGTATTTACAAAAGCCCCTAAGCGTTCCAGTTTTTCTTTTATAGGACACGGTTTGGGAGCAAAAATATTATTTGATTTCCTGCATCGGCTCTATTGGCCAGATAATGCGCCGCCTTTACCCAAAACAAAACACAGTCCTCGTTTGCCTTTTAGTGTATCTGCCAGTGGCATGCCTTCACGTCATTCTATGCGTATTTCCTCCGTTTATTTACTGGCTAATGTTGCGCCTTTATTGAGTCGTATTGATCAAGCTCTCTATGACTGCAATAATTCACATGTTAGAGTTTATAATAGTGATACTTTTCCGGTTCAGCAGGGAATTATACGGCGTTCTTATCGGATATTTAACCAGCAGAAAGACCTGATTGCGCAGCTTGGCCTAAATAAATCTATAGAACCAAAGGTATTCACGGAACTCGTTAAACTGAATACTTATACACAGTTTTGGATGAATGACATAGAGTGTTATCTACAACATCCGCAAGTTTATTTGTCATTAATTGAAGATGTATTTCGTTCGCCCATTGATAAAAAAATGGATATTGTAAAAGAGTATGAAAACGAACATCAGGCTATCGAAACTGCACATGATATTGGGCTCGAATTTGTAAATACTTTTGAAAAAATGCTTAAAGAAGAGACATTTAATAGCCGTGATCTCTTAGTAGAATTTATGAAAAAATTGTCAGAACGTTTTGATAATGGAAGTGCTTAATGACTATGGAAAAATTGATACTATTATTATTTGTTGCGCTTGGATTACTCGGAGAATTACAGGCTCAGGATATAACACAGGCTTATAATGAACTCAAAGAGAAATCGGAAACAACAACAGCCGGATTGGAAGAAGATTATACCTATTTTTTAAAAATTGCTGAGCCATTTTATCTGGTTGAACAAAAAGAATTTGCAAAAGTAATTCCACCATACCTATTAAAACTTTATGACTACAAAACGGAGTCGGCAGGCAATCGTTTTTTGAATTATAATTATAATCTACTGGCTGATCTTTATTATGAACAGCAGGTAAATATTCGCATTAAAGAAAACCAATTATACAATATAGAAGAAGCAGGTACAGATGCCACATTGAAGACCTCAAAATATATACTCAAATACCAGGAAGACTTTGAAGCTTTAGCTACTGCCATTCTTGATAAATATGAAGAAGGATTAAAGATTAAAATAAGTGAAAACGGCTTAAAAAATATCAGCGAAACTAAAAAAATGTACGAAAAAAAGTATGCACAGCATTATCGGAATCGCAATATTTTAGAGTATTTTATAAATGGTGGAATAAGTGGCTCGCACAAACAAAAAATAGAGAAAAGAACAGGGAGTTTTGGTATTATTCAGCCGCCGGCAAGAACAGAAGTAATTGCATTAGCCAATCCAATACCTTCGGTTGCTTTTCCGTCTTTTAAAGGTTTTAGAGAGGACAATAGTAGCTTATATGTCATGGTGCAAGTGCTAGGGCTAGATTATCATTTAAAAGACTTTGACAATTTTATTGGCTTTTCTATCTTTCATGCATCCCCTGTTAATATGGACTTCGCTTTCTTTGAACATCCTATTTTTGGGCTTGAAGCACATTACAATAATAATTTTAATCTTGGTTTTGGTTTGGAATATAATGCATTAACAACATCCGAAGGAAAGGAGGGATATACAGCAAAACTATTTCTATCGGTGGCTTTATATGATAACTGGAAAAAACGACGAGACGTATTTCTGGAAAAAGAGTAATAGCTAAAATACTTGTTTCAGCATCAAAATATCATCTTCTACAATATCGCCTAATTTGAAAGGAACCAGGCCTACCTGCTTAAAACCAAAACGTTCGTAAAATCGGATAGCCCTGGGGTTTTTTTCATACACGGAGAGACAGATATGAGTAAAATTCCTTGTATGAGTGATGTTTAGCATTTTTTCCATCATTGCTTTGCCAACACCACAGCCAAGATATTTCTCTGTTACATAGATACGCTCCAACTCAACGTGCTCTAAGTCGTTCAGATATTTTTTTCTTCTGCCGTCCCAGCGCAATTTCCCATAACCTATAGGTTCATTCAACTCATTTTCAGCTAATAAAAACAGGTTGGTTGGTGTTTTTAGTTCTGTCTCAAATTGCTTTAATGCAAAGGCTTCTTTTACATAGAGTTCAAAATCTGGATCAGAAGTATTATTATCTTCAAATGCTTCACGAAAGGTCTGTTCTCCTATCTGCGCTAAAATTTTACTGTCTTCCAGTTGAGCTATGCGGATGTTTACTTCCATATAGAATCGAATTGATTTTTTAATACAAAAATTTAAACACGTTCTAAGCTGTAAAAATAGAAAACAAATTTAAATTACTTTCTTAAATATTCGACGGTAAACTGGTTTTCGGGCAGCAAATTGCAACCACATCACAGGATACATGAGATAGTCTGTAAGAAGGGTAGGAGTTTTGTAAGTGATGTCATCTATGATAGTGGCGCCATTGCCTGTCTTCATGACCCGATGACGGTGTTCCCAATTTTTTAAAAAGAAAGGCAGTTTAATCCCTTTATCAATGAAGTAAGCCTCTTCTTTCCCTATGTTGTCTTCTGTTATAAGAGCGTGCCAGTCCTGTGCCAGCCAGCCTTTCCCCAATTTAATATGTACCTCATCTCCTTTTCTACTACCATCAAAGCGAAGTAGCTCCAATGGTAATAATGGTGGCTTGAGTGCTTTAAAGAGTTCTTTATCAAAGCCATGATATACACTGAGATAATCCTGTTCTACCTTAGTACTAAGCCTTATCTTCATAATTATTCATAAGAAGTATTGTTAATAAATATTTTGCTGTGTCAACATTATTCAAGATTATTGTACATTAATATGATTACACAACCGAACTACATTTAATTTGTTCATTATTCATTTTGGAATCCACGATCCATTTTATTTAATAAAAATAAACTTAGTATGAAACACTTTTTTACAAAGATGTACGTATTGCTTTTGCTGGCAATGTTTATGTCTAGTGCATTATTGGCACAACAAACAATCAGCGGTACCGTTACCGATGCTGATAATATCCCACTCATTGGGGTAAGCGTTTCTGTGAAGGGAACCGCCATTGGTACTGCAACTGATATTGATGGTAAGTATTCATTGAAAGTTCCTGAAGGGTCAACCACATTAGATTTTTCCTATGTTGGTTTTTCATCTATTGAGCAACCAATATCAGCTGGTACAAGTGACTATAGCGTAGTGATGAAAACTGCTGCTACGGATATCGATGAAGTCGTTATTACTGGACTGGCAACTACGGTTAAACGTTCTAATCTTGCTAACTCTGTGGCGAGTATCGACGCTAAAGAATTAACAGGTATAGTGCCTCAGAATACAGTAGATGGCGCACTATATGGTAAATTCAAAGGTGCCGATATACGTGCGAATTCAGGAGCACCAGGTGGTGGTTTTTCCATTCGTCTACGTGGAGTAACTTCTGTATTCCTGAATCAACAACCACAATATATCATTGATGGTGTATATATCGATAACTCTTCTATCTCTTTGGGTACAGACATCGTAACTGCTGCTGCGGGTGGTGGTAATACTGCTACCAATCAGGATGATGCTTCCAACCGTGTTGCAGATCTGATACCTGAAGATATTGAATCTATCGAGATACTGAAAGGCGCTTCCGCTGCTGCTATGTACGGTGTAGGTGGCGCTGGTGGTGTAGTGGTTATCAAAACTAAATCTGGTAGCTACAATCAGGATACAAGAGTAAACTTTTCTCAAACTTTAGGTGTCAGCGCTCCTACTCGCTTATTGGGAGACAGAGGCTGGGACAGAGCTAAGGTAGCTTCTGTATTTGGAGAAGACGAAGCTGCGCTTTTCGATACTTATGGTAATAACAACTATGAGTCGGTTTTATATGATAACAGACCATTACAGTCTATATCTGCATTATCGGTAAGTGGCGGTAGCAGTAAAACCAAATTCTACGTTAGTGGTACTTACCGAAACCAGGGAGGTTTGGTAGAGAATACAGGGTATAATAAAACTTCAGGAAGAGCGAATATTACGCACAAACTGACCGATCGCTTGACAATGAATGTAGCCTCTACTTACATCTATGCTGATGCAGACAGAGGACTTTTCAATAATTCAAATGCTAATACAACAGTAGGCTATGCAATGGCATTTACCCGTCCATGGGATAATCTTGCTGCAGATGCTAATGGTAATTATCCGGCTAATCCGCGTGTAGGATCCAATGTATTGGAAACAATTGCATTGACGACTAATGAGGAACGTGTGAATAGATTTTTTGGTAGTTTAACGACAACTTATAATATTATTCAACAAGATAATCAGTCTTTGAAAGCTGGTTTTGAACTTGGTTTAGATCAGTACAATTTGCGTACAAGAGGTCTTTTCCCTCAATCACTATCTTTCTATAGAGATGAGAACTCTTTAAGAGGTGCATCTATAGCCGGTACAGGATTCAATAATCGTACAAATATTTCTGGATTCCTTGTACACAGTTATTATCCTGGTAATGGCTTGAGCTTCCGTTCTTCTCTTGGTGCTATTCAGTTAGATAGCAAGCAGGATGTAATCAGAACAATTGCTTCAGGTCTAAACGGTTCACAGGAAAACGTTGATCAGGCTGAAAATATCTCTGTTGGACAAGACAGAACATTAGAACAGATCAAAGGTGCTTATTTCCAGGAAGAAATTAACTGGGATGATAAGATTATTGTAACATTAGGAATCAGAGGAGATAAGTCTTCTAATAATGGTGATCCAAACGAAATCTTCTGGAGCCCTAAGGGTAACTTGGCGATTAATATCCATGAATTGGTGGATATGAGCAGTACGCCTATTTCTCAAATAAAGCCAAGAATTGCTTTTGGTCAGTCTGCACGTTTTGCTGGTTTTAGTGATCGTTTTAATGCATTGGCGCCGACTCAGATCGCTGGTAATGCTGGTCTGTTTACTGCTGCTTTACGTGGTAATCCAGATGTACGCCCTGAAACGCAGCAAGAACTTGAATTTGGTGCTGACTTAGGTTTCCTAAATAACAGAATTCTCTTAAATGCAACCTATTATATCAAATCTATTGATGACTTGCTATTGAGAGCACAGGTGCCTGCTTCGAGTGGTTTTACCAATCAGGTAGTGAATGCTGGTGCTTTACAGAACAAAGGTTTAGAGCTAGGTTTGGAAGCTGAAGTATTAAGAGCACAAGATTTCTCCTGGGCATTAGGTTTGAACTGGTGGAAAAACCAGTCTGAGGTAACTCGCCTTGACATTCCTGGTTTTAACACAGGTGGTTTTGCCGCTTTCTTAGGTCAGGGTAGAATTGAGGAAGGTTCTAGTGCTACGCAATTGATTGGAACTATTGATCCATCTCAATGTACTAGTGAAACAGATTGCTCAAACGTTGACCCGGAAGGCGATGGTTTTATGACTTTTGGCGACATGGAAGCCGATTTCAATATGTCCTGGACAAATAGTATTGCATGGAAAGGCTTAGAATTGAACTGGTTGCTACACTGGAAACAAGGTGGCGATGGTATCAACCTAAGTACACTGCTTTATGACTTGGGTGAGATCACATGGGATTATGACGATACAACGCTTGATCCGGAAGGAACACTAAGTAATGGTGACTATAGACTGGCTGCATTGGGTACACACCCAGGCGTTTATATCGAAGATGCCAGTTATGTCAGACTTCGTGAGATCGGGTTATACTACAGCCTGCCTAAATCTACTTTGAAATTTGGTGATATGAGAGTAGGGCTTTCTGGTAAAAACCTGTTCAACGCATTTAATTATAATAGTTATGATCCAGAGGTATCTAACTTTGGTAATAATGTATTAATTAATTCTGTGGAAGTAACGCCTTACCCAGCTAGTAGGACTATGAATTTCCATTTAAATGTTACTTTCTAAGAGGTTAAATACTTCTAAGTTGAACGATTTTCAATCGAAAAAAAATAAATCATGAAAAAAATACTCATCATATTAATAGCGGGTATTGTACTGCCATTCACTTCTTGTCAGGTGGATGAAGTACTTAATCCGAACTCTCCTACCGTTGAGAGCTTTGAAAACGGTGCTACTTTAGCGGATTTGAAACTGCTCGGTCAGGGACTCGAAGCTGTTATTCGTGAAGACATGCAATTTCATTTTTGGACAGTAAGTGGTATTGGCCGTGAATACTACGACCTACGCGGAACCGATCCTCGTTATACTACAGAGTTATTGGGTAGAAATGGCGGGGACCTGGATAACAACGGTTTCTTAACTACACGTACTTACTTTGGCAGATATCGTACGGTTAGAAACGCTAACTTGCTGAAAACTGCTGTACAGAATACAGTTGCTTCCCTGACAGAATCTCAGTCTAAGGCTTTATTGGGCTTTGCTAATACCATGATAGGCTACGAGATGTTGTTAGAAGCAACTCGTCAGTATGAAAATGGGATTCGCCTGGATGTAGCTGATGTGAATAACCTCGGCCCATTCACAGGTAACTTCGAGGAATCTCTCACTGGTATTCGTGCTATTCTGGACGAAGGTTATGGACAATTGAATGGAACAGCAGAAGATATGGTGTTCAATCTTTCCGGCTTCAGTTCAATTCCTGTTACGGAGACTGAGGCTCTTGCACAATTTAATCGTGCTCTGGCTGCCAGAATAGCGCTTTATCAGGGTAATAATTCAGGTGCTTTATCATTATTGAACGAGTCTTTTATGAACTTAAGTGGCGACCTGAATATGGGGGCATACTATACCTATGGTGGCGCTACAGGTAATGACTTGGCCAACCCATTGTTTTACGTTCCTGATGTAGATAATTACATGGCACATCCAAGCTGGGTAGCTGATGCAGAGGCAGGTGATACCAGATTGAATAAAGTAACCGATACAGGAGCAGTTATCGAAATCGATGATCTGAGTAGTCAATATCTGGTTTCTATATATGCAGACAATACGGCTTCTGCCAGTATCACCAGAAACGAAGAATTGATCTTGATCTATGCTGAAGCAAATATCGGAACTGATAATGCAGAAGCTGTAAATGCCATCAATATTGTCAGAGCTGCAGCAGGATTAGCTGATTATACAGGTGCTACTGATGATGCTTCTTTAGTCAATCAGATTCTTCATGAAAGAAGATATTCCCTGTTTGGCGAAGGGCACAGATGGATAGATATGAGAAGATATGATCGTCTGGAAGATTTACCACTAGACAGACCTGGTGATAAAGTACATGTTCAGTTCCCAAGACCAGCTTCTGAAGGATAATATTAAATTTCCAATCCCGATAGCTATACGACTTTTGCACTATGAAAAATAGTGCATTTAAAGTCAATTTAACAACTGATT
>JAHDFX010000368.1 GCA_020627965.1 Saprospiraceae bacterium | reverse complement strand
CTATCGTGGTTCCAGAACTTGAAGGTTCACTGAACCTTCCCCCTCCGGGATCGTTCTGTCATCTCTCAGTATCGCTTGCGATACGGTCTCTCAGTGAGCAAAGAGAACGGTCTAAACTCTTTCAATGATCGTAGCATATCCCTGACCAACTCCGACACACATGGTACAAAGTGCATAGCGTTTATTTTGCTTATGTAATTCCAATGCGGCCGTTTGTAGAATACGAGTTCCCGTCATACCAAGCGGATGTCCGATAGCAATAGCACCACCATTCGGATTGATGCGTGGATCATCATCTGCCAGACCCCATTCACGTGTACAGGCCAGTGCTTGTGCAGCAAAAGCCTCATTAAGCTCTATAATATCCATGTCGTCCATAGTCAATCCGGCTTTTTTCAAAGCTTTATTGGATGCACCTACAGGACCGATGCCCATGATACGTGGTTCTACCCCAACTACTGCGGAGACTACGATTCGGGCTTTAGGTGTCAGGTTGTATTGTTTGACAGCATTTTCGGAAGCGACCAGCATAGCAGCAGCGCCATCATTCAAACCCGAAGCATTGCCTGCGGTGACAGAACCGCCCTCTTTCTTAAAAGCTGTTCTCAATTTGCCTAATTTTTCCAATGTAGTATCGGGACGTGGAAATTCGTCTTTGTCAAAAATAATCGGATCAGCTTTTCTTCTGGGTATTTCTATAGCAATAACTTCTTTCTGCAATCTGCCAGATTCGAGTGCTTTAGCGGCTTTCATTTGTGACCAATAGGCAAACCTATCTTGATCTTCCCGACTGATATTATATTTCTCTACTAGGTTTTCGGCAGTGACACCCATGCCATCTGTTCCGTATAATTCATGCATTTTTTTATTAACAAAGCGCCAGCCGAAACTTGAATCATGCATCTGTGCATCTCGCCCGAAGGCTTTAGAGACTTTAGAAATTACCCACGGACCTCTTGTCATGTGCTCTACCCCGCCTGATATAAATACATCGCCATCGCCCGTCTGAATAGCTCTGTGGGCCTGAATGACGGTAGACATACCAGAAGAACACAAACGATTGACTGTTTCTCCTGGAACAGACCAGGGCAATCCAGCTAAAAGCAATGCCATACGGGCTACATTTCTATTGTCTTCGCCAGCCTGATTGGCGCAGCCTATAATAACATCATCATAGGCTTCTTTAGGAACCTGGGGATTTCTGGCAAGCAGCTCACGAATGGGGATAGCTGCCAGGTCGTCTGTTCGGATAGGGGAGAGGGTGCCAGTGAAACGTCCTATCGGGGTGCGAATTGCATCTATTATGTATGTATTCATGTAATTGTGTTGGATCTGTTAATATGTTGGAGTAAAAAGGCGTGAAACTTCCTAGGAAATTTCACGCCTCAAAAATAAGTATTTGAAATAACAATCTAAGCTATTTAGCTGCCATTTCTATTGCTTTTACAGGATAAATAAATTTACCTGTTGCAGTTGTATTTTTCGTTCTTTTACCTGTTTTATTCAAAATATCGTAAGCCTGCTTGGTCGTCAGGTCTGGATTGACTGCTTTCATGACACCTAATAAACCAGCTACATGCGGGCAAGCCATCGATGTACCATTATATGACTTGTAAGAGTCTTTTGGAATAGTAGAATAGATATTCACACCAGGTGCTGCAATACCCATTTTAACATCTGTTACCTCATTAGTGAAAACTGCTGGTTTTAGATTGGAGTCTACAGCGCTTACGGCTATTACACCTTTACAGCCTGCTGGCACATAATCTTTTGCATTAGCCGATGAATTACCTGCTGCTACAACAACGATTGCCCCCTTCTTGTTGGCATATTTTACAGCTTTATCATAGGCTCTTTGGCGACTAGCATCTCCTTTTCCACCCAGCGACATAGAGATTACATCAGCACCATTATCGGCTGCTCTAATCATGCCCTGAATGATGCCTCTTTGTGTACCACCACCATAATCTGCCAGTACTTTTACACTAGCCACTTGTGTAAACGAATTATCGGGGCTAAAAGAAGCTATACCTATACCATTATTGGTAACAGCATTGGCAATACCGGCACAATGTGTTCCATGACTGTTTTTGTCGGCATCAGAACGAACATCAATTGATTTATAATTTCCTTTGATATCCTGATGCTTTGAATCAATACCTGTATCAAGAATAGCAATAAGTGCTTTTTTCTTGGGCTTGATCTTACCAGAACGCATTACATTGTATAGTTTATTCATTTCCAGTGCTTCCATAGACCACTGACTGCCTATGCCTGGATCATTGACGCCATAATCTATCTTATTACTATTTTCCTGCGTGCCTTCTACTGGAGCTATGTTGTAAATTTCATTTTCTTCTACATCATCAAACAGACCTGAGTTGATTAATTCGTTTATAATATCAGCCCTTTTGTTTTCATATTTTGCAGGGATATTTACAAGCAGATAATCATCTAGTTCTGTAATATCTTTTTCGGCAACATTAGGAAAAGCTGTTTTGTATTCCAGATCATACTTATTGATAATCTTTTCAAGACTACTCATTTTTTCCCCTTCGCGAATGTCTACTAACAGCTCACCGTCGGTATCCAGCTTAATTGTACTTTCAGTATTAGAAGACTGTTTTTGTTCAGTATTTGCGGAGTTATTAGCTAAAGCAGAGAAGCTCGTTTGCATTTCTCCTAAATAGTAAAAACGGAAAAAAGCACCAGCAGCAATAAACATAGCGATCAGGGCGAGTCTGCTTTTACTCATAAAACTGAATAGAACAGATAAGACAGCCAAAACACCCATATCTCTGCAAAGAATGAACATTTTTCCATTTACCCCACCTTCTACAAAAAATAATCCGGCAGCATAAGCCATTAAAGCAAACAATAAAGTTTTACCAAATAACTGACCAGCCCATTTATTTTCTTTAAACGTGAACCAAAGTGTCAGAGAAAGCAGGGAGGCTATAAAGCCAATAGTATATAATGAGGCAAACATAATTTTAAGGATTTAGAGTGTGAAAAGATGTAATGTGTACGGGAGTTCCCCACATAAAAACAGAGGCAAATTCCTCTACTTCATTGGCTTTAATACGTACAGAAGCCCCTACTTTTTTTAGTTGTTCGGGCATATTAACCGGTCTCCATTGTTTGGACTGTGCATCAACAATGCCCCAACAACCGGGACCAATGTCTTCATAAACGACTTTTCCTTCTATTGTCATGATTTTAATTGATTAGTTTGATTCACAATGTACAACAACATAGATACGTAAAATAGTTCTATTTCTTAGAATTTTAACATTTTGAATACATTAGTAAGTGTAAATACAAATTCAAAAAGTCATTGATAATTAATCAGTTAGTCAAATTGAAAGTGGCACTTAATTTTGTCTAAAATAATTTGCCTGAAATCGGAACCTTATTTTTTATCTTTGTGAACCGATAAAAATCAAAAATTATGGAAAAATACGATAAGATTTTTTTGCAAAATATGGATATAAGGTAACTGATGAACCAACTTT
>JAHDFX010000103.1 GCA_020627965.1 Saprospiraceae bacterium | reverse complement strand
TTACCTAATGAAAAACTAAAGCGAATATCCTGATTGTCAATATACTGGATGTATGAGCTTTATGTCGATTTACATTTGACTGATAAAAGCAAAAACCAATACGGAGTATTGTTATATTTCAAGAACGTATTTAAATTTTCCTCAATTGGCTGCAAGCGGCAAATTGAGGAAAATTTAAATACGTTCTTATATCTAATTATGATAGGCTTGATTGTGAGCTAGTGTTTTCCCACATTTTGAGCAAGCAATAGCGGAACCGCCACCTCCTGCACAACCTGCGGGGCAAGTGTAGTGCCATACGCCAGATGCATTTTGTGGTGGTTCGTTCTTCTTAGGAGGAACCGTCAATGACGAATTTGGTGTTGCTACTGGCTGCTTACTAGGGTCAGTAAATACAGGTGAAGTTACTCCGCCCGAACTGCTGGTTGTCGTTACATTGGGCGTCGGAGGCGTAGCAGGATTGCCATGGTACGCCTGATTATGCGCCAGGGTAGTACCACAAGATGCACAGGCAATTGCAGAACCGCCACCTCCTGCACAGCCTTTGGGGCAGGTATAATGCCATACACCATCTGCGTTTTGAGCAGGCTCCGGTGGCTTGGCTGTAGGTGTTGTAGTGGGGGGTGGTGTAGTCGCTGTGGGAAGAGTAGGCGTAGTGCCATCCTGCCCTGATGCGTTGTCTGATGCTCCATTTCCACAAGCCATGAAAATGAGCATTATCAACGGGAATAATAATAATTTATTAATAGACATAATTACAGTTTTTATGAAAAAGCAAGATAAGTTTTTCCTGTGAAATTGTATGCTGATGGGACTGTTTTTCTGCCTTGGGCGGTGTTTGGTGGGTATTCCCCGCCTGCCTACTCTCAATTCTGCCACACAACTACTCAACCACTCACCACTTAACTACTCAATGCTATGAATAATGATATAAGTACCTATTCTGCTCTGTACCTGCATATCGGCTCCTTCACAATTATCCCATTCGCCCTTATTGATAATATCCACAGCCAAGCTGACTATCTTATCGCCCATCGGATCAGTCTGTGTTACTGTTTTTAAGTGCTTTTCCAGTTCTTTCTGACTGACTTTGCTTTCGCAAAACTTAATAAAATAATCTTGTACGGAAGCTCGCAGATAAAGTTCTTCTTTATCAGTTTTTTTACCATTTTTTAGGACAAATGCTTTGCTGACAAGCGGACCGGTCAGAATTGTTTTGCCTGCTGAGCTCGTCTGTTTGGTTTTCGGATGCTTATCTGACATAGTATTTTCTGGTTTTGGATGACAGGAAATTAACAGGGTCAATATTGTAAAACAGAAAAATATTCTCATGTTTAAAAGGTGTTTACTTAGTACCTTCTTTGGTAATTTCTAATTTGCATGGTAATCTGCCCATATCTAGCCTTTGAGCCATAAAATCAGCTTCTTCCTTTGTAAAATTGCCAGTGATTACACTTCGCCCACCACGAATAGGTTCATTGACAATGGGGGCAGCATACACTTTGCTGTCAATAGTGACGAGGATAGCTCTTTGTACGTTTTGTTCTGTGAGTTTTTCCCATTTTTTAGTGCCGGCTTCATTCATTGTTATATTGATAAGGTAGTCATTGCTGTATGTACTTTTAGCGTACTTGACTTCCTCCAAATGTTCATCTGTTACTTCAAGTCGGTTTTTAGGTGGAGATTTTCGCATGTATAATGCATAATGATCCACGCCTTCAATTTGAGCTATTGGTTCTTGAGACCAGGCAAACCACAGATCACCGGGTTTTCCTTTGGTTTTTTCCAGCATAGTCATGAAATCACCCCAATCTTTGCGATCATTGCCTGTAGTCCCTATAATGGAAGGATGATAAGCATTAGGAGAAGTCAGTGGCAGATTATAGGAAAATCCATCCATAGCAGGGTCCGTTCTTAGATTTGATGCGTACTCAATAAGCTCATAATCGGATAATTCATAGGTTGCGACCATGCTAAATCTTGTAGAGCTTAGAAGCAATTGCATGTCTTTTCTCCAATCAGGAGTTTTTCCTTTAATTACGCAATCGAGCCTAATATTTTCATCAGTATTTAATGTGGCTTTACTGCCCTTAAATATTTTAGATTTATCCAGTCGTTGTTGGAGTATTTCGGTGATTTTTTCCACTTGCCCATCATCTGTAAATGCGCAAAGTGGCTTTAGCTCTATATCTAGTGTTGCTGAAGGTTGATTGCAGGAAAAGAAACAAAGGGTGAGTGTGAATACGACTAGATAGAGTTTGTTCGTCATAGTGATTGTTTAATTTATTCAATGATTTCATCTTCCTCTTTCCAGGCGGGCTCTACAATGCAGATAAAAGTCAATTCATCATTACCTGTATTCACGATATACTGAGAAGCCTTCGGAGGAACGAAGATCGTATCACCGGGTTTTACATGTTCCGATTCGTCATCTATACACATAATTCCAGTGCCTTGTAGAATATGATAAACTTCAGAACCTGCCAGTCGATGAGGTACGGAAGCTTTTCCGGGCATTACCTGAGCATGTGCAATACTGTAACCTGTCGGCACATTATCTTTATCCGGCTGCAGGAGCTCTCTTAGTATGGTCTTATCTCCAGCAATAAATTCAGGGGCTTCGTCGAGTGATTTCTTAAACATGTTTAGCTGGAACAATTTTTACAAACACCTCTTGCAAATAGATAAATTTCTTCCATCTGATAGCCCTCAGGCGCTTTTACCTGAGGAATAGAATAACCTTCAAGGCAATAGGTATTGTTGCATTTATTACATGAAAAATGTAGATGCTCGTCATTATGGTTATGGGAAGTACATTCACTATGACAGAGTGCATACTTAACTGCTTCACCTCCATCATAAGCCCGATGTATAATGCCTTTTTCTTCAAAAGTAGCCAGAGTTCTATATATAGTTACTCTGTCCATTTCATCCAATTGACTTTCCACATCACCATGCGACATGGCATGAGGAGTATCAATATATAAAGATAATATTTCGGAACGAGCCGGTGTTTTGCGCAGTTCATGCTTTTGCAATAAGTCTTCAATAACTGCTTGATTTTTCATAATACAAATATAAGTCTAAATCCAAAGAACTTCTAAACTAAGCCCTGAATCATAACAGGTTTTTCAGTAGATTAGTTGACAAAAGCCCAAACAAGGTCCTAGTCTTTGAAAACTTTGCCTTCCTGATAAATAAAATCAACCAGTTTGTTATAAACAGGATTTAAACGCATGAGGACTTCATTGCCAATAATAACAAGGTGTTTTCGGGCACGGGTAAGTGCTACATTGAGTTTGCGATCTACCTCCCCATTATCAGACATAGATACCAATGATTTTAGCTGATAAGGAGCATTTAAACATAGAGAAATAATGATGATGTCTCTGGCGCCTCCCTGATAACGCTCTACTGTATCTACACTGAACAATTGATTTTCCTGAGGATAGATTTGCTCTAAAACGTTTTTAATCTCTGCAATTTGCGCCCTATATGGTGTGATTACCCCCAAAGTTTCCGGGGTAAATGTTAAGTCATTTGATTCATATATCTTTAAAAAAGACTGAATGACTTCTGCCGTTTTTCTAGATTCGTAAATGTTGATTTTATGGGATTTTACCGACTCATTTTCTGGCGTCGGAATAAACACAACACGGTGTTCAGATAATACCTTTTCCAATAAGTCTGAAGAAGGGCTTGTTGCATAACTGAGTGCATCATTTTGCCATGCCCCTGCCTTACAGCTTTTGGGGAGCAACTTTAATTGACCATTATAAAAAGCCTGATTAGGGAAAGCTGAAATATCCTGATGCATTCTGCCCTGATGTGTCAGCATATCATAAGCCCAATTCCAGTCATTTTTTTGGCATAATTTAAATAAGCGTTCAAACAGAGAATTGCGCCGATTGAGCAAACCAATTTCCTGTAATTTTTCATCTTTTACAGCCGACTGTTCTTTTTCTTGTATCACTACAGCGGGAAGTTGTTTGTGATCGCCAATAAGTATAAATTTTGGTACACGAGGCAATAGCCCAACCAGCATTGGCTCTAATATCTGAGAAGCTTCATCAATAATCATCCGGTCAAACGATTTTAAACGAAACAAATGAGGACGATTTCCCATTGAAGTAACTGTAGATACAACAATTCTGTATTTCTGAATGATTGCTTTTAATTCTGCACGGGTTTCTATCTTATCGATCTTTTCACTAAAGAGCCTTTCCCTATAAGCTGCTGCCGTTGAATAAGTTGACCCAATACGCATATAGTCTGCATGAGCAAAGTCGTCAATAGCCTCACATATCTCATCTACAGCTCTATTGGTATAAGCAAGCAGCAGTACATTTTCTTTGGTATTTTCAAGAAGATGTTTGACCATATTGCGCAGCATAAATTTAGTCTTGCCCGTTCCTGGCGGACCAACTAAGAGGAAATAGTCTTTGGCTGATAAAGCTTTTTCTAAAATGCGCCCTTGTTCTTCACTAAGTTGTTCATTGTAATTGAGTTCAATCGGGGTGCTGCTTGCAGGAGCCTTCAATCCTAATAAGAGGTTTTTTCTTTCCGTAGGAAATTGTACAAAAGCAAACAGATTACGATATAGCGTATTATAGCCGCTATCCATCAGGTCATGTTCGAGGTTCCAATATAAATTCTTTTGAAAAAGTGCATCATTAAATTGCCTGGAGCGTAGGCTGATGGTAATGTTTTTTGTCGTTATTGCAATGATATTACATTTAAAAATTTGATTGGTCAGTACAGTACATTGCTCTGTATGAGTTGGGTATAAAACGGCAATATCGCCTTCTCGAAAATTAGCCAGCGGGTGTGTATGGTCTGTTTTTTCAAAAACAAGCTTTGGAGAGATTTCCTGAGACTGGTTATTAACGATCTTAAGGTGGTTGATAATGTCAAAATTCTCTTGTTTTGCTTTAAAAGGTGAGCGCCACAAAGCGGCTAACCCATTCGCTTGTTCTCTGCCTTCTATACCTGTTTTGGCATAGCGGTGTTCGCGAGCTATGAAGCTTGAAAATGCTAATACGTAGCGCCTTTCCAATGCTGTCATCTTAGCCATGATGCCCGAAAAATAATTAACATTTCTACGGTTAAAGCCTTTCAATTTAGGAAATCTGTCGGGCTTAATACGATCCAGAAGACAAGGCTCGGCATAATCTTTTTTATCTAATTGTATCAATTGTTGTTCAAAAGCCATCAATTGATTACGGGTATTCAATGCTTCATTTTGCATGACAGGAACTGGTGGCGCATATTTGAGACTATCAACACCCAGTTTTGAATAAAGAATATAAGGGATAGTCTTTTTGCCTTCACCATAAACAGAGCGAATGAGCAGGTCATACAAGAGGGTTTGAATATAATGACTACTACTTACGCCGTGTTTGTTAGGCATAAAAGGACTACCACTTTTTAATTCTACAATATCATATTGCTCCTGTTCTGCATTGTCATGCCAAATATCCAGACGTCCTTGTAGCCCGTATTTTTCTGAATAAAAACCAGGTTCTAAATAACAGTTTTTTGCTGTGATATTTTGGGAAGGAAAGACCTCATCAATGACCTTTTTTAAATTAGAAAAGTGGCGTTGTGCTGGTGCCACCATTTGACGGATCTCATTATTGTCAAACATGGAAAATACCAGCGGACTTAATTTGAAAGATTGTTTAAGCGTAGATAGAAAATCAGCTTCGGGATTGGTCATGAGCTCGTCCAGAAAAAAATTGACAACATTTCCGAGTAATAATGGAATAGTGTGTTCAAAAGGCAGGAATTTCTGCATGAAAGTAACCATAGGCTCTGTGCCTGTGCTTTGAAAACAATTGGAGACAGCGGTTACATCCAGAAGAAAATCCGGTTCAATGACCATCATTCGAGGCAGATAGACGCCATCGTCCTGAATCATCACATCGAGTAAATTCACCGTGACTGTATTCTTCCAGACCTTATCTATACGAAAAACGCTTTCTTCAAAAGCCTCATTGATACCCGGCTGGTTATAACGTACTCGAATGGTATGTGGAAGGTCAGGGTTGTCAGGGCGGGCGATAAAACAAGAATTTTCATGGTCGTTTTCAAGTATGAATACCCTTACTTTATCCTGATGTTCAGCGATATCCATGGGTGTTCTTACAAAGACTTCCTGCTTTGGAGAAATGGACTGTAGGTTTTTGGGTATATAAACCCCGGAGAAAGCCTGAACACATGCTGCAGCTACCTGGAAGCAGGCTCTGTATTCGTCTTCCGTGAATTCCTTTTCATAATAAAAAATTTGCTGACTGAGACGACGGTAATGATGGATACGCCATTGTGTATCACTATCGACCTTATGCTTATGACAAATGTAGGCGATACGAGCAAAGTGGGTAGTGAATTGAAGATTTTCTCCCTTTGCCAACTCAACAAAAAGACTATTAAACCATTGATAGAGCCGACTTATGGTTTCTCTTTGATCCCTGCCATTATTGTGAAGAGACAGAATATATTTGTAAAGTTCTGGTGCTATGTGTTCTAGAATCATCCTCGGCGCAAGTTACGACTTTTTATTTCTATAACAGGCTAAAAGGCATGTTCAAAATTCCTCAGAACTTTAGTTTAGAATACAGTGACGGAGCAGCACCTCCTACTAGCTTTAATTACCTTACAACAATATATAAATAATGCTTCTCTGCCGTACTATTCATATGAATATCTTCCCCCTCTCTGTTGGTGTTTTTCTTATCTTCCGAATAAGTTTTGATATAGTGTTCTGCTAATTCTTGAATAGCTGTACTGGATGTACTTTCTGTTAATAAAATAATTGCTTTATAAGCATCAATGCTTTCTTTTGAAGAAATCTTTAGATCAGAAGTGCATCCAAGTTTAAAGGCTTTATGTTCAGCAATTATTTTATTGATTGTTTTAGTAACCTTTGTTTTAGCTGTTCTGGATTTTACACTGTCATAGTCAAAAGAATGTTGTTCATCAATTGCCATCAATATTTCTTCCTCTTCAACTTTGGATTTTCTTTTTTCAAAATTTTCATCTTTGGTCATTTCTTCAAAGATTTTGGCGACAGCCACACCAACAATCAATCCTCCAATAATACGTACTAAGAAATTCATATAATTTTTCGTTAAAAATATGTTTTGTGATAAAATATGATGCTTAAGAGCTTATTTAAAACAGTAATTACGTTTCAAATACAAGGCCAAATTAAAACGCATATCGGAACAATGTCGCATTTCCTGACAAAAACCGTATTTTGGCCGACGAATTGTCTTAAATAAGGTTTTGAACCATGAGCAAAAGCAAAAAGCACAAAAAGAAAGAAGCTAGTAAACCTCGGAAAAGTACACCTTCCATACCCAATTATAGTGGCAAGGTTTCCCTGGTCATTCCATGTTATAATGAGGAAGAAAGAGTTCCGTTGCTTTCCAATGCACTCAAAGCCTTTAACAGTAAATGGACAGGGCAATATGAAGTCATTATAGTAGATGATGGTAGTTCAGATAATACCATAGGTGCCATAGAAAGCGCACTTGAGAATCAGCTATCTAAAGCCGATAATTTCCAGATTATCAAGTCAGAAAAAAATATTGGTAAAGGCAATGCACTAAGCCTGGGCGTAGCCGCAGCAAGCGGGCAACACATCCTGACCTTAGATGCAGACATGGCTACGGCTCCTCTTGAATTGGGCAAATGGCTAAAACAGCTTAATGTACAAACCTTTCCCGATGACAAAATTCTGATTGGTTCTCGTGAACATAAAGATTCGAAGGTAGAAGGGCAGCCTATGCGCCGAATTATGGGTGTTGTATTCAACTTCTTTATTCAGTTGTTTACTTCCCTGAACCAAAAAGATACACAATGCGGTTTTAAGCTATATCCAGCTCGTATAGCGAAGCGTTTGTTTGAAAAGCTTAGAGTAAAAGGCTGGGCACACGATGTAGAATTATTGTATAAAGCAGATTTAGAAGATACACCAATATGTTCGATGCCCATTACCTGGAAAGATGTTGAAGGGACTAAAATATCTCCTATGCGAGACAGTTTCAAGATGTTTTTTCAAGCTTTATTCATTTCTTTAACGGTAAAATGGGATTGGTTTATTAAGCAACCATTAGCCTCTTTTCGCTCTAGAAACCTGATTGGAGAAAATCCGATCTTTCGATTTTTATTTGTCGCTTTAGCTGCACTTTTATTGATCTTAATGCCCACAATCAGTTCTGATTTTGGTATAACTGGTGACGAGCATACACAAAGAGTTTATGGTGATAAATTATTAAAACACAAAGTCACTAAAGGAGAAGATGAAAGTTACCTTAAATGGAAAAACCTGAAATATTATGGTGGTTTGTTTGATTATATGACATCGCGTCTCAATCCGCCTGCTGATCCAGCTACTCCCTATCGTGTAGACGCACAGGGCAAATCCCATCCAGAACATGAAGAACCAGGCTTTCAGGCACCCAACCGACGTTTTGGAGATATATACGACTTCCGACATTTCATGAATGCTTTGATAGGCTTCCTAATGATCTTATTCGCTGGTTTGCTGGCAAAGGAAGTTACCGGAAGTTGGCGTGTAGCCTTCCTGACTTTACTGTTTTTAGCTTTATCGCCCCGTATTTTTGGTCATTCTATGAATAACCCAAAGGATATTCCTTTTGCAGCAGCTTTTGTGTTTACACTGTATTATATTTTTAAATTTGTTAAACAATTACCCAATCCCGGAAAGAAAAGTATTGCGCTTTTAATAGTTGGTATAGCTGCTGCAATTAATGTCCGTGTAGGTGGTTTATTATTGATAGCCTATTTGGGCTTTTTTACTGGTGTGGCTTATCTCTGGAAGCCTGAATTGCGAGCAAAACTCAAAGACTTCAAGCATTTAGGCGGTATCGCAGGTATAGGTTTACTCATTTCTTTTCTGGGCTATTTGGGTGGACAAATTTTCTGGCCCTGGGCAAGACAGGCACCTTTCTCTAATCCATTAGTTGCACTTGGGGAAATGGAAAGTTTTGATACGGCTATTCAAATTCTTTTTGAAGGAAAACGTATTTGGTCGGATGTCGTTCCCTGGTATTACATACCTAAGTGGATGGCTATTGGTTCTCCTGTTTTCTTTTTGGTTGGCTTGGTCTTGGCTGTTATTCTATTCGTTGTACTAAAGGACAAAATTAGTACATTGGCTTTTGCTTTAATGTTATTTGCTGGCATCTTTCCTATAGTCTATGCTATTGCTAAAGACTCCTCTCTCTATGATGGTATGCGCCACTTTCTTTTTGTTTATCCCATTTTTGCAGTTTTAGCAGCTTGGGGCTGGAGTATGTTGGTTGATGTATTCAAAAACAATCAGGTTGGTAAATGGGCAGTCGGAGTAATACTAGCTGTTTTGCTTGCCTTGCCGGCAATATTCATGGTCAAAAATCATCCGTATCAATATGTTTATTTCAATGAGTTGTTTGGCGGAGTAGATAAGGCTTACGCCAATTATGAAACAGATTACTGGATGACTTCCATGAAAGGGCTAAGCGATTGGTTTATTGATAATATACCAGAAGCCAAGCAAGGCTGGGAAATGGTTCAGGCAGGTAAATCGGCTGAAGAAATAAAAGCAGCTTTGCCAAAGGTAATCGTCGGAACGAATTGTGGAGAACCTGTTGTACATTATCTGGAACGGCGTATTCCTAATTTGAAAGTTTATTATGTTCGTTATCACGATAGGGACGAACGCCCCTGGGATTATGGCTTCTGGTATTCTCGCCATTTAGATAAAAGTTACATAGAAAATGCCTGGCCACCTGCTGATGTTATTTACAGAGAAAAAATAGACAATACGACTATAGGAGCCATTACAAAACGTAAAGGAGATCATACGCATCTTGGCTTCAAAGCTAAGAAAGCTAATAATCATGAAGAGGCAATTGGACATTATTTAAAAGCTGCGGAGCTAGATACAAAGAATGAAAGTGCCTGGGTAAATCTGGCAGAATCTTATCGTGCTATTGGAGATAATGCAAAGTCTAAAGAAGCTATTGATAAATCTCTGGCTATCAATCCTGAACACACTACTTCTTTAGGGCTTCTTGGAAGCTATTACGTGTCTGCTGGTGATCTGCCAAACGCTAAATCGGCTTTTGAAAAGGCTGTGGAAACTAATTATAAATACAATTTTGCTTATTTCTGGCTGGCACAACTCAATTCACAAACCAATCCGGCTGAAGCCTTAAAATATGTCGAATTACACGATAAACATGATGGCAATATCCCGGCAGCTTATGATATGGGTGTACAATTGGCACGTCAGCAAGGCAAACGGGCAGAAGGGCTTTATTTTGAAGCTAAAAAAGCCTATCTAACCAATAATGGACCTACGGCTATAGCTAAATTGAAAGAAGCCTTAAAAGCTGATCCTGATTACGAACCGGCTGTAAAACTACAGGCAGCGTTTGATGCGATCATTGCCAGACAAAACAAATAAAAATATTAGCCTAAGTACATTGTAAACTAAGTGGTTTAAAGAAAGTTATGGACTTAAAAGAACTCGAAAATGGTGTAAACCCCGAAATACACTGGTACTATCAATCCAAGAAAGTGCCCTTATTCAGGTATTTCAAAAAGTTGTCAAAAGAACAAGGAAAGCCACTGACCATCATTGATTTTGGCTCTGGTTCTGGCTTTTTTGCCATCGAACTATTCAAAGCTTTTCCCAATGCCATTAAGGAAGTTTTGCTGGTAGATATTGGTTATACGGACGAAGAGTTGGAAAGCACCAAAAACGAATCTATTCGTAAATTACGCTACATCCCCGAAGGTGTCAACGATAGTGTTGTCGTCATGATGGATGTGCTGGAACATATTGAAGATGACTATGCCATCATGCAGGATATACGAAATAGGCTAGGGGAGAATGCACACTATTTTATCACCGTTCCGGCATTTATGAGTCTATGGTCAGGACACGATGTTTTCTTAGGACATTTCAGGCGCTACACCTTGCCGACCTTACGTAAATTGCTCAACACAAAGGAGTGTAATATTCAAAGCCATTATTACATCTACGGATGGATATTCCCGCTAGTCTGGCTGGTCCGCCGTATTAAAGGCGGTGGAAAGGACGAAAGCCCGGAAAGCTCGGATATGAAACCAGCCCCAGCTCCGGTTAATTTCCTACTGAAGCAGATCAATATTTTTGAAATGAACTTCCGTAAATTGAATAAGCTTTGGGGCGTGACTTGTGTGTCGGAAGGGCGGATTAAATAATAACCTGCGTTGTCTGAGCGTAGCCGAAGACAACGCAGGGTGTTATAGGTTTTTCAAAGCATTTTCAACTGTCTCCAGACTTTCTTTATATTTTACGTGATCTGGACATTTCTCGACTAATTCAGCAAGCAATGACTTTGATAATGTGTAGTATTCTTCTGCTCCTACATTATCTTCTAATTTGGTTTTGTAAAACCACGCTAAAGACTGAGCACTTATTTTTCGCTGTTTTAACTTAAACCCTAAAACCAGTTTTTTCTCATTCCTTACCGTTTATTACTTCATAACTGCCGCTCACGAGTTGGGGGTTTCAGGCTTCATTTTATTCCCTTATGTTTGCAATGAACACTTCGAAGTTCAATCATATTATTTACTGCAAAACTAAATCAAAATGAGAGTTTTAAGCAAAATCACAGCTATTATAACCCTTGCATTTAATTTAGCCAGATATGAGCTAGTCGTTACTCAAGGTAATGAATTAGTTTTTCGAGGTATAGTATACTAGAAAATTGATTACTCTTATTAAAGCAGGGATAGTTGTCTTCACTATATTTGAAGGCAGCTATCCCTGCTTTATTGGTATGAGCCCTTTGGGGCAGGGGCTGAGCTTGCGGATTACCTTACGATGTATCATGGAAAAAATGAGAATGGAGAATGGATAAAATGGATGGGTACGAAGTCTGATATATTCGGACCAAATACTTTGAGAAGTCATTTTGCAGATTACACCTATGGTCCTTACGAAGGACAGGAAGATATTGTTTCCGGCAATATGTGCGTTGATAATTTTACACGTATATGGCAGGAAGGTCTGGGAGAAACATCTTACCAATTCTGGTGTTATCGCTACTCTGAAGGAAGAGGACTACAAGGGTATATTCAGGATGGAGATACAACGGGTATCATTACGCCAGACTCTACGCTTGCCTACATTGATTCGACAATTTTTATAATGAATGAAAATGTGTTGTCTGCGTTTGACAAAGTCACGCTGTTCCCTAATCCAGCTACCAATGAACTGAATTTTAATGTTGAAACTACCGCCCCGATCCAGCAATTGGAAATTGTAATTTATGATACCAATGGAAAAGCATGGAAAAAGCAGATTTTTCGTGATGCCCTGATTGGTAAAATATCAGTAAGAGATTTGCCGAAAGGCATATATATAATTACTTTCAGGTCGGATCAGGAACTCTATTCTAAAAAGTTTGTGAAATGGTAGTTTAGACATAAGCGTAGCCTGCATACCTGGCTTCTACCTGGTCCAATATTTCAAATAAAACCTCTGAATCCATTTCCTGAACGAGTTTTGAACGGTAAGCTTTTACGCCTGGTAAGCCACGAAGATAATTGGTATAATGGCGACGCATTTCCAGAACGCCCAACTTCGCACCCTTCCATTCGAGGGAATGGCGAAGATGCTCACGAGCAGCGTCTACACGCTCTTCTACGCTAGGTTTGGGAAGATACTCACCAGTTTTAAGGTAGTGTTTTATCTGGTTGAATATCCAGGGATTACCAATGCTGGCACGCCCTATCATAATGCCATCTACACCATATCTTTCTTTGTACAATTTTGCTTTTTCAGGTGAATCTATATCACCATTTCCAAAAATAGGAATATGAATACGTGGGTTTTCTTTGATCTTACCGATTAGTGTCCAGTCGGCTTCACCTTTATACATTTGTTTACGGGTACGTCCATGAATAGCAAGTGATTTGATACCAACATCCTGCAGACGCTCGGCAACTTCTTCTATGTATTTGGTTTTGTCGTCCCAGCCCAAACGGGTTTTTACTGTAACGGGTAATTTACTCCTTTTTACAATGGCTTCTGTTAGTTTTACCATACGTGGAATATCCTGCAATATACCAGCACCAGCCATTTTACAGACAACCTTTTTTACCGGACAACCATAATTAATATCCAAGACTTCCGGCTGGGCTTCGTCCACAATTTCCGCAGCACGCACCATGGAGTCCAAATTGGCACCAAATATCTGAATACCTACTGGGCGCTCATAATCATAAATATCCAGTTTTTGTACACTTTTATGAGCATCACGAATCAGTCCCTCTACAGAAATAAATTCAGTATACATCATATCCGCGCCATGCTTCTTACACAAAGCACGGAAAGGCGGATCACTCACATCCTCCATCGGGGCAAGTAGTAAAGGAAATTCTCCAAGATTGACATCACCTATTTTTACCATTGTCTTTTGATTCGTAATTCGTGATTAAAAAGTGTAAATTTACGAAAAATTGAGCAGTGACACCACATTCTGATACACGAGTACAGGCAATTATTGAATTCGCATTGTTTTTTCTAGTAGTCATAACCTTTGTTATGCTAGGAGCGATGATTACTAATTTGATTAGCACGCAATGGGGAATTGTGAATTTGAATGAGCTAATAACAGATGTTCAGTCTGCCAGCGATCAGGAATTAAAGGGAATAAGATGGATATTATTATGCAATCAACTCTTTACTTTTCTACTTCCAGCATTGGCCTTTTCTCTTTTTTATCATAAAAGCCGATGGACTGATAAATTGTTTGTGAATCGTTTCCCTTCAGGGCGACAGGCATTACTGGGTATTGCTGTGCTGTTTTTCTGTTTTCAGGCAATACAGTTGTTTTATTGGATCAATAAGCAAATTCCATTGCCAGATGTTTTGCGTGAAATGGAAGATAATTCAAAAGCACTAATCGAAGCAATGCTCACTATCAAAGGTCCAATGTCTTTACCAATGAACCTTTTGGTAATGGCTCTTTTGCCAGCAATAGGAGAGGAGTTGGTTTTTAGAGGAATTTTACAGCGTATTTCTACTCGTATAAGTAATAATATTCACTTAGGTATTTGGATAACTGCTATTGTTTTTAGCGCTATGCATGGTCAATTTGAAGGCTTTTTACCTCGTATGGCACTAGGAGCTGTATTAGGATACTTACTCTATTGGTCTGGAAGTTTATGGTTGCCGATTATTGTACACTTTTTATTTAATGGCTTACAAATCATGGTACAACATTTATATCATCAAGGGAGTTTGGATATAAATCTGGAAGAAGTAGATATTACGCCTACTGTTGGAGTTATTGTTGGGACATTTGTTTTATTGCTGATCTGTTCATATTTTCACAGAATCAGTACAAATGGAAGAAATTATTATGAACAAAAAATGGGAGAAAGTATATAGTTCACCTTCTTTACAAGATGTTGAATTGATGCGTATTTTATTAGAAAAAAACGACATTCCTGCTGTAGTAATGAATAAACAGGATTCTATGTATGTGGTATTAGGAGATATAGAATTGCATGTGCAGCAAGACAATGTGCTCAGAGCGATCAACCTGCTTGAAAAGGCTAATGAATTATGAGTGGAACAAAACAACGTATTATAACAGGAGTCATCTTTGGAGCAATTGTTATTGGGGGGATTTTGGCACATCAATATACTTTCATATTTGTATTTGGAGCAATTGCAGGATTATGTGTTTGGGAATTTCTTGACATGTCTATTCAGGAGGAGGCTACTAGGTTTAGGCTTATCACGGGAACTTTACTAGGTTTGGGGGTTTATATCTCTACTATTTTCAGTAATATTTTGTTTCCTTTTCTGATCATTTTCTTAGCAACCTTTTTGCTGCAATTGGTCGAATTATCCCTTAAAAGTCAACGACCTATCCAAAATACAGCCTTATCTATATTTTCGGCTTTATATATTGCTTTGCCTTTTGGTTTATTGACCAAACTCTCCGGAGATACCTTTTCTCCATTTATTGTATTTGGTATCCTTCTTATTGTGTGGGCTAGTGACGTAGCTGCTTATTTTGTAGGTAAAAATTTGGGCAAACATAAATTGTTTCCACGCATTTCGCCTAAAAAAACATGGGAAGGAGCTATAGGAGGCTTAGCGGGTGCTTTGCTTGCCGGAGCACTTGTGTGTTATTTGTATCATCAACTTGGATTAGAGACAAGGCTATCTTTGTCCAACTGGTCGTTGCTGGCAGGCATAACAGCCATAATGGGTGTATTAGGCGATCTGGTAGAATCTATGCTTAAGCGTAGTGTAAAGATTAAAGACTCAGGAAATATGCTGCCTGGGCATGGAGGTTTCTTAGATCGCTTTGATGCTTTTATTTTTGTTATTCCCTTCGCTGCCGCTTACCTATATTGGCTCAAAATTTTCACTTTTTGAGAAAAATATAAATTCTTAACATTTTATTAACGAAGCATTAAAGTCCAATAAAACAGCAATTTGACTTGTTTTTGATCGTTTAAATGAATGTCACAATCGTAGATTTAACAACGTTTTTTTTGCTTTTTTGTTAGCTTTGTGAGTTGAACGATATTTAGGTATAACTGTTTTCAAATAACACACTAGAATTACCAGGATTATGATGAAGATACATAAAGAAGGGATTGTATTGATTTTGCTGACCTTATTGTTTTCGCTTGGCGTAATGGCTTTAGTCTACCAACTGGCACCACAAAATGCTGTTTTGCATTGGAGAACGGGAATTTGTTGCGGGGTTATATTTTTGATTGTGTTACAATTTTTCCGAAACCCTAATAGAGACATTTATATTGCTGATGATGATATCATATATGCACCAGCAGATGGAAAAGTAGTGGTGATAGAGGAAGTACACGAACCAGAATATTTCCAGGACAAACGTCTTCAGATTTCAATATTTATGTCACCGACCAATGTACATGTAAATCGAAACCCCATAGGTGGCAGGATCAACTATTTTAAATATCATCCAGGAAAATATTTGGTAGCCTGGCACCCAAAGTCATCTACTGAAAACGAGCGTACGACGACTGTCATTGGCAATGATAAAGCGGAAGTTTTATTGCGTCAAATTGCAGGTGCGCTTGCAAAACGCATTGTCAATTACGTTCAGGAAGGAGAAGAAGTGAAGCAGGGAACAGAGCTGGGTTTTATCAAATTTGGCTCCCGTGTAGATTTATTTTTACCAATTGGCTCAAAAATTGAAGTAGATTTGAACCAAAAAGTGAAAGGTAATCGTACAATCATTGCGAGAATGTAAAACCATTTTTTTAAATGTCCCAAATTGGACAAAATGACGTCAAAGTAACGTTAAAACTTTATTAAGATATGGATGTTTCTTATTTAGTCCTTATCTTGTAAAGACATATTGAATATTTGTTATTCTGCAATATTATTTTTTAAAAGAATTATTATCATGAAAAAATTACTCTTACTAGTAGCTGTGTTTGCTTTTGTTGGAACAACTGTTCAAGCACAATGTACTAAATCAAAAACTGCTGCAACTAAGACTTGCACTAAGGCTAAAGCAACAACAGTAAGTGTTGATGGAGCAGAAGGAAAAGTTTGCTCTAAAGCTGTTGCGGCTGCTATGGCAGACGACCATTCTATTGTAAAGAAAACTTGTTCTGCTTCAGGAAAAGTTTCTTATGCCAGAAAGAATGTATGTGCTAATTCTGGAAAAGTATCTTACACAGACGTGAAATACTGTGCAGATTCTAAGAAATTTGTAAATGTAGCTCCTGAGAAGAGTGCTGTATTTACATCGCAAGGTGCAAGTGCAGGAACTGCTGCTGCTCCAGCCAAGAAGTCTTGTACAGCAGCTCAGAAAGCTGCCTGCTCTAAGTCTAAAGCTGCTTGCACAAAAGGTAAAGCTACAGCAACTACAGTAAGCATTGAAGGTGCTGAAAAGAAAGTTTGTTCTAAAGCTGTTGCAGTTGCTATGGCAAATGATGCTTCTGTTGTAAAGAAAACTTGTTCTACTTCAGGAAAAGTTTCTTATGCTAGAAAAAGTGTTTGTCCTGCTTCAGGAAAAGTATCTTATACAGATGTGAAGTACTGTTCGGATGCTAAGAAATTCGTTAATGCTGCTCCATCAAAAGCGGTTAAAGTAAGTGCTATGGGTGCAAGTGCAGGAACTGCTGCTGCTCCAGCCAAGAAGTCTTGTTCTTCTGCTAAGAAAGCTTCTTGCGCAAAGACTTGTGCTGCTAAAAAAGCTGCTGCTGCTAATGCTGCTAAGCCTGAATTAAAAGCTAAAACTATTAAGGCTTCTGTTAAGCCTTTAAAAGTAGAGCGTACTTCTACTAATCAGTAATTTTTAGCTGTTAGAATATATAAAGCCTACCTTCGGGTAGGCTTTTTTTATATATTAGAAGATGAAGTTTGGAAAGCTGGAAAATATAGAACAAGTCAATTTTCAATTACCATCAGATGCTGAAGGAACTGGTGAATTACTCCGTAAACTACCACAGAGGAAGGAGCCACTTCAGTTATATGTAGGTTGTACGGGGTGGAATATGAAAGAGTGGATAGGATCATTGTATCCGCCTAAAACCAAATCCGAGGATTTTCTATATTATTATTCCCGGCAATTTGGAACAATAGAGCTGAATACCACACATTACAGAATACCTACTTTAGAGATAATAAATAAATGGCGTAAGACAAGCCCTGAACATTTTCGATTTTGCCCTAAAATTCCTCAAACGATTAGTCATAGTCGGGATTTAGGATTGAGCAAAGAACAAACACAGTTGTTCTGTGAAAATGTATCTGAATTGGGAGATAAATTAGGTTGTTGTTTCATGCAATTGCCTCCTTATTTTGGCTTTGACAGGCTAAATTTATTGGAGCGTTTTCTGGCTAACTTTCCAAAACAAATCCCACTTGCAGTCGAATTAAGGCATGAAAGCTGGTTTGCGGAACCTGAAAAAACAGAAACATTAGGAAGGCTTCTGGAAAAATACCAGATCAGCCCTGTAATAACCGACGTCGCAGGGCGAAGAGACGTTTTACACCAACGACTCACAACAGATACAGCCTTAATACGCTTTGTTGGTAATGCGCTTCATGCTACTGATTACAGCAGAATTGATGAATGGGTAGAAAGGCTGGCAGACTGGCATAATAAAGGCTTGAAACAGGTCTTTTTCTTTCCTCATGAACCCGACAATATACTAGCTCCTAGAATTGCTGCTTATTTTATCGAAAAAATAAATATTCGTTGCGGATTAAATATGCATATTCCTTCCTTAGATGGTAGTTGTTCGGATACTGTAAGACCGGATGGGCAGATGAGTTTGTTTTAAACACGTTCTAAGCTAAGAAATTATATTAAATTCGCATCTTCATCAAAAAGTATTGTCTTGCCATTATCGTTTATAAAACCAGTTGGATCTGATACAGACTTAGGGTTTTGGTATATCAAAGAAGAAGAGTCTTTTTTCTTGAGTCAGATGGATTTGACGGCTGCTGAAGAAACCAGATTAGAACAAATTAAGGGAAATCGTCGTTTGGAATGGCTGGCAGGACGTTGGCTGGTACATTGTTTGACTAAGTCAGAAAAACGCCTACTTTGCGAAGCAGATAAATTTGGCAAACCTCATCTTGTAAATACCAGTCATGAAATCTCTCTAAGCCATTCCTCTGGGCAGGTAGTTACGGCTATTATGAGTAAACAGCCTGTAGGTATTGATGTTCAAAAGCTAGTACCCAAGATTGAGCGCATTGCGCACAAATACATGCGTCCTGAAGAAACGAATAGCCTGGGAGCATTTAAAATGGAACATTTACATATTTATTGGGGAGCTAAAGAGTCTTTATATAAAGCATATGGCAGGCGTCAACTGGATTTTATAAAACACATCCATATAGAGCCATTTGCATATCAGGCAAAAGGAACATGCAGAGGTTGGGTGAAAAAAGACAAATTTCAGAAAGAATACCAAATCAGTTTTGAGCAAATAGAAGATTACGTGTTGGTTTACGCTATTCAAAAATAAGAGACAACAATGTACTTAGGTAGAGCTGAAAAAAACGTATCTTTTTCGCTCTTTTATATTATCATTTATATGAAATCAATGGCTAAACAAATTTATACAGGATTTTTATTAGTGGCTATTTGTCTTATGGTCTTCGGATGTACAAATAACAAACCGCAGGTAGAAAGTTCAGAAGAGCAAAATGAAATTAGTAAAGATTTTGATAATTTTTATAAAAAATTTCATCGTGATAGTGCTTTTCAATTAACACATATCCGTTTTCCGCTTCCCGGACGCCCAACTATACAAGATTCTACTCAGTTAGAAGAAGAATTTTACTGGGAAAAAGACAAGTGGATGATCCATGAAGAAGTAGACTTCAGTACAGGAGAATTCAAACAGGAACTGACTAGTATGAACGACTTGGTTATCGAAAGAGTCTTTCTGCCACAAGGGCTTTTTATTGAACGTCGTTTTTATAAAGCAGACGGTGACTGGGCTTTGATCTATTACTCTGACATGAATTATGGACGTCAGGTGAATTAGCGTCTGTTTTAGTTAAGAAACTAATTCTCCGTACAAGTCGTAATCCTGACCTTCGGTGATGCGAACCTGTGCGAAATCTCCAACTCTGATATAGTTCTTCTCGGCATGAACCAGAACTTCATTGTCAACTTCCGGCGAATCGTATTCTGTTCTGCCTATGAAATATTCACCTTCCTTACGATCAAAGAGTACCTTTAAGGTCTTTCCGGCAAGGGCTGCGTTTTTCTCTGCAGAGATGTCTTGTTGAATTTCCATAATGCGTGCAGCACGAGCTTCTTTTACTTCCTGAGGAATATCATCTGGAAGCGTATCGGCAGGTGTGTTCTCTTCATGCGAATAGGTGAAAACACCAACACGCTCGAAACGCATTTTTTGTACAAAATCGCATAACTCCTCAAATTCTTCCTCTGTTTCACCAGGGAAACCGACTAATAAGGTCGTACGAATAGCAATTTCAGGAACACGTTCTCTGGCATAAGCAATGAGGTCTTCCTGCTCTGTTCGGGTAATCTGCCTGCGCATTCTTTCCAATACCGTATCGCTGGCATGCTGAAAAGGAATATCCAGATAATTACATACTTCAGAACGTTCTGCCATCGCATCAAATATCGCTCTGGGAAATTTACTGGGATAGGCATAGTGCAGGCGTATCCATTCAATACCATCTACATCAGCCAAAGCATGAAGTAATTTTGGAAGTTCTCTCTTTTTATAAATATCTAAACCATAATAGGTCAGTTCCTGAGCAATTAACATCAGCTCTTTAACGCCATTTTTAGCAAGATTTTTAGCTTCTGCAACTAATGCTTCAATCGACTTAGAAATATGCTTACCCCGCATCAATGGAATAGCACAGAAAGCACAGGTGCGATTACAGCCCTCCGAAATCTTTAAATAAGCATAATGCTGTGGTGTGCTTAACAGGCGTTCTCCAATTAATTCATGCTTATAATCAGCATTTAGCTTTGCCAATAAATGGGGGAGTTCCAAAGTGCCAAAATAAGCATCTACTTCAGGTATTTCCTTTTCCAGATCGTCTTTATAACGTTGCGACAAGCACCCGGTTACATATAACTTTTCAATGTCGCCCTGTGTTTTTACCTCGGCATATTCCAGAATCGTATTGATAGATTCTTCCTTGGCTCTCTCTATGAAGCCACAGGTATTGATAATGACAATATTCGGTTCGTCTACCATACCACCGTCATGTACTACATCGTAGTCATTGGCACGTAACTGCATCATCAATACTTCTGAATCTACTACATTCTTTGAACAGCCAAGCGTGACGACATTGACCTTATTTGCTTTATGTGTTTTCGTTTTCATGTAACTTCTATCTTATCCAAATACAATATCTAAAGCTTCACACATTTTATCAGCAGCAATATCTAAGTCTACTTTAGTGTGCGCCGCCGATACAAAACCTACTTCATAGCCTGAAGGGCCAAGATATACACCTCTTTCGAGTAATTCATGATGCAATACTTTAAATTTATCCATGCTCTCCGACTTAATTTGGTCGGCTTTGGTAATGCGCTCATGTGTAAAGGCTACCCAAAAGATAGAACCAATATTCGGCATAGTCAATTCATAGCCTTTTTCTTTTGCGTAAGCTAATATTTTACCAGTAAAGTATTGTGTGTTTTCAACTTGCCTGCCATAAAAGCCTGGTTCTAATAGTTGTTGCAAAGCAGCATAACCTGCCGCCATAGCTACCGGATTAGCCGACAATGTACCCGCCTGATAAACGGGACCTTCAGGAGCTATATGAGACATCATTTCCTTGCTGCCACCATAAGCGCCAACAGGCATTCCGCCACCAATGATTTTACCATAAGTGATAATATCTGGTTGTATATCATAATGTCCGGCAGCACCTTCAAAACCTACTCTGAAACCCGAAATTACCTCATCGAAGATCAGTAAAACTCCATATTTATGGCATTTTAACCTTAGACATTCCAGAAAAGATTTATCCTGTAAAAGCAGTCCATTATTAGCCGGAATAGGTTCAATGATGATACAGGCTATGTCATGACCATGCTCTTGCAATGTTTTATCTAATATTTCAGTATCATCCAATGGTAAAACGATGGTTTCCT
>JAHDFX010000367.1 GCA_020627965.1 Saprospiraceae bacterium | reverse complement strand
ACTAGTAGAGGAATCTCTATTGCAGGGGCTGAATGTGTCCTCTCCATTGATGCTGTATTAGTTGATCCTGCTTCTTGTAATAACACAGATGATGGAGAGATAAACATTTCTATATCTGGAAATACAGGAGGTTATCAATATTCTATAGATGGAGTCAACTTTACACCTCCAACAAATAACACAACCTTCACCTTTGAAGACATCACTCCCGGAACTTATATGATCTGGGTACAGGATCAAAACCTATGTATTGAAACATATGTAGGGAATCCTCTTATCGTTGGATATACAAACAATTTTACAGTCTCGACTGACATTACAAATGTCAGCTCACCAGGAGGTAGTGATGGAGGTATTTTATTATGTGTGGAAGATGCAACAATGCCATTTACCGCAGCATATAGTTCTACAGGAGGCAATGCAGGAGGATTTGCAAGTACTTCTGGCCCTTGTACTAATAATTATATTGTTAGCGGGCTGGTAGCAGATACCTATGAAATTTATCTGACGGATGGAGCTGGTTGTCTGGATACCTTAGTTGTTGAGGTGAGTGAACCAGACTGTGGTATAGAAAGTATCACCAATGTACAAATAAATGATGCTTCTTGTAATGGAGCTGATAATGGCGGTGTTACAATTCAAACTTCTGGTCAGGTATTGCCGATAACATATGTTATAGATAATGGTACAAATGCAGACACAGTTTTCTTGGAAAATTCCAGTTCTTATACCTTTACAGGTCTAGAGGCAGGAACTTATGAAGTGGAGATTATTTATCTGGGAACTTGCACGGCTTCTTACATCAACAATCCTGTTGTTGTCAACGAACCTACATTAGTTGGCGCAGCTATTAATACACAAAATCCAAGTGCACAAGGCAGCACCAACGGACAAATTTGCCTTACACCTTCAGGAGGAACAGCTCCTTATTCTGTTAATGCAAGTTGTGGAACTGTACTAAATGGTGCGGGTATCTGTGGTGGTACTTTTTACATTGATAATCTGGGAGCAGGTAATTGTAACCTACAGATCATAGATGCCAATAACTGTATTTTTTCTGCTTCGGTTACCTTGACTGACCCATCCTGCGCAAGTTTTACTGTGGTAAGCATTGAGGAGACAAATGTTACTTGTAAAGGTGTGTCAGATGGAACAATCACTTTGATTGTAAACGGCGGGCAGGCTCCTTTTGAATATTCGATTGATGGAGGTAATTCAACAGTGGTAGATAATAATTCAACCTATACATTTGCTGGCGTAGGCGCTGGTAATTATGATATTCAAATAATAGATGCTCAAGGTTGTGTAATTGATTATCCAACACCAGTAATGATCTCAGAGCCTTCTTTACTGATGCTAAGTGCTGCTTTAGATAGTACCTGTGTAGGAGCGAATCAGGGGGCAGTAAACTTATCTGTAGATGGAGCTACACCACCTTATATGTATTTTTGGTCAAATGGAAGTACAGATGAGGATATCAACTCACTCTCTGCTGATACATATGAAGTGACTGTTACAGATGCTAATTCATGTACAGAAGAATTAATTGTTACTATACCAACTTACGAAGAAATTATTGTGGATGCAGGCATGGATATTATGATGTTGGATGGCGATGATCCTGTACAGATTAATGCTACGATCATGACCAATCAAGGCTATACTTTTGCCTGGTCGCCAGCTACAGGCTTGAGTGACCCTAATTCACTTACTCCAACAGTACAACCCGGAGCTACCATTGCATATACACTTACAGCTATCGGAGACAATGGCTGTGTGAGCAGTGATGAAGTCATTGTCTCTGTAGAGCCTGTCCGTCAATTGGTGGGCTTACCTTCTGCCTTTTCTCCTAATGGCGACTCATTTAATGACGTGCTGTTTCCTGAAGTTCAGGGAGGCGCAGCACTTATTAGTTTCTATGTTTTTAATAGATGGGGCGAACGTGTTCATGACGACTCCAATAGCGGTTGGGATGGCACTTATAAAGGCACTGAACAGCCTGTCGGAACTTATGTTTATGTGTTGAAATACCAAAATAGTGAAGGTGGAGAAGTAGTTACAAGTGGAGATGTTACTTTGATCCGATAAACTCAAAACTGCTTTTGAGTATAGGGTTTATGGCTGAAAAATTAATGGGAAAATATTATATTTGAAAAATATTGTGCTTCATTGATGTATGTTTTGAATGAACGTGTTATTGGTGAAGCAATTATAAAGTAGAGAATAATTTTATGGGAATGAGAGCTGGTCTATGTGTGTTATTATTTGTGATGTTATCTTCACAAAATAATGCACAAAACATTGAATATTATTTGCCAGAAGGCATAGAATATAACAAAGATATACCTACACCTGAAGATGTACTGGGATGGCCAATTGGAAAATGGCATATTAGTCACGATCAGGTAGTGATGTATATGAAAACACTTGCTAGAGTCTCTGATCGTATAGTGCTGGATGAGTATGCTCGTTCTTATGAAGACAGGCCGCTTTTACTGGCAACAATCACTTCTTCTGGTAATCATCAGAATATATCAAAGATCAAAGCAGATCATGTAGCGCTAACCGATCCGGGCAAGTCAGCTTCATTAAAAACCAAAAATATGCCAGTGGTGGTGTATCAGGGTTACAGTGTACATGGTAATGAACCTAGTGGTGTAAATGCTGCAATCTTATTAGCTTATCATTTGGCAGCAGCCAAAGGAAATGAAATTGATGAGCTACTCAATGAATCTATTATCCTGCTTGATCCTTGTTTCAATCCCGATGGCGTAAATCGTTTTGCCTCATGGGTAAATTCGCATAAAAGCAAAAACCCGATGGCAGATGCAGATACAAGAGAGCATCAGGAAGCTTGGCCCAGAGGAAGAACGAATCACTACTGGTTTGACCTGAATAGAGATTGGTTACCTGTTCAGCATCCTGAAAGTCAGGGGCGTATTAAGAAGTTTCAGGAGTGGAAACCTAATATTCTGACCGATCATCACGAAATGGGTACTAATAATACCTTCTTTTTTCAGCCTGGTATTCCCACAAGAACTAATCCGCTTACACCGGCAAAGAATCAGGAGTTAACAGGTAAAATAGCTGAGTACCACGCCCAATTCCTCGATGAAATTGGATCTTTGTACTACACCAAAGAATCTTTTGATGATTTCTATTATGGAAAAGGCTCTACTTACCCTGATGCTAACGGATGTATTGGGATATTATTTGAACAAGCTAGTTCAAGAGGGCATTTACAAGAAAGTGTGCATGGTGATGTGAGCTTTCCTTTTACAGTAAAAAATCAGTTTAGAACCTCGCTCTCCACATTAAAAGCCGGACAAAATTTACGTCAGGAATTACTCGATTTTCAACGTGAATTTTACAAAACAGGCTTAGAAAATGCAAAGAAAGGAAAAGTAAAAGGATATATTTTTGGCGATGAACACGATGTCACCAGAACTCAAAAGCTGGTAGAGTTAATTTTACATCATGACATCAAAATCTACAAAAACACCAAAGACAGGACAGAAGCAGGGCAACGTTTTAA
>JAHDFX010000102.1 GCA_020627965.1 Saprospiraceae bacterium | reverse complement strand
TTCGATTACTTTTCTAATTTTTTTTTTTAATTTTTGGGATTTTTTACGTGCTACTATTGCTCCCATGACAATGTGAAATTCGTCATCTATATCATAGGTTTTACAATAAATCCGGGTGTTTTCACTTCCTTTAAACAATTTTATTGCGTAGACATCTTTTGTTGCTTCAGATATAGCCTCTTTTCCAAAAATATCCTTTGTGGGCTGTTCATTAAGTATGATATATACCACGTATTTAAACTTCTTGACATATCGGGCATTACTTTCCAATACATCCATAATCTCATCAGCATTCTCAGCGTCAATATATAAATGTCTAGGCTTCGTTTCACCACTTTCTAAGTAAATATACGGTCTTTTCAAGGAAATAGTTTGATTGAATTATTTAATTTGAGTAAACTCTACATTAGGGTTTAAATATCTAGCTTCAAAAATTGGAACATTTGGCATTGTTGAGGATGCATGTTTTATGAGTTCCTCCCTATCCTCCCTTCTCATTGCATAACCTACAATTATCTCAGAAAATGCAGATTCAGGTAGTACTTTTCTTCTTTCCGCCAATGTATAATCACACATTTTACCATTTACAGAATTTGTTTTAAAAAAACGATATTCCTTTTCTTCTTTATACGTCAACGGAATGCTGAAAATTTCAGTAATTATTGATTTTGCTCCATAATTTTCATCTTTAAAAAATGGATAAATAGGTAAAATTATAGGAACGTTATTTGTATCATAATAGTTAATAACCCCACAAATGCCTAGAAAATTCTCATATTTTAATAGCTCTGTTGTATTAAAGCCAACACAATATCCTTGGAAAAAATCACCCCGTTTTTCCCACATATAAACGCTATCTTTTGACTCACAAGTACAGAATATTCCGAATCCATTATACCTTTTCTTGTAAAACTTCATTTCAGCTTCCGCATGATTAGAAAGCCCTTTTCTAGCAGTTTTTAATAGTTCAATAAAATTGTGCTTGAGTCTAGGTTCAGGAAGCTTATCTGCAGCTATTTCATGTAAAATATAGCATTTCACAAAGGCATCCTTATCCTCTAGCAAGTCATAACGGCGTGGTAATCTACATTCTGGATAGTCAGCATAAAATTCTGCTGGGTTAGCCATGTAAACTTCTCTTTCACTAATCAAGCTCTTAGTGTGAGCTTCCAAATTATCCCATTCACTATACTTGTAGACTTTAGAAGGCATTAAACTATCTGGAATCGCTTTTAACTCGAAAAGTTCCTTTTCCTCAGCCTTCGCCAATACCTCCTTCACGTCTGCCTCAAATTTAATTCGTTGAGTAGTTCCTTTTTTACCTATAAATTTTTCCTTGAGTTGATTGAGCGTTAATTTTGGCATATTTAAATCATTTAGAAAAGCGTACTAATCCTTTTTGGGTTATGAATCAATAACCAACTACCCCAACTTCGCCAGGCTTTCCTCCAAAATCTTAATTTTCGCCTGACCATCAGCCAGCTTTTGCTTTTCTTTAGCAACAACGGCTTCCGGCGCACCATTGACAAAACGTTCATTACTTAGTTTCTTTCCAATACCAGTAACAAAACCATTCAGACGCTTTAACTCTCCTTCTATTTTCTTGCGTTCTGCGGCGGCATCGATCTTACGTTCAAACATAGCGTGGTACTCCGTTGCACCACTAATGAAAGAAACGCCTTCTTCACCATCTGCCAATAAAGCAAAATCTTCCAGATTAGCCAGTTTGATAATGATAGATTTCAGACCGTCATGTTCTGTCAAAGCTTTAGATTCCTGAGTAGACTGAGCTTTTAATGCAAAAGCCTCTTTCGGGCTCATCTGATTTTGATTGCGAATATCCCTAACTTTAGAAATAACATCCGTTGCCAAAGCCATATTTTTGATCAATGCTTCATCAAAATCACCGGATTTATGCCATTGGCTGACGATACAATCTTCACCTTCTTTACGCTCTCTTAACTGATGCCATACTTCCTCCGTAAGGAAAGGCATAAAAGGATGCAGCGTTGTCATCAATTTCTCAAAAATATCGAGTGTTTTCTCATAGGTATGTTGAGAAATTGGTTTGCCATATTCAGGCTTAACCATTTCCAGATACCAGGAACAGAAATCTCCCCAAATAAAGCTGTATAAAGAAACCAGTCCTTCTGACAAACGATAAGTTTTGAAATTATCTTCCAATTCGTGAATGAGTTGATCCAACTTGCTTTCTATCCAGTCAATAGCGACCTGATCCGCTTGCGCAATCTCAGCATTGGCAGGAGCTGGATCGACTTCCCAACCTTTAATCAAACGTAAGGCATTCCATATTTTATTAGAAAAATTACGCCCGTTCTCGCACAGCTTTTCATCAAATAACAAATCACCACCAGCCGGTGAACAAGATAACATACCAAAGCGAACACCATCAGCCCCAAACTTTTCTATAAGCTTCAGTGCATCCGGTGAATTACCGAGCGATTTACTCATTTTACGACGCTTCTGATCCCGAACCATTCCTGTAAAATAGACATCATTAAAAGGCTTTTTACCTTCCCATTCATAGCCAACAATGACCATACGTGCTACCCAAAGGAAAATAATATCCCAGCCCGTTACCAATACATTGGTCGGATAATAATAATCCAGGTCGTCCCGTCTTTCAAAACCATCAAATACGGAGATTGGCCATAGCCAGGAGGAGAACCAGGTATCGAAAACATCTTCGTCCTGTCTTAGGTCATCTATGCTCAGGTTGGCATTACCAGTTTGTGTTCTTGCTATCTCTAAAGCTTCTTCTGCTGTTTCTGCAACAAAAACATCGTCCCCCATATACCAGGCAGGAATACGCTGTCCCCACCACAACTGACGAGAAATACACCAGGGGCGAACATTGGACATCCAGTGATTATAAGTATTCTTAAATTTCTTAGGGTAAAAGCTTACTTCGTCACTCATAACCGCCTCTAAGGCAGGTTTTACCAGTTCTTCCATGCGAACATACCATTGCAGAGAAAGCTTAGGCTCTACCATCGTATCTGGATTACGTTCAGAGAAACCAACGCTGCTCTGATAATCTTCAATCTCCACCAACTGACCAGCAGCTTCCAGATCAGCAATGGCTAGTTTTCTGGCTTTGAAACGATCTTCTCCAATATAAATCTGAGCCGCCTCATTGAGCGTAGCGTCATCATTTAAAATATTAACCACCTCTAAGTTATGGCGTTGCCCAATTTCGTAGTCATTAATATCATGCGCAGGCGTAACTTTCAAGGCTCCTGTACCGAATTCTATGTCTACATAACTGTCGAAAATAATCGGAACTGGTTTGTTGATAAGTGGCAGAATAGCCCGTTTTCCTTTTAGATGTGTATAGCGTTCATCTTTAGGATTAACGGCAACACCAGTATCTCCCATGATGGTTTCAGGGCGTGTTGTGGCAACAGTCAGCCATTCATCCGTACCTTCTATCTGATAGCGAATCTTGTATAGTTTACGCTGTTTATCCTTGTAAATAACTTCTTCGTTGGACAATACCGTTTGGGCTTTGGGATCCCAATTGACCATGCGTAGATCACGGTAAACTTTGTCCTTTTTATATAGATCAACGAAAGTTTTGAGAACGGCTTTAGAAAGGCTTTCTTCCATGGTGAAACGGGTACGTTTCCAATCACAGGAAGCGCCTAGTTTGCGAAGTTGATTCAGGATAATTCCGCCATATTTATCTTTCCATTCAAAGGCTTTTTCTAAAAACTCATCTCTGGTCAGGTCAGATTTTTTGATGCCTTGCTCACGTAGCATACGAACGACTTTAGCCTCCGTAGCAATAGAAGCATGGTCGGTTCCTGGAACCCAACAGGCATTTTTGCCTTCCAGTCGGGCTTTACGAATCAAAATATCCTGAATGGTATTGTTCAGCATGTGTCCCATATGCAGCACACCGGTGACGTTTGGCGGAGGAATGACGATAGTGAAAGGTTCACGCTCGTCTGGCGTTGAATAAAAATATTCTTTTTCCATCCAATGGGCGTACCATTTGTCTTCTGTCTGTTCTGGACTGTAATGCTTGGAAATACTCATTTCTTTTATTGTGTTGATGTGTTATTGTGTTAACGTGTTGACGTAACGCTTTACTATTAAAATCAGTTCGCAAAGGTAGGTATTTTTTATATTTTGTAGCGTGTGCTTCATAGGCTAATTCACCACAGATTTATTCAGATTATCACAAAAAGAATCTCTGTTTTATCTGTGACAATCTGTGTTATCTGTGGTGTTACATTGTTTTATGGTTTGAATACCGTATTTTTGCACACCTTAAATTTTGAAATCAAAAGACTTATGTTAGAAAGCATTAACGTTAGTAATATACTTTTTCTGGATGTAGAGACTGTTTCTGGTCATGCCGAATTTGGTGATATGCCACAGGGTTTGCAGGAATTGTGGCAGACCAAAGCAAAACAAATTTATCGCAATGCTGAGGATATGCCTGATTTGCCGGAAACCTACACAGAGAAAGCTGGTATTTATGCTGAGTTTGGCAAGATCGTCTGTATTTCGGTGGGCTATGTAGTGATAGATGATGATGGAGAGATGCATTTTAGATTGAAATCTTATTATGGGGATGATGAGGCAAAATTATTGACTGAATTTGCTGAATTACTGGATAAAACACCACGTTTTGCCTACCTCTGTGGGCATAATATCAAAGAATTTGACATTCCATATATCTGTCGCCGTATGGCACTCAACCTCTTGCCTTTTCCCCGAAAATTGCAGATTCATGGCAAGAAACCCTGGGAACTGAACTACATGCTGGATACACTGGAATTATGGAAATTTGGCGACAGAAAGAATTATACTTCTTTGAATTTGTTGTGTCAGGTATTCGGAATTCCTACACCTAAGAGCGATATGGATGGCAGCCAGGTCGGTGTAGCTTACTGGACTCAGGATCGACTGGAAGATATTGCTATTTATTGCCAGAAAGACGTATTGGCTACAGCTCAATTGTACTTAAAACTGATTCGTAAGGAATTAATTAAGGAGGAAAACGTACATGTCCCACAAAGCCAGGATTGAGCGACCAGTTGTTCTTAGCATTGCCGGATTTGACCCAAGTAGCGGAGCCGGACTCACTGCTGATATTAAGACGATAGAAAGCCATCAATGTTATGGACTCTCTGTTTGCGCAGCATTGACAGTTCAAAATGATGTTCAGTTCGATGCTGTTCACTGGACACCGCTTAAGCTTATTCTTGAACAGCTTGAAATATTGCTACAACGTTTTGATATAAACATTGTAAAAATAGGTCTTATTGAAAATCCTGATGTTTTATTGGAACTAATTCAGCGTTTAAAACAATATAATCCTGACATAAAAATTATCTGGGATCCTATTCTTTCTGCTAGTGCTGGTTTTGAATTTCATAGCCATATTGAAAATTCCATTCTACAAAAAATATGTGCTTCTATCTATTTGCTAACGCCCAATTTAAATGAGTATAAACAGCTATTCGGCTCTATTCCTAGCCATGAAATTACTGCACAGTATTCTTGCAATATCTTACTAAAAGGCGGGCATGGTGATTCTGATACTTCTACGGATTTGTTGATAGAACAAGGTTTTCCTGTTCGGGAACTGACTCAGCCTCGTTCTAAGCTGAACAAGCATGGGACGGGTTGTGTTTTGTCTTCAGCTATTGCTGCGAATCTTGCTAGGAATATGGGGCTTTATGGGGCTTGTGAAGCAGCGCAGGCTTATGTTTTTGGATTTATTGAGAGTGGGGAGGGTTTGTTGGGGTTTAGTAAATCATAGTAGTGAGCCAACTACCTTTCTTTGTCTACCATTATCTTGAAGGTTTTATAGAAGGCTCAGCCTGTACATAGCAGTGGGCAAATGAAGTAGCCCGTACAACACAAAAAAGGCAGACACCAAAAGATGTCTGCCTCCAATTTTATATTGTTTTATTGAATTTGTAACCACAATTAATATTACCTACTCTTTAAACACTTTACGTCCGATCACCTCATTACCTGCCTGAATACTGAGCAGATACATACCAGATGGCAGATCATTAGTATTCATTTGAAGCATTAGACGATCACTCGTAGCACTCACTTCCTGAGCAGATAAGGTGCGTCCCATCACATCTGTCAGACGGATGCTGATGTCTGTCGCATCTTTCAATTGTAGCTCTACATTTAGTAGATCATTTACTGGATTCGGGAAGATTTTCAGGTCTTCTACAAACTCATTATCTTCTACATCCGTTGTAATGCCTGAGTCATTCACCACGAAATCTGCATCCATATCCATTTGTACAATCGGAGTAAGCTTGTAGCGTACTGGAGTATGTGGAATATTCGGAATCTGTATTTGAACGTAGTAATCGCCAAAGAAAAGATTTCCAAATTCATAAACCCCGGAAGCATTTGTCACTGTAGTTGCTACCACTGTTGTTTGGTCAGCACCATAAAGGACAACATCAATACCTTCCAATGGATCGCCTGGCCCGCTGCCACCAGCAAATTCTTCTATACTTCCGCTGTAATTGTCGCCTTCCCATAGATTGCCACCTAGCGTACCGTTTGGCGAAGCATCTATAGCAATGGTTTCACAAACAGTAGCTGAGCAAGAGTCTGCATCTGTAACCGTCAGACAGACTGTATAACTTTGTGTTGAATCAGGTGCCGTGTAGGTGTGAGCAACTATAGCATCTGTAGAAATCGTGCTGTCGCCTAAGTCCCAGTAATACTCGAATGGTGGAGCTCCACTGACTGCACTCGCAAACACATAATCATAAGTATCCGGCTGTGATCCGGCTTCACCATAGTAAAGGAATTCTGCCCAGATATTCGGACAAGCCAGTGTGTCATTATTTCCACCACCGCCATTATTGCCATTGCCACCACAAGCACCGGCTGTCCAGTCAATAACACCAAAGCAATAATAGGCAATACATTCATTATCATAAGTCACCCCATCGCAACCACAAACCGGATCATAACCTGGACAAACAGCGCTAAAGTCCATTACTGTCCAGTCAATGCAGGTGTCTTGTTGGTTGAAACAGGAACCTGGCGTCCATGAAGTTACACCATACCAATACTGAGCTTCGCATTCATTGTTATAAGTTACACCATCACAACCGCAAACTGGAGCAATGATCTGTGGACAAGCCATATTAGGGTCTATTTGCGACTGGTCAATGCAGTTATTCCCTCCTCCCTGTATAGTGAACGTAACACAATTACTACAAGTAACACCCGCAGCATCTGTTACTGTAAGACAAGCTGTATAAACTCCCGGTACATTATAAAAGTTAATTGGGTTGGCATCAGTCGATGTATTTCCATCGCCCAAATCCCAGGCATAGTTATATGGAGGCGTGCCACCAGAAACACTTGGAATAAAACTCCAACCTCCAATAGGTGAAGGCTGCACATCAATATTTGAAATGACACAGTTGTTACTATTTGTACTGTCTATGGCAAAGATTGTTATACAATCTGAACAAAATAACGAGTCTGCACTAGCTACTTCAAGACATACATTATACTGTCCTGGTGTACTATAGGTGTATGTCGGGTTTTCAGCCGTTGAAGTCGCTCCATCGCCGAAATCCCAGACATAAGTATAGGGTGCCGCACCGCCATTTACTACACCTTCAAACCAGTAATCCAAGTCAGTATTCTGGTAGTTGATAACTGCATTACAGCCAGTATTAGAGTTTTGGCAAGTAACATCCACTATTATATCATAGCCAAATATAGGTGATGGGAATATAGTAGTGGTTGTGTAAGCTATCCCGCCACAAAAAACCACAACATCAACTGTTCCCTGTGGACAGTTTACAATATCAAAAAGCTCAATGTAATAATAACCATTGGGGCTGGTTATAGTAGAATCAACCTCTGTAACACCACAATACTCTGCAAAAGTCACAACTTGTGCGCCAGCGACGGGTGAGCCATCCGGATTAGTTACAATACCACTCGCAGAACCTGTTTGTGCGAGTAGAGATAAGGTACTGCAAAGCAGTAAAGTCAATAGTAATAATGTTTTTTTCATGTTTTGGTATGATTTATTTCTTAATAATCTTTTTAATATAAATTTCTTTATCTGTCTTTACTTTTAGTATCACACTTCCTTTAGCATAGCCTGGCAGACGTATGCGTTCATAATAACTCGATACCGTTTGAGCAAAGATCAGTTGTCCAAGTGAGTTGTAGCACTCTATATTTTTTATAGGGTAGTATTCCGTACTTATATCGATATAATCATTTGCCGGATTAGGGAATATTTTCAGTATTTCAGACTGGGGAATCTCATCATCTGATGCGAGTAAGTCAATAGTAAGAAAATCGCCCAACACCGGTATGGTTTCAAAACCATCGTTGATTAGTCTGATATTTTTAATTTCCAGATATGCATCTGTTCCTGGCATTATAATGTCAAATAAATTATCTTCGATGATTAGAGACATGGTTCCTATGGTTCCCATGCCGGAGACAGACATTTGGTCAGTTCTTGAAATAGCAATATCGAACTCTCCGGCGCCATTATCCTGATCCAAAACTAATAATTGAGTTCCTGGTTGACTTGGGTTTATCCATTGCTCTTCTACCTGAAACATTACACTTTGAGGTACCACCGTAAGCGTGTCATATTCTACTGTGAAAGCAATACCATAGAAATCTACAGGCATTGGTCCTGTAAGCTCTAGTTGAAGTGTCAACATTGTATTTCCTCCTGCAACTACACTGTCAATTCCCATAAAACTCAGCTCTGGATCACCAACTCCTCCTTGCTCAAATACGTCGGCGGTTACCCCCACATTCACGAAGTCATAGTTTTGCTGAATAGTCTGAAAATCTAAAGAATCAATGTTACCATCACCATTACAATCTGCATAAGCATAGTTGAGCATTCCGATGGGAGATTGTGGAAAATCCTGATTCCAGGGTGTATCTATGTTTTGTGCTTCCCAATTGGTATTAACACTATCACGTACCGGACCGCTTGTGCCGTATGCATATCCCAGATACAATACATCCACATTAGTTACCTGCCCGTTATTACTAGCATCGCCTGGCCATACTAACAGTTGAGCTTTTAACTCTGCCATGCTCAGCACCATAGTGACGAGCATTAAACTAAATATTTTTTGCGCCTTTAACATAGTCATATTCATTTTACGATTCAAAAGTAGTCAGCTTATTGAGATAAAACAACTACATTTATAATCAATAATCAAAAAAAACACAACATAAATATTTTAAATAGTTAAATTAAACTATTGATTAAAAGTATTTTAAAGCACAAAAAATTAAATTCTAATCAAAATTTTTAAATAAAATTATGAAAAATAGTAAGCTTATTAATGTATTATCTGCTTTCAACAGGACTGAATTGCGGGAATTTCAGCAATTTATAGCCACTCCATTTTTCAACAAGAATGAAGAATTGGTTAGTTTTTATGCTTATTTAAAAAAAATAGCTCCGCATTTCCCGCCAAAAAAGATTGAGCGTAAGTATGTTTATCGACAGGTATTTCCTAAGAAGTCTTACGACAATAAGCATATGAATTATCTCATGAGTTTTTTGCAAAAGCTGGTGGAGCAATATATGGGTTACAGGCAGTACATGACGCAGCCTACTTTACATCAATACCATATTATCAATGCTTTTATCGACAAGAACCTGGATAAACACTACAAATATGCTTTAAAAAAGGCGACAGATCAGCTTGAAGAACAAGTACATAATAATGCTGATTTCTATTATCAAAAATACTTATTGGCAGATGCTGAAAACCGTTTTTTTCTACGACAACAAGTACGCAAACAAGACAAACGACTTCAACAAGCATCTGAATATTTTGACATTTATTACTTAGCAAATAAATTGAAATATAGTTGTGAATTACTGGATAGAAACCGGATTTTCTCCACCAATTATCAATTACAGTTAGTAGAAAAGATTGCTCAATATCTTGGTCAGCATCCGCATGAAAATGTTCCTCCTATTCTGGTGTATTATCAAATATACCTGATGTTGACGCAAGCCAATGGAAATATACATTTTGAAAAGCTGAAGGTTCTGATAGAAAAACATTTCCATCAATTCCCTTTAGATGAAATCAAGAGTATTTATGGATACACGATCAATTTTTGCATTCGGAAAATCAATACAGGTGAAGACTATTTTGAGGAGTTGTTTAATCGTTATTTATTTGGTTTAGAACGTAGTTTATTGTTTGAAAACGATCGACTCCCCCACTCTACTTACAAGAATATCAGCAAAATAGGTTTAAGGCTCAGGAAATTTGACTGGACAGAGCAGATGATTAATAACTACAAAAGCAAACTTGCACCAGAATTTAGGGAAACTGCTTTCCATTATAATATGGCTGACTTATTTTACTATAAAAAAGAGTTTGATAAGGCACAGCAGTATTTGCTGCAAGTCGAAATGAATGATATATTTTACAATCTAGATGCCCGAAAAATGCTCATGAAAATATATTATGAACAAGGAGAGACAGAGGCTTTACTTTCTTTATTGGCTGCCTCTAAGATTTTCCTGAAACGAAGTGAATTAGTATCGCCTGGCATCCGAAAAGCTTATCAGAATTTCATGCGAATTGTCGATCAATTGGTACGCAAAAAGCCAGGCAACAAAAAAGCTATTTTAAATAAAATAAGAACCACTGAACGCCTGCCAGATAAGCGTTGGTTGTTAGAAATATTAGAGTAAGGCACCCCGAATTACCGGATTCGAGATGCCTTATCTACTCTAAAATCTAACTACGCGTTTTGTCAAAAATTCACCTTTAGTTTCAATGTTGATGAGGTATATCCCCGCAGGTAAGTTTTGAATATTAATCATATTTTCGTTTTCAAAATCTCCTTGTTTCAAAATTTGTCCGGCTGTATTGGTAATCATATAAGTTCCTTCGTTTACACCTTTCACTTCAAAATATCCATTATTAGGGTTGGGAACGATAGATATTTTATCAGCAATTACTGGTTGATCTATAGAGACTGTAGGAAACTCACTGACTAGAACATTTTCAGTCGTATTGGTTGTGATTGGTGGATTGGCGTCAAAATATATATCTGCAAAATTGCTGATAATTGTGTTTTCAGCTAGTCCGGGATTATGATCAATGCTGTAAGTGACATAGCCCTGACTAGCATCAAAATTGCTGGTTGAATCTGGCAAAAAGATGTCTGTAAATGTAAATGTAATCAACCCGTCTGTATCCAGTTTGGTAGACAATACATCCATATGGCTGCTACTTAATATTTGAAAACTACCCGGATCAAGATTAAGGTCAAGCATGTCCTGGATCTCTACATCATAAGCTACATCATTGCCTGTATTTTGAAAGCGAACAGTGTAGATTAATTTTTCGCCAAATAGCGTGTAATTCTCAGGGAAAATATTGGTTCTGTCGGGCTGAACTAATTTATCATTCGGATCGTAACCACAAAAAACCGTAGGGTGATACTCATGTACAGGGCTCGTTTGTGTACCATTTACATCTGTGTAATCTGCATAAGTGTCAAAGTATAACAGATCACCTACAGGAAAATCAGGAGGTCCGGGAATACCTAGCTCTACTTGCTGTGTAAAGACCTGACTTGGATATAGGTCTGTAAAATTCCAACCATATAGGTTTGGCGCAATTGTCTGGTCAGGCGGATTAATAAAATTCATTGAAGTCACATTCGGGTCAATACTTACCCATAGCGTACCACTGGTAAGCGTCGTTCCCGTATTTTTCACTTCAAAATCAAAAGTGATGATCTCATTACAGCGAGTAAATGGAGAAACCCCTAGAGCTTGTAACTCGGAAATTTGTTGTGTAGGCTGAACCCCAAAAGTAACATCTGCTACATCTCCCTCGGCTAAATTTAAGGAATAAGAAGACGGACTTGTAGTTAATACCCAGTCAGGTGTATAGTTCTCGTCGTAGGTAATTGTATAATTGCCCGATAATAAATAAAAAGTACTCCCGTAAGCGGTAAATTCATCTGGATCGACCAACAAAGCAGCCCCTTCAAATGGAGGTTCGCCATTATCTTGCACTTGGTTGTTATTAAGATCATAGAATACTGTACTATTGACGCTTGCCACATCATCACAATTCAGAAGTATTCCCTCTTCATCATCACAACCTAAAGCATTATTACTGATAGAACTATATGCATTAGGCAGTTGCAGAAAATTACAAATACTATTGATAGAGCAGTATGACAATAAGGGATTCCCATATATCACAAGAGACGTTATGATCGTATGATCCATATCTGCTAATGCAGTCACGTCAGTTAAATTATTATTATTATCAATACCTATGTACTCAATATTCGATATTTCATCCAAGCCATTAAAGCTAGATAGGTTATCATTCGAGCTTATATAAAGTTGCTCAACAGAAACCAGGTTATTTAGTCCGACTAGATCGGTTAAAAGATCATTTCTGGATACGCCCAGACGACCTACCTCCATTATTGATTCCAGTCCCGTCAGAGCGCTAAGTTCGGTACGATGAATAGTTAAAGAATCTAATGCATCAATATTACTCAGATCAACCATTGTAGTCACTGGACTATTCCATACTAGAAGTCCGTTTAGTGAGTTGATATTACTAATTGCAGATAAATCAACTAAAGCAGGATTGCTCTCAAATGCTATATCCATAGCCGAAGACAAGTTATTCAAGCCTGATAAATTGGTCAGGTCAGAATTACTTATCACCTTCAAACGCCCTATTGAAGTAAGATTCTCTAAGCCCGAAAAATCTGTCGCATCAACATTTCTGACACTCAACAAACCATCTATGCTGGTCAACTGACTGAGACCATTAAAATTATTTATGACCTCGCCGCTGGTTGGCCAAATAGTCATATTGGTTTCCATCTCTGTACATCCTGGGTAGTCAATAGCAAAATCATCTATTTGTTGTTGAGTTGTAATGTAAATTGGGCTGCCTGGGCACTGTCCCAGAATACTGCTAAAATGCAAGAAAGTTAATAGTGACAAGAAAAAAATGTGTTTCATGATAATAGTTTTTAATTGTTAAAAAATACTTAGGTTGTTTGCATACTTACTAGACTCCGTATTGGTTTTTGCTATTAGGTAATATTTTTTGAATGTTTGCAGAATACTAGTGTTCTGTAAACTATCTTTTATGGTAATACATTAATAGCATTCACCAGTTCGTCTTCTGTTTCTAATGTAGTATCCTCAAAATCAAATTGGATAACCCCATTTTCAACTACAGTTACTGGCTGAATGGCATATCGCCACTTCCCATCTTCTTCAGTTACAAAAATGGCATGACATTCTAGCCCGATCGGCACTAATCCATAATGTTCGCTAAATTGTTGTGTGTCCTCAAGATACCAGTCAAGTTGAGCTAAGGCAGCACCTTCTCCATCGTATGATAAGTAAATAGCACTATTTCCATAGTCATAACCTTCAGGTACTTCGGCAAGAATAGTAGTTTTAGGTCTTGGGTCACTGTGAAATATATCACAGTTTGTCCATGAAAAATCATCGAAAACATCAAAATAAGCGTAATAAAAATCGAGTTCATTAAAAACACCTTGATTAGTAATGCTGTCTACCTCTTCCTCCCAGGTTAGATCACCTTCCGCATCGAACACTCCTGACCACAGGCTCATTCCTGATCTTCCTCCGCCAGTAAGCGCTGTAGGAACAGTTAGCTGCGCCCAGCAATTCCCCTCCAGAAAAGTGCCATTCTGACTTGCTTGAATGTAAAACTCACCACCAGAAATCAGAAGAGCTTTATCGTTATCAGGTGTAAGTCCCATGGTAGGTTTATTCGTCACCAGCATATTTCCTCTATCAAATAGCTCTATATATTCAACATCAACGACTCCCGTGACTGGACTACCGTTCAGTGTCAAACAGTTCGTATTTATCGAAAGCTCAACTCCATTTGTGGAAGTATAACTAACGATACCATCTCCTACGTCAAATTGAAAATTCTGAGTTCGAGTTTCCAAGGCTGTTTCCCGTAGGGTTTGGAATTCATCCGAAGTTGGAAAAATTGATGTATTATCGTCCTTTTTACAAGCGCCTAGCAGTACAATAACGAGTAAGAACACCCCTAACATTTCTTTTAAATGCTTCATAAGAAAAATTTTATATTGTTTTAAATTAAATTGATTTACAGTGTTTTATAAAAATTGCCTAATTCATTAATGCTTGACAACCCTTCGGATATAGGCCATTCCGTCGACGGTAACGATTCTTAGCATAAATGTTCCTTTTGCGAATGTTGGCAATTCAATACGCCCGGTGAAATCAGATATATTTTCAGTAAAGAGTAGCTGTCCAACTGTATTATAACATTCTATCTGCGTGATTTCCACATTACCTGATACAACATCGACGTAATCACTGGCAGGATTTGGAAATATTTTAATAATGCCTGCCTGAACAGTATTAGTATTTCCTATCGTACTTAGGTTCATAAGAAGAGTGTCACCAAAGACAGGAGAATCTTCAAAGTCTTCTCCGATCAATTGAATTTTATTAAGAATGAAATTGAGATTAGTATCAGGAGCAAGATTATCGAATAAATTATCCTCAATAATCAAGGATACTGTGCCGATTACTCCCATGCCAAACACCGAGTTCTGGTCAATTCTCGTAATAGCTACATCAAGCGTTCCTACAGCATTATCTTCGCTTAGAAGAACAGTCGGTGAACCAGCATCAATCCATTCTGACTCTGATGTAAATACGACATCCTGAACTAAAAGAGGAATTATACTTTGGTCATACTCCAACGAAAATGCTATACCATAAAAATCAATAGGTGTTTGCGAAGGTCCAGATAGTTCGACAGGGATAGTTAATATGACATTTGCCCCGGCATCTATCGTATCCGGTGTTCCAAAAGTCAGTTCAGGGTCGCCGCTGATAGCTTGCCCAAATTGATCGGGAACTGCATTACCTCTCGTTTCTCCATAATTCAATTGGATCGTTCCAAAATCATTAAAATTGATAAAACCATCACCGTCACAGTCAGCATGAGCGTAGTTAATAGAGTCATTAGGGTTATCAGCAGGAAAATTCTGGTCCCACAATGTTGCGTTTTGTCCAGCCCAGCCAGTAAACACACTATCACGTGCAAGTCCCATAGCGTCTTTCGCATATCCTAAATAAAGCCAATCTACATTTGTTACTTCCCCGTTATTGTTTGCATCACCAGGCCATACCTCCACCTGAGCGGTAAGAGTATTTAGGCTCAGGGCAAGCATAAAGCTCATAAATAGTACCTGTATTTTTCTCATTTTCAACATAGTTCCATGGATTTTACATCAAATATATGCGGCTTATTAAAGTAAAACAATTACATTTATCAATGATTATCGAAATATTTTCATTAAAAAACAGTTAATACAAATACAGAACATCTTGATTATAAAATACTTAATAAAAAAATGAAAAAATAATTATCGGCATATAAATAACAAAATTTTGGAAAACAGTAAACTTATTGATGTGTTGTCTACTTTTAGTAAGGCGGAATTACGAGAGTTGCAGCAGTTTATTTCTTCTCCTTTTTTTAATAAGAATGAAGAATTGGTTAAATTTTATGCTTATTTAAAAAAAATAGCTCCCCATTTTCCATTGAAAAAAATAGAACGTAGAAGGGTTTATAAAAGCCTGTTTAGTGAGCAGGATTATGATGACAAACACATGAATTATCTCATGAGTTATCTGTTGAAACTAACAGAACAGTACATTGGCTATAAGCAGTATGTTACCCATCCTACCCTTCCAAAATATCACACCATCAATGCCCTCATCGACAGAGACTTAGACAAACATTATCGCTACAACTTGAAAAGAACAACCGATCAACTTGAAAAACAGGCTTACAGAAATGCGGCATTTTATTATCAAAAATACCTGCTGGCAGATGCCGAAAACCGGTATTTCCTCAGACAACAAGTGCGTAAAAAGGACATACGCCTCCAGCGAGCAGCCGAAAATTTTGACGTTTATTACCTGGCAAATAAATTGAAATATAGTTGCGAATTACTAGACAGGAATCAAATATTTTCAACAGACTACCAACTACAATTAACCAGCGAGATTACCCAATATCTTAGCCGACATTCACACGAAAAAGTCCCCCCAATACAGATATATTACCAGATATATCTTATGCTTACACAAGCTGATGGCAGTATACATTTTGAACAATTAAATAGTCTTATAGAAAAGTATTTTTATCAATTTCCGATAGCGGAGATCAAGGAGTTTTATGGCTATGTCATTAACTTCTGTATCAGGCAAAACAATAAAGGAATAAACTTCTTCGAGGAATTGTTTGATCGTTATATATTCGGACTCGAACGTGGTTTGCTCTTTGAAAATGACCGACTCCCACACACCACTTATAAGAATATCAGCAAGGTAGGTTTGTTGCTGAGAAAATTTGACTGGACAGAGCAAATGATCTCCGATTACAAAAACAAACTTTCTCCTGAATTCCGAGAGACTGCTTTTAATTATAGTATGGCTGACCTTTTTTATTATAAAAAGGAGTTTGATAAAGCTCAGACTTACCTCATGCAGGTAGAGACGACAGATATTTTCTACAATCTGGATGCCCGTAAAATGTTGATGAAAATTTATTATGAACAAGGTGAAACAGAGGCTTTATTGTCATTGATAGCAGCTTCTCAAATATTCCTAAAACGTAGTAAGCAAATATCTCCCAATATCCGAAAAGCCTATCAGAACTTCATGAAGATCGTTCAATATTCTGCTCGGCACCCCCCCCAAAACAAAGCGACTCTTTTAAATAAAATAAAAACAACCCAGCCTGTCCTTGAGAAAAGTTGGTTGCTAAAAATGCTCAAATAATACGAACATCTGTCTATATTAAGCTGTTTTATGTCTAATTATTCCATTTTAATTCAAAATTGCACTTAAATTAGAGACTCTTTTAAAAACCATAAAATATGTTCAAAAAAATCAAACAACTTCTTGGTATAGAAGGTGTAAAAATGAAGGTTCATCTTCCAGAAGAAGTGAGTCAGAAAGTTCGAAAGATCGAAGGCAGAATAGAGTTTAGCACTATGAACACCCAACGCATTGCCTACATTGAGGTGAAACTGATCGAACGTTATACACATGGGCGTGGTAAGAATGCAAAACGCACTGAAGAATTTCTTCTTGGAAAAATCCTTCTGGATAACGGCTTCATGGTCTACCCGGAAGAAAGCGTTTTTATAGACTTTGAATTGCCTTATGAAAAAATGCAATCAAATATGGATACCCTCGAAGAAAAAGGCGGCCTGGTAGGTGGCTTGGCTAAACTGGCAAAAGCTTCACGTGGAGCCAAATCTGAATATCGTGTAGAAGCAGAGGCAAAAGTAGCCGGCACCGCTTTAAGTCCATTTGATAGAGAAATCGTGAATTTTGTCAAATAGCTCAATTAAGGAAAATCACTAACACACTATGAAATCAATAATGTTTATACTCAAACTCATCGGCATAGCTCTGCTTTTATTTCTCCTGTATGTAATCATCGCTTTAATTCATGGCACACTAACAGATTTTAAGCCAGACGAAATTATAAAACTGGAACCAGACAGCAGTGCTAATGAAAAAGTGATTCAGGACAGTGTACTAACCTTTGCTAACTGGAATGTTGGGTATAGCGGCTTGGGTGCTGAGTCCGACTTTTTTTATGATGATGGTGGTTTTCTGACTTCAAAAGGCAAAATGATTCGGGCGCCCAGGAAAAATGTAGAAAAAAATCTGGCAGGTGCTTTACAATTCATTAAAAATCATTCTGCTGATTTTTATTTATTCCAAGAAGTAGATGTCAATTCCAAGCGTAGTTATCATATCAATGCGCATGAAAAATATGCTCAGACCTTACCGGGCTATGCCGCTACATTTGCTGTCAATTTCAAGTCGGCAAGAGTCCCGCTGCCCGTTCTGGAATTTTGGCGAGTGATGGGCAAAATGCATAGTGGGTTGGGTACATATTCCCGCTTCCAGCCTACAGAATCCACTCGTTATCAGTTTCCGGGTAGTTATGGCTGGCCAGATAGGATTTTCCATCTGGACAGATGTTTTGCAGCACATCGTTATTCTACTATGTCTGGCAAAGAGTTGGTTGTCATCAACACACATAATTCTGCCTACGATGACGGCACTATGAAAAAACAACAGATGACTTACCTGAAAGACTATCTGGAAAAGGAGTATGCAAAAGGTAATTTCGTCGTTGTAGGTGGCGATTGGAATCAGTGTCCTCCTGAATTTCAGTACGACCAATTCATGCCTGGCAAAGGGGGCGGTTATTCACAGATCAATGTAGAAAAAGAATATGTACCAGGTTGGCAATGGGCTTTCGATGAAAAAGTGCCAACCAATAGAAAACTCACTAACGTGTATAAAAAAGGTGAAACGTTTAGCACTTTGATAGACTTTTATCTCGTATCTCCCAATATAGAAATTTTAGAAGTAAAAAACATCGATCAAAATTTCCAATATTCAGATCATCAACCTGTTATGCTAAAAATTCGATTAAAAGAAAACCAGTAAACCAAAGTAGGTTAGCCATAATGTCTAAAGTATAAATGTGTTTTCAAATGCAATTAACACAAGAAATAAAGAAAGCAATAGATAACAGTGTTTTATGTTGGTTGGCAACAGTTTCTTATGAACAAATCCCAAATGTTTCTCCTAAAGAGATATTTAATTACTTTGGCAATGACAAGATTATCATAGCCAATATCGCTTCACCACAATCTGTGAAGAATATTCAGCAAAATGAACATGTTTGTCTCAGTTTTATAGACATTTTGGTGCAAAAAGGATTTCAACTAAAAGGAACAGCGCGGATTGTTGATAAAATAAATACCGAATTTAATGAAATGGAACAAGTACTTCTAAAGATGACCATGGGATTATTCCCTTTCAAGTCTATCATAGAAATATCATTAAGGTCAGCCAAGCCGATTACTGCACCACGTTACATTTTATATCCTGAGACTACTGAGGCGGAACAAATTGAAAGTGCAAAAAAAACTTATGGATTTTAACATGAATAAAACAGTACTCATAACTGGCGTTAGCAGAGGTATAGGTAAGAGCCTTGCAGAGAAATTTATCAGCCATGGTTATTCTGTTGTGGGCGGAAGTCGTTCTACTACTGCCATCTCTTTTTCAGAACAAAATTTCAAGCATTTTCAACTCGATCTGACAGACGACCAAAGCATTCAGACTTTTGTAGAAGCCATCGACAAGCAAAATTTACAATTTGATTTTATTATCAATAATGCTGCTATTGGTCCAGATCTGGGGCAAACAGAGCTAAAACGTGAATGGCTGGAAAGTACTTTGCAGGTCAATCTGATTGGCACTATTTTACTAACTGAAAAAATTCTAGGTTATTTAAAAAAGGACGGAACACTCGTAAATATAACCTCCAAACTAGGTTCTATAAATGCATTAGCATCAAGTAGATCGCCCGCCTACAGAATATCAAAGACCGGGCTTAATATGTATGCTAAAGTTCTCTCCGACAGAATAAGTCAAAAGCAAAAAATAGTCTCCATACACCCCGGTTGGGTAAAAACAAGTATTGACGGTGACTCTACTAGTGGAAATTTATCGACTGAAGAATCTGCCCGACGTATATATGAGTACATTACAAGTGATTTTCCGAATGGTATATTTTGGGATGTGGAAGGATATAGTGAGTTGGGCTGGTGAGTGGTGAAGTCGTTGTGTCGTGCGTGGAAATATTTAAAAAATAAAACAACAAATAGCCAACCTTTCAACTAAAAGTTTCGTTATAGTAAATAGGTACCTAAAAATGATCTTTTTTAAAAGATTGGTACGATAATTGAAAATGTGGTAAATAGTTACCCTAATATACATTTTACAAGTTTGTCAATTTGTTAGAGTGACATTAAGTCACTACATTTGTAAATATTGAGTAAATCATCTACTAAATTTAAAAACTCAAATAAAATGAAAAAATTATTATCACTGATGGCTTTATTGGCCTTTGTTACAACAGCCATGTTTGCACAGGTTGAAAAAAAGACTGTTAAAGCTGACGTCCAGCCTTTAAAAGTGAAGAAGGAAGCCGTTAAGTCTTCAAAGGATAAGCCTGCACCAACAACAAGACCTGTAGAAATTGCTACAGATGGTGCAAAGATGACTTTTGACCAAACAACCGTTGATTATGGTACAATTGAGCAAAATTCAAATGGTGTACGCACATTTCCTTTTGTAAATGACGGAACTGAGCCATTAATTATCAAGTATGCAAAAGGTAGTTGTGGTTGTACAGTGCCTAAGTACCCAAAAGAGCCTATTATGCCAGGCGAAAGTGCAGTTATCGAAGTTAGATATGACACTAAGCGTGTAGGTCCTTTTAGTAAAAATGTACGTTTGACAACCAATGTACAGGATCAGCCTATCATGCTGTACATCAAAGGAACTGTTATGAAGGCACCTGAAGGTCTTCCTGCTAAGCAGTCTACTTTGAATGGCTTCTAAGAAAGATATACAAATCATTTTTTAAAAAGCCCTGCGAGTTTCGCAGGGCTTTTTTATTTTTGCGGCAATATTATTTCACAGATAGAGATAAAGACAAATCTTGTTCTCTATTAGACATTATTAATTAATACCTGTTATGCCAAATATATCTGACAGAGGTCATATACTGCCCTCCTCTCCTATTCGTAAACTAGTTCCTTATGCTGATGCTGCGAAAAAAGCTGGTAAGAAAATCTTTCACCTGAATATCGGGCAACCAGATATTGCCACTCCAGCTCAAGGCTTAAAAGCAGTGCGTGAATCTGATTTTAGTGTTTTGGCTTATGCTCCTTCTGCTGGCACGAATGAATATCGTGCTAGGTTGGCGGGCTATTATAAAAAGTTGGGAATTGAACTGAAGGCAGAGAATTTCATTACCACGACAGGCGCATCTGAAGCCTTGAATTTTGCGATGACCAGCTGTATGAATCCAGGTGATGAATTGATCGTTCCTGAGCCTTTTTATGCGAATTACAATGGATTTTCTATTGCCGCCGGCATCAAAGTAAAACCTATTACAGCTTCTATTGAAAATAGTTTTGCATTACCGCCTATTCAGGATTTTGAGCGTGAAATTACGCCTAAAACTAAAGGAATTCTTATTTGCAATCCTTCTAATCCTACTGGCTATTTATACTCAAAGGAAGAACTGATGCAATTGAGGGATATTGTATTAAAGCACGACTTATTCCTGCTTGCTGATGAAGTGTACCGGGAATTCGCTTATGATGACAAACAGTTTCATTCTGTATTAAATATGGAAGGTCTGGATGATCATGTGGTTGTTTTTGATTCTATATCAAAACGCTATAGTGCCTGTGGAGGACGTATCGGAGCATTGGTCAGCAGAAATAAGGATGTATTGGCTACTGCTATGAAACTGGCACAAGCAAGACTTAGTCCGCCTACTTTTGGATTGATGGTAGCTGATGCCTGTCTGGATGTGGAAGAAAGCTATATTACAAATTGTATTGCTGAATTTGATCGTAGAAGAGAGATACTCGTTCGTCGATTAAGAGCTATGGATGGTGTTGTTGCGCCTAATCCTGGTGGTGCTTTTTATGCTTTTGTACAATTACCTATCGACGATTCTGAAAAATTCTGTCGTTGGTTACTGGAGGAATTCGACCATAATGGAGCCAGTGTGATGATGGCGCCTGGTTCTGGCTTTTATTCGACTAAAGGGCTT
>JAHDFX010000101.1 GCA_020627965.1 Saprospiraceae bacterium | reverse complement strand
GACAAGCCTTTATTGGTTTTCAAGAACATTTGTACAAAGAAAGAGTCATCTGAAATCTAGCGCAATGATGTGCATAAAATTAATGCTGCACAGCACCAATAAAAAAAGACTTACGAATCTCTCCGTAAGTCTTTGAAAATGTAGCGCGAGGCAGGCTTGAACTGCCGACCTCAGGATTATGAATCCTGCGCTCTAACCAGCTGAGCTACCGCGCCAAGTAGGTCTCATTTTTGAGCTTTCGCCCAAAACGACTGCAAATATACACGTTTTAAGTTATTGTGAAAACATTTCAAAGCTAAAACTTAAACCTATTTTACTTTTTTTACAATGCGGGCGGAATTCTCCTTCAGGAGCTAGAGGTTCGGGCAGGGGGCTAACGATGTCTTCTCCCCTTATTACTCTTATAATCCTTAAAAATAAACTCACCCAGTCCTTGCAAGCTACTATAAAAAGCCTTTCCGTTGTTGGCATTCGTAAACTGATCCACAAAGCGCACCAGATAAGGATCACGGGCGATCATGAAGGTGGTGACGGGAATTTGTAGCTTTCTGCAACGACGAGCCAGGTTGAGCGTTCTGTTCACGATCTTCTTGTCTAAGCCAAAACTATTTTTATAATAATTCTTACCCCGTTTGATACAGGTCGGCTTACCGTCTGTAATCATAAATATCTGTTTATTCGGATTTCTCCGGCGACGAAGTAAGTCCATAGCCAGTTCTAGTCCGGCGACGGTGTTGGTGTGGTATGGCCCGACTTGCAGGTAAGGGAGGTCTTTCACTTCTATCTGCCAGGCATCATTACCAAAGACGATAATATCGAGTGTATCTTTCGGATAACGGGTATTAATAAGCTGTGCCAATGCCATCGCTACTTTCTTGGCTGGTGTAATCCGGTCTTCACCATATAAGATCATAGAGTGAGAAATATCGATCATCAGCACCGTACTCATCTGGCTTTGGAAATAAGTCTCATGTACTTCCAGATCATCCTGGGTCAGTTGGAAATCATCCAGACCATTATTGATATAGGCATTTTTCAGGGAATCGGAAATAGCTATATTATCTAGCTTATCGCCAAATCGGTAAGGGCGTTTTTCGGCGGTTTGTTCGTCACCTAGCCCGCTATAATTGGTATTATGATTCCCTCGTTTCGACTTTTTCAACATGCCGAAAATATCTTCCAATGCTTTTTGACGCAAAGCTATTTCCATCTTCTTGGACGGAGAAAAGCCCGGATTCTGCGGATCAGCCTGTTGTATATATCCCTTGTCGATCAGATCCTGAATAAAATCAGCCATTCCATACTCCTCGGTGGTCAAGTTGTATTCTTTATCCAGCTCAGTCAACCAGGATAGTGCCTCTCGCACATCACCGGAAGTGTATACCAGTAAGTCCTGAAATACTTTTAATAGTTGCTCGAAGGTGTTGCCTTCATGCTCGCCGGGAACGTATTCTGAAAATTGCCAACCTATCATGCTTTGGTGATTTAATGTGTTGATGTATTGTGGTGTTGATGTGTTAACAAATATACTGAATAAAGAGTTGTGGAAATTTAAATTATCCCGTCAAGCTTCATCTTTTGATAGGCTATGATGCCGCTTAAACAAGCTCCCGGAATACCTTGCCCCGGATAAGTAGTATCCCCACATACATAAGCCGCTTTTCCATCCAGGCGAGCATCATTCATACGCCAGGGCTTAATCTTTAAATATTGCGGGTAACCGCCTACAAAACCATATTTGCGCCCTGTCCAGTTTTCCCAGCTCGATGGGGTGGAAGCATGAACGTACTGAATATTTTCTTGCTTTAAAAAATCGTGTTTGATAAGTGTGTTGATAATGCTTTGCTGCACAATTTCTTTATCAAAAGTATAGTTCTTTTCGGGATGATGGACATGAGTAGAAACATTAAGCACCGCCATACCTTCCGGTGTTCGGCTAAGGTCGTCAGGATGGTTGAGGCTCACGAATATGCTGTCGGCTGCGATTAAAGGAAGTGGCTGTTTGAGGTGTATTTGATGATGGATGCAATCTGGCGTTTTATGCGGGCGAAAACCTACACCCAGGCTGAATGCACTCACCAGTTGTGCCGATTCCATAAGCGATTTTTTACGGGTGGGCAGACTGAATAATTCAAGTGTATTATTCAAAGGAATACCGGATACTATTCTTTTCGCTTTTAAAGTAAATTCCTGCTTTCTGTGTCTTGCCTGAATCTGATAGACCCCATTAGGCTTATCTATTCTGATAGCTTTCGTACGTGTAGCTACATAGCCTTTATGGTCATTGATATAATCGCAAAGAGGCTGCACAAGATTAATCAGCCCACCAGGTACATAGTAATTACCATAATTGGTATAACATAGCGCTGTAGCGCCAAAAAGCACATTGACTTCCTCTATTTTATTTTGGGCTGTGATCAGCAATTGCTCATTGACAAAATCTACAAAGGAGCTGTTGTCTAATAAATCATATTTTGCCAATAAAGCTTTCATAGAAGTAAAAGCGGCTTTAGCATAGCCCAACTGACGTGGGCGGAAATTCTTTGCCATAGGCAATAGATCTCTCAGTTGTGTAGGCGGAAAACTAAGTTGTTGTAATGAGGTTTCCCAAACAAAGCGACTGACTTTGTAGCAATATTCCCAAAAGGCTCGTTGGTTTTTTATTCCAAAAACTCGTTCTGCTTCAGCTATCCAGTCATCAATATCCTGATGGCGGGTAAGCGATACATTGTTTTTAAGATGTACCTGCATAGGCGGATCAAGTTGTTGGGCATTGATATTTATACCTGTTTCATCCAATAAATATTTCAAAGGCATATGCTCATCCAATCCAACAAGCGTGGTGGCGCCCGCTTCAAAAACAAAACCTTTACGATAATAAGAACTTACACAACCACCAGGTAATAGGTTTCTTTCGAGAACCAGTACCTCATATCCGTCTTTGGCTAAGAGGCAGGCTGTGGTAAGACTTCCCATACCTGTTCCAATGATGATGACATCGTGAATTTTATCAGCTATCTCAACATTCATGAATAGCCAAACAATTGTTTTACAAGGATGTTCATTTGAAACATATTGGCATAAAAAAAGAGACTGCTCCCAAAGGAGCAGCCTCTTAATATCTAAACTATTTATCGTTTAATCTTATGGATTAATTTTGACAAATGGCTTTACGTGTAAATCATTAGTAGTCTGAACACGAACATAATAAGTACCTGGTGCAAGCGGAGTTACATCCATCAATACTTTGTTGATGCCCTGGAATACTTCCTCATCGCGGTTAAGTACCACATTACCACTTGAATTGATAACGGTGATATTTGCACGATCATTAGCACTTACAGGGAACTCAAGCGTCAGATTACTCATAGTTGGTACAGGATATACCAGCATTTCAGTTTCAGTAGACTGTGTGTCGTCGCCAGTTGGAACATCATTTCCACCTTCGATAACTAAACCGTTGGCACCACAACCCAGCATACTTGCTGTATAAGTCAATACACCAGCTCTGAAAGAATATTCATCACCAGCATTCTGTCCTGCGGCATCATTGAATAGAACTACCCAATCATCTGCTGCACCTGTAGTAGCTGCTGCACCTGAGACAGGCAGATCAACAATGTATAGACCATTACCACCATTACAAGTAGCAAATACCTCACCTGTAAGCCATTCTTGTACCAAAGTACCCGTTGGATCATACAGTTGTACTTCAATGTCAGATTCACAAGAGTTACCTGCTAGTCTGAACCATAATCTTAGGTTCATATTTGAAAGTGTAGCACCCGGATCAGTACCCGGATCAGCATAAGTCATCATTAAGCTACTGGCAAAACCAGCATCATCAACAAAACCATCCTGGTCAGATACAATCGTTTCTTCTACAGAAACAACTGGAGCATCTACTGTCACCATTTGCTCACAAGTAGCTGTATTACCAGCAGCATCAGTCACTGTCCATACTACAGCGGTAGTACCTACAGGATAAGAACCAGAAGCATCATCAGTGCCAGTGTAGTCATTTGATATAACAACTGCACTACAATCCGTGTAATTAGTTCCATCTACCAAAGCAGGAATAGTAAGCTCTGCTTCACAAGTAACAGGATCTCCTGTAGCTGTTACTTCAGCAGGACAAGTCAGCATTGGAGCATCACCGTCAGTTACTGTTACCTCAGTTGTACAAGTAGCCATATTACCTTCATCATCTACAACCGTCCAGGTTACTGTAGTTGTTCCAAGCGGATAAGTATCAGAAGCATCGGCAGTGTTATTATAATCATTCGTGATAGTAATTGTACCACAATCGCTTGCCATCAATGGATCAACGACTACATCGCCAGCACAAGTACCTGCTGTAGTAGTTCCCGTAGCATCAGCCGGACAACTAGTAATAATCGGAGCACCTCCACCTACAGTTACTGTAGTAGAAGATACATAGGTCAATACACCAGCTCTGAAAGAATATTCATCGCCAGCATTCTGTCCTGCAGCATCATTGAATAGCACGACCCAATCATCTGCTGCACCTGTAGTAGCTGCTGCACCTGTAACAGGCAGATCAATAATGTATAGAGAATTACCCCCATTACAAGTACCAAATACCTCACCTGTAAGCCATTCTTGTACCAAAGTACCCGTTGGATCATACAGTTGTACTTCAATGTCAGACTCACAAGAATTACCTTCTAGTCTGAACCATAATCTTAGGTTCATATCTGAAAGTGTAGTTCCTGGAGCAGTTCCCGGATCAACGTAAGTCATCATTAAGCTACTGGCAAAACCAGCATCATCAACAAAGCCATCCTGGTCAGATACAATTATCACTGTATCCATTACAGTAGTTGTTGTAGCCTCTGCTTCTACAGTAATATCTGTTGAACAAGTTGCCACAGCACCTGTAGCATCTGTTACCGTCCATGTTACAGTAGTTACACCGATAGGATAAGTAGCCGAAGCATCAGCAGTGTTGTTGTAATCATTTGTGATAGCAAGATTACCACAACCCGTAGCTTCTAAAGCTGGTACAGTTACCATAGCATCACAAGCACCAGCGGCAGCCGTTACTGTCATATCAGCCGGGCAAGTTGTAATAGCAAGTGCAGAAGCAGTTACAGTGATGTCAGTAGAGCATGTAGCCATATTGCCATCAGCATCAGTTACTGTCCATGTTACAGTAGTCGTACCCAGTGGGTAGTTTCCTGAAGCATCAGCAGTATTGGTAACGTCATTTGTAATCGTAACAGCACCACAACCAGTAGCTTCAAGAGCAGGTACAGTTACATCAGCAGTACAACCAGCCTGGTCAGCAGTTACAGTGATAGCAGCCGGACAATTTGTAATCATCAAGCCATTTGCATTTACAGTAATATCAGTAGAACAAGTACTTGTCAAACCGTCATTATCCGTTACTGTCCATACTACAGTTGTAGTACCAGCAGGATAAGTGTCAGAAGCATCAGCAGTATTGTTGTAATCATTCGTTACCGTGAAAGTACCACAATCAGTAGCTTCCAGTGCAGGTACAGTAACAGCAGCTTCACAAGTTCCTACAGGCGCATCAATAGTCATGTCACCAGGACAGCTTGTGATAACTGGAGCACCACCAGATACAACAGTTGTTGTTTCTGCACAGTAAGTCAATACACCAGCTCTGAAAGAATACTCAGCATCACCAGCATTGTCATCATTAGCATCATCAAATTGAACAACCCAGTCACCAGCAGCAATAGTTGCAGCCGCAGGCGTATTGATAGGCAGATCAACAATATATACGAAGTTACTGAAGCCTTGTCCGTTTGCACCGCCAGAAGTACCCATACATCCTGTAAATACAGTTGATGCAGGCCATGTTTGTAGAAGTACACCAGTGGCATCAAATAATTGAACAGCTATATCTTCTTCACAAGCAGCATTCTTGGTCTTGAAGAATAAACGTAGGTTAATATCCGTAATAGTACCCGTTGCAGTACCCGGATCAGCAAATGTCATTTCTGGATTAGCTGCGAATCCTCCAACATCAACCAGATCATCCTGGTCAGATACAATCTGTATCGTGTCTTTTACTGTTAAAACAGTAGAACCTTCGGTAATTGTAATATCAGTAGAACATGTAGCTACATTACCATCATTATCAGTTACTGTCCAGTTTACGGTAGTTGTACCGATTGGATAAGTACCTGATGCATCAGTGGTATTATTATAATCATTCGTTACGGTAAATGTACCACAGTCAGTAGCCTGAAGTGGTGGAACAACAACAGTTGCCTCACAAGCACCAGAATCAGTTTCCTGATTAATATCAGCAGGACAAGAGATAATCGTAGGTCCTACATCACTAACTGTGATTGTTTGTTCACAAGTTACACTTACACCAGAAGTATTCGTTACAGTCCATGTAACTACAGTAGTACCAATAGGATAGTCATCAGAACCATCAGCAGTACCATTATAATCATTGGTCATTGTTGCGCCGATACAATCATCGTAATCAACACCAAATACAGGTACAGGTACAGAAACAGGAGCAGTACATACGCCATTACCAGCAACTGTAGCCATCATATCAGCAGGACAGTTGATTAACTCAGGCATAAGAGCAACACCAGTAGTTAAACATGAAGTATAGCTTAAGCGACCAAATCTGAAAGAGTACTCATCACCTGCATTTTGTCCATTGCTATCATCGAAAGCTAATGTCCATGTAGCTGGGCTAGAAGTTATAGTTGCTCCGCCTACAGGAACGCTGATAAAGTAAAGTGCACCACCAGCATTACAACCTGCAATAACTGCCGGGTAAGCCATAACAGTACCATCAGGAGCTGTAAGCTGTACATCAATATCACCTTCACAAGAAGGACCTACAGTACGGAAGTACATTTCTAATGTTCCATTAGAAGTTACTGAACCAACAGCCGAAGTTGCATCAACGAAGCTGATTGTACCATTACTTGCAAAACCTCCATCATCTACAAATAAATCCTGATCAGAGATCAACTCTACATCTTCACATACAGTAACATTTCCACCAGGGCCATTAACCGTTACTAACTGCTCACAAGTTGTTGTGTTACCAGCAGCATCAGTTACTGTCCAGATTACCGAAGTAGTACCTACCTGATAGATACCAGAAGCGTCGTTTGTACCATTTATGCTATTCGCAATAGAAGCGTTACCGCAATTATCTTTATAATCAATTAATATCTGAGGAATTGGAATAAATACCTCCAACTCAGTTTCACACTCAGGAACATCAACAGTAATGTCCTCTGGGCAATTTACGATCAATGGAGCTTCTGTATCATTAACCGTTACACTGAAGTAACAGAAATCAACGAAAGCACCGCTATTATTATCTACAAGTGCATAACCTACTACAGTTGTACCTACATTAAACATAGAACCACTAGTCAAACCAGTAATTTGCATAATGCTTACATCTGCACCAGGGCAAGCTGTGAAAGTAGGATCAGGGAAGGTAGCCATACCCTGGCAAATCCAAGGATCACTATCTACAACAACATCTTCAGGACAAGCGATCTCACCTGAGACACCTTCTACAGTTACAGTAAAGCTACAAGATACACTATTACCAGCATCATCAGTTACAGTATATGTTACTACAGTTACACCCGCTGGGAATACATCGCCAGAGTTGTGTGTACTGGTTACAGTTGTATTACAATTATCAGCAGCAACAGGCTCAGGCCATACAGCTACACCATCACAAGAGTTCAATGAACTGCTTACCACTACATTCTCAGGACAAGTGATTGTTGGGTCTTCATTGTCTTCAAGTGTCAGTGTTACGTTACAGGAAACTGAATTACCAGCAGCATCTTCAGCAGTCATGACAACTATCTGAGTATCGCCATTGGCATTTCCGAAAGTAGTACCCGGAGCTGGCACCTGCGTGAAAGTAGCACCACAGTTATCCATTGCTGAATACTGAGTTGGGAACATTGACAGTAAATCTGGAACTTCACCAGTACAGTCACCTGCGCCATTTGAAGTCGTTGGGATAGTTTGAGTTGACTGGCAAAGGAAGATAATTGGATTTTCATCATCTGCCACAGTTACATCAAAAGTACAAGTTGCTGTATTACCAACACCATCTGTAGTTGTACAAGTTACCGTTGTTGTACCAATAGGGAAAGTACTGCCAGAAGGTGGGTTACAAACTGTAGTAACAGTACCACAATCGTCAGTAGCTACAGGGTCAGTCCATGTAACAACAGCCGAACAAACACCCGGATCAGTACCTACTGAAATATCAGTTGGGCAAGTAATCACTGGGTCACTGCCATCTTCCACAGTTACCATAAATGTACAAACTGAAGTATTACCATTAATATCAGTAGCTGTACAAGTTACCATTGTTGTACCAGTAAATACACTTCCTGATGGTGGGTCACAAACTACAGAAGCGATACCACAATTATCAGTTGCTACAGGGTCAGTCCATGTACCGACTGCACTACAGTTGGCACCTGAGCCAAACAGTGTAATATTTGCAGGGCAAGTAATCGCCGGATCTTCATCATCAGTAACCGTTACATCGAAAGAACAAACAGCCGTATTACCAGCAGCATCAGTTGCGGTGCAAGTAACAGGAGTTGTACCAACAGGGAAAGTGCTACCAGATGGTGGGTTACAAACTACAGTAACAACACCACAGTTATCAAGAGCATCTGTTCCGATAACAGGATCAATCCAGGTAACTACAGTTTCGCAGGCACCAGGATCAGCAGACTCGACAATATCAGCAGGACAAACAATTGTTGGGTTTTCTGAATCTTCAACCGTTACATCAAATGTACAGCTAAATGAATTTCCATTATTATCCGTTGCTGTACAAGTTACAGTAGTCGTTCCTAATGCGAAAGTACTACCAGATGGCGGGTTACAAACCACACTTTGAATTCCACAATCATCAGCAACTACAGGATCAGTCCATGCAACTACTGCGCCACACATACCAGCATCGGTATCTGTTGTAATATCATTTGGACAAACGATAGTCGGTTCACCATCATCCGTTACTGTTACATTAAAGCTACAGGTAGCATCATTACCTGATGGGTCAGTTACCGTATAAGTAACAGTAGTTGTACCAACAGGGAAAACATTGCCAGGAAGGTGTGAAACGTTAATGTTATCTACTGCACAGTTATCGTCTATAGTAGGCGCATTCCACGTAACCATAGCACCACAAATATTAGGTTCGCTAGCTACTGTAATATCTAAAGGACAAATAATAGTAGGTGCTTCCGTATCTTCAACAGTTACATCAAAAGTACAAGTCGCTATATTACCTGCAGCATCAGTTGCTGTGCAGGTTACAGTGGTTGTACCAATTGGAAAAGTACTACCAGATGGCGGGTTGCAAACTACAGTAGCACCACCACAGTCATCAGTAGCAACTGGATCAGTCCATGTAACTACTGCGCTACAATCACCTGCATCCATATTCGTCATAATATCAGCAGGGCATGTAATTGCTGGCGGCGTATCATCTGTAACGATCACATCAAAAGTACAAGTCGCTGTATTACCAGCAGCATCAGTTGCTGTGCAAGTAACAGGAGTTATACCAACAGGGAAAGTGCTACCAGATGGTGGGTTACAAACTACAGTAACAACCCCACAGTTATCAAGAGCATCTGTTCCAATAACAGGATCTACCCATGTAACTACAGTCTCACAAGTACCGGCAGTTGACATAGCAGTAATGTCAGCAGGACAAACGATCGTAGGATTTTCATCATCAGTAACTGTTACATCAAAAGTACAGGTAGCTGTATTACCAGCAGCATCCGTTGCCGTACAAGTAACAGGAGTAGTTCCTAGCGGGAAAGTACTCCCTGAAGGTGGGTTACAAACTACAGTAACAGTGCCACAATCATCAAAAATAGTAGGGTCTGCAAATGTAACTACAGCCTCACAAACGCCTGCATCTGTAGTCGCAGCAATATCAGTAGGACAAACAAGAGTTGGGTTTGTATCATCTGTTACAATAATATCAAAACTACACGAAGCAGTATTACCAAAAAGATCTTCAACAGTGTAAGTAACTGTAGTCGTACCAACAGGGAAGAAATCACCTGAATTGTGTGTACTTATTACTGTACTTACGCCACAGTTATCATCAGTAACAGGAGTAGCCCACATTGCAGCAGAACCACAACTAGCTTCCGTACTGGATAAGTTAATATCTAAAGGACAAATAATAGTAGGCGCTTCTGTATCTTCAACAGTTACATCGAATGAACAAATTGCTGTATTACCAGCTGCATCTGTTACAGTATACGTTACTGTTGTTGTTCCTACACTAAATGTATCACCAGAATTGTGTGTACTTGTTACTACTTCACCAGGACAGTTGTCGCTGGCAACAGGAGCAGCCCAGGTAACTACAGCACCACAAAGCGTTAGATCACCAGCAGTATTGATGTTAGCAGGACAAGCAATTACTGGGTTTTCATTATCAGTTACAGTAACTGTAAAGCTACAGTTGGCAGAATTACCAGCAGCATCTGTTACAGTATAAATAACTGTAGTTGAACCTAGTGGAAAAACATCACCAGGATTGTGCGTGCTTGTTACTACTTCGCCAGGACAGTTGTCATTGGCAACAGGAGCAGCCCAGGTAACTACAGCATCACAACTACCAGCGTCTGTAGAAACAGCAATATTGGCAGGGCAGGCAATGGTAGGATTCTGAGTGTCTGTAATTTCATAGTCAACAGCACAACTTACAGAATTACCAGCAGCATCTGTCAATGTCCATACTACCGGAGTAATACCAACAGGGAAATTTTCTCCCATAAGAGTAGCAGTACCATTCAGGTCATTCACCAATATAGCACCACAGTTGTCTGTAGCAACTGGATTAAAACCAATTCCGGGCATAGTAAACGAACATAAACCGGCATTAGCAGGTCTTACAGGATTGATAGCTGAACAGTCAAGTACAGGATCTTCCTGGTCTAATACTGTAACATCAAAGCTACAGCTCGTCATGTTATTGGAAATATCAGTAACCGTACATGTTACCGTTGTTGTACCAATAGGGAAAACACTTCCCGAAACATGTGTACAGACAACTGAAGATATATCACAGTTGTCATTGGTAACCGGATCGGCCCAATTGACAACAGCCTCACAAACTCCAAGGTCTGTAGGTGTTATAATGTCAAGCGGGCAAACAATCGTAGGCGGTGTATTATCTGGATTAGCACCAATTTGTGCCGATGCAAATGCCAGACCACCACCATTGTTATCGCAGTTTCCTCCCATAACAGTTAACCAGTATTGCCCTTCAGGAAGCCCTGTGATAGGACCTGTAGTAGCAGCGGTAAGCGTTGTAGGAAGTTGAGCCAGGACTGCGGGGTCTAGTGGGGCTCCCATAAAACCTGTCCAGGTAGCCGTCCATGGGCCTGTTCCTTCATTGGTGATCTCGATAAGTAAAGTACCATCGCTATCACCCGCACAGGTAACATTTTCCTGATCCAGACTCAAACCACAGGTTTGAGCATTTAATTGAAACGAGAGTGCAAACAATAATAGTAAGCCACAACATCGTTTCAGGTTTTCAGTTGACCTAGACCAAAGGTCTAAGCCCCCTAAAGAGGGTAAATTAAATTTTCTCATGTAAACGTGAAATTTGTTGAAAATATATGTAAGTTTTGTTTTGTGCAAAAAATACGTATTCATAAAACACTGACAGTTAACACACAAGCAACGCTTGCGACGTTCAAAACAGAAAAGGTATTTTGTAGAAATTTATTTGCTAATGGTTATACTTCATAGAGACGCAAATCTTATAAAAAGATAACGTCTATTACAATAATATTTTTTAGTGTGTATCAAAAAATGTATGGTTCAATTTAATATTAAAAATTTAGGCTAGGTAGTTTGTGTTTAAATGGAATTTATATAGAAATGAAACACATGTGAAAAAAATGAACCTGAAATTTGATGGCGCAAAGTAAAAGGAATTTACGGTAATTGTCAATAGCTTAGCTACTTTTAGTATTAAGTTTGTGAAAAAAATTAGACTTTATGCTGAAATATTTCACCTTTCATCCAAACTATTTCAGCATAAAGTCTATTGGTCTAATTTTATGATTTTGTACTGATTAGCCTTTTTCAGGGTTCCGTAGATGATGTCGATATAATCATTATGATGTGGAAAACTTTTTACTGCTGACTTCAAGTCTTCAACAGATTGAACATTATCATTTTCTATGTAGCCAAAGCCTACAAATTTATTGTCTTCTATCCACACAACCGACTGTTCTTCTGTTGTTCTTCCTTTGCCAAGAATTAATACATCATCAGCAAAAATTCGTTGAAAAGCTAAAACCGCTAAAGCAGCTTTTTCATTATAAGCACCTACATCTTCATGCCCAAGATAGGCACCCTGACAACGATTGATCTGATATTGAAAACAACTTTTACCCGCCGATTCAATTCCGCACAGACAAGCACAGAGTTCAAAGCGATGAACTAAGCTATGCAAAGTGCTCCTGGCAACTGTTGAACGGGAAAAACGTGTCACTATATCTAGTTCTTTAGCGGCTTTCGTAGAATTTTTTGCTATAGCAAAGGAAAGGAAACCCTCTTCATTAGTATATTTATGAATACACCAATTCATATTTCTATTGCGTAAAGCAGAATTGAAGCGGGGAGATAATGCTTTAATTTCGGTAGCTTCCAGAAGCAGTGCCATTAATTCATTGCCCGTCAATTCATAACTAATATCATGAATGACTTGCTGCATTTTAACTGCCTTGGAAGTCTCGGCAGCAAAATGCTGCATAGCTCTTTTTTTTATGTTCACACTTTTGCCTACATAAACAACTTCACCAGCTTTATTGTAAAAATAATATACTCCACAGGCTTCAGGTAGTTCATGCAATTGATCTAGTGTAATATTCTTAGGCAAACGTGTTTCATTGATGCCCATGTTGACCAATTTATTGGTCTCGCCGTCTTCATCTTTTGCGAAAGCCAGCTCCATAAGCTGTACAGTTGCCAAAACGTCTGCCATGGCTCGATGGCGGTCTTTTACTTCTATCCCAAAATGCTTAATCAAATTTCCCAGACTGTAAGAACGTAAGCCTGGAAAGACTTTACGACTAAGGCGCACTGTGCAAAGTTTTCTCCTACGAAAAATATAGCCCAATTGTTGAAATTCATAACGAATGAACTTATAATCAAAGTTGACATTATGTGCCACAAATACAGCTCCCTTTGTCATTTCGACTACTTTTTTGGCAACTTCATAGAATTTAGGAGCATGCTCTACCATCTCATTGGTAATTCCTGTCATTTGAGTAATACCATAGGGGATACTGCGTTCAGGATTGACCAAAGACTCAAATCGGTCGATTATTTTTTCACCATCATGGAGCGCAATAGCTATCTCTGTGATTCTATCTGTGCCAGGCGAACCGCCTGTCGTTTCTATGTCTACAATGGCAAAATTTTTCACTGCACAAAGATACTCAAAAGAATTAAATCAAGGACTTTAGTACGCAAATAAATTATGTTTTAAAATGCATTGAAAAAAATAGACATTGAATAAACATAAATATTATTGCCTTGTTTATTGTCACGTAGGCGACAATTCATTACTTTTGATTAATCAAGCTCTTGTTAGCTTGAATGTTCAAATATAATCAACCCTTACTTCCTTATAAGTTTTTCTTATCAATATGTTAGTACAGTATTTTAAATACAAATACTAGAGTAGAAACTTCCGTTTCTATTAGAAATTGATTGAAATGATAAGGAGATTTGTAATTAAAATACAAAACCAACTGACTAATGAACCGAATATTAACCTTATTTATATGGACTTGCCTGATTTCTGTCAGTATGCAAGCGCAAGATAATCGTCCTTTAGATGGATTTGGCATTAATCCTGTCAATCCTGAATGGGGAGCTGCTGCAACTGAATTTCAGAGAGTTACTGAGAATGCTTTTGCTGATGGTTATAGTGAACCTTCCGGAGCTGATCGTCCGAATCCTCGAACGATCAGTAATGCGATAGGCGAACAACCAGGTTTCTTACCCAATGAAAAAGGACTCAGTGATTTTATCTGGGGCTGGGGGCAATTTATCGACCATGACATTAACCTGAATGACGATCATCCTACAGAGTTTTTACCCATTCTGGTGCCTGCCGGAGATTTTGCCTTTGATCCTGACGGAACAGGAACGGTAGAAATACCGATGCGTCGTTCTTTATTTGAACCAGGAACTGGTACTGAACCAGGGAATTTACGCCGGCATGTCAATGAAATTACCGCTTTTATAGATGGATCACCTATATATGGAGTTACGGAAGACCGTGCAAATTGGTTGCGTAGCTTTCAGGGCGGGAAACTAAAAGTCTCAGATGGTAATTTACTTCCTTTTAATACGCTGGACGGACTAGAGAGTGGAGATGTAGATAATAATGCACCCTTCATGATTTTTGATGGCGTCTTCTTTCCTGAAAAATTCTATATTGCAGGTGATATAAGGGCGAATGAACAACCCACACTCATGGCTTTTCATACGCTATGGGTACGTGAACATAACCGTCTTTGCGATGATTTTGCTATAGCTAATCCGACCTGGAATGATGAAGAACTTTTCCAGGCAGCACGCCGGATGGTGGGTGCTTATATGCAGGCGATTACCTTTGAAGAATTTTTGCCTGCTATTGGAATAGAATTAAATCCTTATAATGGTTTTGACCCAACGGTGAATCCTGCTATTTTTAATGTATTCTCTGCGGCGGCTTATCGTTTTGGGCATACCATGGTGAATGGTCGTGTGCTACGTTTTCAAGAAAATGGCGATACACTTAGCTTTGGCAGTATTCATTTACGTGATGCCTTTTTTCACCCTGAAATACTGGTAGAGCAAGGTGGAATTGAGCCATTTTTTAGGGGTATGGCAGTACAGGAACATCAGTTTGTTGATCCTTTTGTCATGAATGACCTGCGCAATTTCTTGTTTGGCCCTCCGGGAGCTGGTGGCTTAGACCTTTTATCTATCAATATACAGCGTGCCAGAGAGCGTGGTGTGGCTGATTATAATTCTATCAGACAAAGTTTTGGCTTAGTGCCAATAAGTACTTTCGAGGAACTGACCAGCGATATAGCAGTTAGAAATGCAATGGAGAGTACTTATGGTGATGTCAATAAAATAGACCCCTGGATAGGGATGATGTGTGAAGACCACCTGTCGGGTGCTATTATTGGTCCTTCATTGTATAATATCTTTAAAGCTCAATTCGAGCAATTGCGTGATGGAGATCGTTTTTATTATGAAAATGATGCTACACTCTCTCAGGCAGATAAAGACGCCATAAAAGCTACCCGGATGTCGGATGTTATTCTCAGAAACACAGATATTCAGGATATTCAGTCGAATGTATTCTTTGCAGAATCCAGAGAGTTGGTGGCAGTAGAATCTATGCCATTTACAGGTATTCGTAATATAACATTAGAAGCCTGGCCAAATCCGGTACAGCGTTATTTCAACCTAAAAATATATGCTATGAAAACCGGCTCAGCTACGCTTACCGTACTGGATAATAACGGACGCATAGCCCAACAGCATACGATTGAATTGGAAAAAGGCAGAAATACGCTACAGTTTGAATTACCTTCACAATTAGCCAATGGACTTTATACACTTCTTCTTGAAATGGATGGAGACAAGGGCTTTGTAAAGCTGGTGAAAGGTAATTAATGACGATTTTTAAAAGCTGATAAATGATCAAATACAAGTCAAGAAATATGCTTCTTGATGTTGAAATTTCACTCATTTTCCAATGCTTCTACCCGCATAAGTAATTCGTCAATTTGGGCCTGAAGTCCAGCAATTATTGCCATAATATTGGCATCAGGTGTTGTGGCTACGGCATCAACATAAGCCTTATTCGCAGCATCTAAGGGAGCAACCGGGTCGCCTAAGTTTATGATTTTGTTTTGGTTCATATCTAAGGGCTGAATGGCTTGGTGATTACCAAGATTGTCACCTCCACCTGGTGGCACTTGTAGATCATAAGGAGTCAAGTTAACCTTATGTAAAACCCCTGTGTCGTCAACGGTGACTATGGGGAAATTTCCCTGTGGTAGTTCTCTAAATCTTACAGGCGCATCATGATAGTTTTTGTGAACATCAAAAACAACATTTAAGGCACCAGGAATTCCATTTGGAACGCCTCCAACTCCTACACCATTGAAATCTCTGCCATTTATTACTATTGGTTTTGCTAAAGATTCTATTGAACTATTCCCGTGTATGAAATCGTTGGAGGATAATGTTAATTCATTCATCATTCCGGCACTTATAATATGTTCACCTTGTGTACGTGTATTTCCAAAAACATCCAACTTGTAGATAGGCGTACCACCAATCCCCATATTACCATTTTTTAAAATAGAAGCACGAATTGTAGGCGAATTCCCCCCATTAATGACCTCAAAATCCAAGCGATTGCCTGAGAAACCAATGATATTATCTCCTCCGTTTTTTGAGCCGGAAATGAAGGTCGCCCCAAAGCCTTGATTAATCATGCCGTATACGGTAGAAGGAGGGGGGGGAGAGATGCTTGGTATAAAAGAATCGCCTAGAGATGACCACTTGTCATTAGGGCCAAACTCCCCCAAATTACCTGCCACCTTTTGTGTAAAACGACCGTTGACATATAGTTTTATATCATTCGGAACTAGAGGTCCGACGGGAATCACTTCACCAATACCAACAGGTTGTTGATCTATAGTATTTAATAGAAGTGGCAAGGACGCTGAATTCAAGTCAATACCATTTATTGCATTTAAGCGCAGATAATCACCTGAATTGATGCTGATATCGCCAGGTGCGTCCATGTTTAGATTACCTGCTCCTTTAATGTCTTTAACATTTTTTACGTCAACACCTGCCATATCCAAATCCATTACTGCAGTATGATTTCCAAGGTTATCGCCAAGACCGCCATCACCATCTAAGCTATGTTCATACAAAAAATCAGGAATAGTTTTTTGCCAAAGTTTACCTGTTCCGTCAAGCATTAAAATATTTCCATTCCCGAATGGTACATTTCTGAATCTTCCACCACCATTCACATCTAATTTTTCAGTTGGATCGTTAGTTCCTAAACCAAAGTTTCCATTGGTGTTTAAAAAAGAGTTTTCCTGGGTTCTTAGTTCAATTTTTACAACTCTGTCTGTATCAGGAGCATTACCATACAATCGTAGATATTGACCATAGCTATCAGTTCCACCAAACTCACTGATTGTTTGATTCCAATCATTACTTCCCCTTGACCAGAAAAAATTAGGACTCCATCTTCGGGAATGAATACGTAAGCTATTAGATCCGCCATCATCATTAGTATAGAGCTGTATAGCTGAAGTTTTGATACCTTCATAAATTCCTAACTCTAAGACAGAAGATTCTGCGCCATTATCGTCATTATGCAACCAGGTTTTTCCTCCTTCTACTTTCAAACCTATACCTCCCGGGGCGGGTTTGTCAATAATGACAGATCCTTCATAGATGGATGAAGGAGCATTTTGAGCAAAGGTAAATTGAGTAATCAAACTTACTATCGTAATCAAAAGCAATCTGTTCATAATATTTAATTTAAAGTTGTTGCCTACTCTGTTACAGGCTTTTCGGCAATCGCCTATTTGAAAGCAATGTATAAGCTTCTCTTTCATTTCCCAAAGAAAAAAATCAACTAAAAAACCTCATATTTTTATAGTAAAAAATAGTTTTTCGCACATTAATACGCCTTAAATATATCAAATACAAGATTAAACACATTTTTTTATCAATAAACTAAAGTTCCTCCTACATACGTAAGACATCTTTAAAAGCAATATAAAAACATCAATTTTTTCAATATTAATCAAAAAATGTGTCCGGCATCTCTAACGGGTAAATTTTGATATTTTTAGATTTCCAGATCAATTGCACTTAAAGAACAAGTAAAAGTTTTCGCATTTTTTTAAACAAGAAGCAATTCAATTCTTACTACCTTAGCATCAAAATAAAAACCATGCGTAAATACATTTACTTCCTCCTCGTCCCTGCACTCTGCCTCATCATTTCCTGCAACACTTCTAGTACACGTGCTCAGCAACAAACAGAAGAAAAAGCTACCGCTCAACACAAATACACCAATGAATTGGTCAATGAAAGCAGTCCTTATCTGCTCCAGCATGCTCACAATCCGGTCAATTGGTATCCCTGGGGAGAAAAAGCTTTAAATAAAGCTAAAAAAGAAGACAAGCTAATTATCATCAGTGTTGGTTATGCAGCTTGTCACTGGTGCCATGTCATGGAGCATGAGTCTTTTGAAGATTCGACGGTAGCGAAGATCATGAACGATAATTTTGTTTGTATCAAAGTTGACCGAGAAGAACGCCCTGATGTAGATGATGTATACATGACCGCCTGCCATTTATCGGGCGGCGGTTCCTGTGGCTGGCCATTGAATGCCTTTGCTTTGCCGGATGGTCGCCCCTTCTGGGCAGGTACTTATTTCCCAAAGAAAACATGGTTGGAGATACTCGACAATATTCAGACTACCTATGAAAAGGAACCAGAGAAAATAGAGGAAGGAGCAGGTCAGATCATGGATAATATTCAGCGTATAGATGATGTTCAATATTTTGACAGCGATGAAGATTTTACCGCCAAACGACTGGATAAGATAGCCGATAAATTCTTATCTGCTATTGATATGCAAAAAGGCGGACGTAAAGCCAACCCCTCCCGCCCCAACAAGTTCCCGATGCCTAACAACTATCAGTTTTTATTGGAATATTATCATCAAACAGAAGATAAAAAAGCGCTGGAAGCAGTGGAAGTAACACTGGATAATATAGCTAATGGCGGTATTTACGATCATGTAGGCGGCGGTTTTGCCCGTTACTCAACTGACCCCAACTGGAAGGTTCCTCATTTTGAAAAAATGATGTATGACAATGGGCAATTAGTGAGCCTGTATAGTTCTGCTTATCAATTGATTAAAAACCCATTATACAAACAAAGAGTCTATGAAACGCTGGATTGGGTGGAACGAGAAATGACCTCCCCTGAAGGTGGTTTCTATTCTTCTTTAGATGCAGATAGTGAAGGTGAAGAAGGTAAATTCTATGTATGGACAAAGGAGGAGATAGATGCCGTATTAGATTCAAAAACTGCCAGATATTTTAATCGATATTATAATGTAAAAGAAACTGGGAATTGGGAGCATGGTGTGAATATCTTGCATGTTACCAGTAAATTGAAAAAAGTAGCCGATAGGTACGACATGAAAGAAAAGGAGCTGCAAAAAAAGCTCCTCGCTGCCCGTGCCAGCTTATTGGCAGAAAGGGAAAAACGCCCCCGCCCATTGCTTGATGACAAGGTATTGACTTCCTGGAATGCCTTAATGATGAAAGGCTACATAGATGCTTACCGGGCATTTGGTGACCAGAAGTTTCTGGATGTAGCACTACGCAATGCGAATTTTATTGTCAATAATCAATTACAAGCTAATAATAGGCTAAACAGGAATTATAAGGATGGGAAATCGGTTATCAATGCTTTTCTGGATGACTATGCTTTATTGACCGAGTCATTTATAGCACTTTATCAGGCGACTTTCGATGAGCAATGGCTCAATAAAGCTAAAGATTTGACCGATTATACTATTCAATATTTTCACGATGAAAAATCACAACTCTTCTTTTATACTTCATCAGAAGACCCGGCGCTGGTTGCCCGAAAAAAGGAGCTTAGTGACAATGTGATCTCAGGCTCTAATTCGGTTATGGCTAAGAATTTATTCTATCTCGGAACTTATTTATATAAACAGGAATACCTGGACTTGTCTGAAAAAATGCTGAAAGCAATGGTCTTGCAATTTGAGAACAATCAGCAACCAAATTTCTACGCCAACTGGTGTTCTCTGATGACCAAATATGTCGAAGAACCTTATGAAGTAGCAATTGTAGGGAAGGATTGGTCGGCAAAACGAATAGCTTTTGACCAAGAGTATCTCCCTAATGTTCTGTTCCTTGGAGGTAAGGATGAGGGTAGTCTTGAATTGTTGCAAAACAAACTCAATGAAGGAGAAACGATGATCTACGTTTGTAAAAAGAAGGTCTGTAAATTACCTGTTACAGAGGTAGATAAAGCTTTGAAGTTATTAGAATAGGATTTTGACGAATAAGGAACTAAGTGAACTTAGTTCCTTATTCGTCAAGACCTATGGTTTCCGGATAAATTCCGCATAAACTGGCAAATGGTCGCTAAACCCGCCATAATAATTTGGTCCGCCATAAGTCCTGCTTGGCATCAGACCAAAGCGGTCGTGTTTGTACATCATCCAGTTGCGCTGAAAAATAACACCTTTCTTAAACTGTAAAGGCGCATCGGTAGCTTTTAATGAGCTTGAAACTATGACATGATCCAGCATGTTCCAGTTGCCACGATAATTGTAAGTTCCAATACCTCTGGTGTGCAAAGAATCCATACAATTGAAAAAGCCGGATGGAGCCGGAGCATTGGCAGCCTTATTGTCAAAAATATCCTGTGGTTTACAGGATAAGCCCTCCACGATACTTTTATTGCTCGGTTCATCATTAAAATCACCAACAAGAACGATATTCGCTTTAGGATTTCCTTTTAAGATATTATTGGTATAATTACTCAATTGGCGGGCAACATACAGGCGTTTAGGCTCGCTTGCCTCTAAGCCGCCACGACGAGACGGCCAGTGATTCACGAATATATGTAAGGTATCTTTTTTATTCAAAACACCTTTTACATACAAAATATCGCGAGTCGTATAATCTTCTACTACCTCCTTTGGGAAGTTGATACGGATAATGTCCGTTTCCAGTATTCGAAATAGTTTTTTTTGATACAGTAAAGCCACATCAATACCTCTAAAATCGGGTGATTCTTCATGTATGATAGCATAACCCGCATCAGCCAATTGTTCATTTTTGCATATATCCCGACAAACGGATTCATTCTCTACCTCAGATAAACCCATTAATACCGGTTGCCCCATTTCATCAATAATTCTGGCTAAATCATTCAGTTTTTTATTGTAGCGTTCGGTATTCCATTGATTACGCCCTTGTGGTGTAAAGAAATCATCACCTTCCGTTAACGGGTTATCAAGGGTGTCAAATAAATTTTCTACATTATAAAAGCCAATTCGATAAGTAGTTGTTTTCTGTTTCGAGACAGTTTTAACTGTTTTTTTTGTTGCTTTACAATGCATTAATAAAAATGCGCAGCATAATAGCATTAATAGTTGAAGTGTCTTATTCATATTTGTTTAGGTAATTTTTTTGCAAAATAGGGTATTATTTTTACATTGATAAAAATCATTGTCTAATGGGAAAATTTGTAGCACATCTTGGCGGAGTATTCATTTATTCTGAACACCCAAAAGAACTGGCAGAATGGTATACCAAACATCTGGGAATAGAGTATGAATATACCAGTGAATACAAAGCTTATTATACCAGTTTCTTCTATCATGAAATTGATGCACCAGATACAAAGCGTTATACAGCCTGGTCGATCATGCATACAGATAAACGCCCCAAATATAAAGAAGGTAAAGTTTTTACCGTTAATTATCGTGTACATAACTTAGACGCCACTTTATCGCATTTGCGTTCACATCATGTACATATAAAAGGACAAGAAGACCACGACGAAGGACGCTTCGCCTGGATAGAAGCCCCGGAAGGAAACACTATCGAACTCTGGCAGGAGTGATTCGTTGATTCGTGATTCGTTGATTCGTTGATTCGTTGATTCGTTGATTCG
>JAHDFX010000100.1 GCA_020627965.1 Saprospiraceae bacterium | reverse complement strand
CCAAAGGCGCTCTAAATTTCTATGGACTATGGACTATGGACTATGGACTATCGACTATCGACTATCGACTATCGACGACCATAAACTAGCTATTCATAGCAGTCCATACACGCTCTGGTGTCATTGGCATAGGAACATCCTTTACTTTGAATCCCCCCTTCCAGAGTGCATCTACAACAGCATTAACTACAGCAGGAGTAGCACCAATACAACCAGCTTCTCCAGCACCTTTTACACCAAGCGGGTTGTGAGGGCAGGGGGTCACTGTACGATCAATTTCAAAACTTGGGAGATCATCGGCACGAGGCATACAATAGTCCATATAGCTGGCATTGATTAGCTGTCCTGAATCATCGTATACAGTTCCTTCATGCATGGCCTGCCCAATTCCTTGTGCCAGTCCTCCATGAATTTGCCCATCTACGATCATTGGATTAATAACATTTCCAACATCATCTACTGCGATAAAACGCTTTAACTTAACTGCTCCGGTTTCTTTGTCTATTTCTACAATAGCAACATGAGCCCCAAATGGATAAGTAAAATTAGCAGGATCATAGAAAGCATTAAAATCCAGTCCGGGTTCTAATCCTTCCGGATAATTATGCGGAACATAGGAAGTAAGCGAAACATCGGCAAAGCCTACAGATTTATCTGTTCCTTTAACAGTCCATTTACCATCGGCATATTCGAGGTCATCTGGAGAAGCTTCCAGTAAATGAGCAGCGACCTTTGCACCTTTTTCCAATACTTTGTCAATTGATTTGACAATGGCACTACCACCTACTGCAAGGCTTCTTGAACCATAAGTTCCCATACCGAAAGCCACACTGTCTGAATCACCATGAATAATTTCTACATCTTCAATAGGAATACCGATTCTGTCGGCGACTACCTGAGCAAAGGTCGTTTCGTGTCCTTGTCCGTGCGAATGTGAGCCAGTATAAACACTGACTTTACCTGTAGGTTGAACCCTTACCTGAGCTACCTCGAATAAACCAGCCCTGGCACCCAGCGCACCAACTACAGCAGAAGGCGCAATTCCACAAGCTTCGATATAAGTAGAAAAACCAATACCCAGTAATTTTCCATTAGATTGTTTGGCTTGCTCTTCACGGAAAGCTTCGTAGCCAACCATTTCCAAGGCACGTTTCAATACAGGTTCATAATTTCCACTATCATATTGTAGAGCAACCTGTGTAACATAGCCTTCCTGCTCAACTCCATCAAATGCAGGTATAAAGTTTTTGAATCTTAACTCAGCCGGATCTTTGCCCATCTCCAATGCAGCCAGGTCTATCAGTCTTTCCAATAAATAAGTAGCCTCCGGGCGTCCTGCACCCCGATAAGCATCTACTGCATTGGTGTGTGTAAATGTAGCTTTAACATCGACATTGATCTTAGGTGTGGTGTATAAGCCCTGCAGGAGTGTGCCATGCAGGTAAGTGGGAACCGCTGGTGCGAATGTAGATAAATAAGCACCTAAATTAGCGTAAGTATCAGCCTGTAATGCTACTATTTTACCGTCTTCGTCAAAACCCATTTTTGCATGGGTAACATGATCTCGACCGTGTGCATCTGTCAAGAAGGATTCTCCACGCTCGGCAGTCCATTTTACAGGACGCTTAAGTTCTTTTGAACACCAAATGACCAGTGCTTCTTCTGTATAATGGAATATTTTACTGCCAAAACCGCCACCTACATCAGGCCCGACTACTCTGACTTTATGTTCGGGTATACCTAAAACAAAAGCACATAGTAAAAGACGAATTAAGTGTGGATTTTGAGTGGATGTGTATAAGGTATGCTTGTCGTAAGCTGTATCATAAATGCCAATAGCGCTACGAGGTTCAATGGCATTGGGTACTACACGCTGATTACTGAACTCCAGCTCAGTGATGTGAGCAGCACGGGACATCGCTTCTTCTACTTCAGCTTTAGGATTACCCAGCTCCCAGTCGAAACAAAGATTATTGGGTGCATCTGGATGAACAAGAGGTGCACCTGATTCGACAGCTTTCTTAGGACAGGTAACGGCATCATGAATATCATAGTCCACATCTACCATTTCAGCGGCATCTTTTGCCTGAGCTCTGGTTTCTGCAATAACAATAGCGACTCCATCTCCCACATGGCGTACCTTTTGCCTGACCAGCAGCGGATGTGGAGGCTCTTTCATAGTATCACCATTTTTAAAATCAACCTGCCAGCCACATGGAACACCTGCAATGGCTTCGGGTATATCTGCTCCCGTATAGATAGCAATAACACCTGGCATTTTGGAAGCCTCTTCTGTATCTATGCTATTTATTGTAGCATGTGCATATAGGCTTCTTACAAGGTAGGCATGCGTCATGCCTGGTAGTTTGATGTCATCGGTATATTTTCCCTGTCCGGTGACAAATCTTTTATCTTCAACCCTTTTAATGGATTTCCCTATATATTTTGTCATGTTCTCAAATTTTGATGGAAGTCTACAGTGCTCAGTCTACAGACCTCAGTTGTTTTTGATAAGTTTTAAAGACAACTATCGTTTATGATCTGCTAGGCAGTCTGCATTTTTTTTGCGGCGTATTGTATAGATTTCACAATATTGTGATAACCAGTACAACGGCAGAAATTGCCTTCCAGTGCTTCTCGAATCTCATGTTCGGAAGGATTGGAATTTCGACTCAGGAGGTCGGTGGCTGTCATCATCATACCTGGTGTGCAGAAGCCACACTGAAGACCATGTTCTTCCTTGAAGCCTTCCTGAATAGGATGTAAACTTCCATTGGTGGATAAACCTTCCACTGTGGTCACTTCGCAGCCATCAGCCTGAACGGCCAGCATAGTACAGGATTTTATAGCATTCCCATTTACGTGTACGGTGCAAGCTCCACAGCTACTAGTGTCACAGCCTACATGAGTTCCTGTAAGAGAAAGATGTTCTCGGAGGAAATCGACGAGTAATGTGCGGCTTTCTACTTCCGCATCATGTGTTTTTCCGTTTACTTTTACTGAAATTTTGTGCGCCATATTAATTAGGTTTTAATTCCAAATAGTTTTTTAATAAAATTAATGATACTGGCAAAGAAGCCTGTTGTGTTATCCTTAGATGTTTCAGTTACCTGGGAAGGGAGGGGAGTTGTCTTTGCTATATCTTCTTCGATGTGTTGTTCCAGTGAAGCAAATATTTCTTTGGTGAGTGTGTTGGCAACGCCGGAAAGTACCCGTTGCCCGGTTCGGGCGATTATGCCAGATAATTTGGCTTTACCATCAAATGATAGCGTTGTCAGATCTGGAGCAAGCTCGGCTAATTGCATGTCCACTTTGGCATGAGCATTACCGATTTTGCTAAGCTGCTCCATGACAATAGCAAAGGAATCCGGTTCTTGTTTGTCTGCTACACTTAATTTGCCTGAGAATTTACCTTTAACGGGACCTATCTTGATGTCAGATACAGATTTGTATTTATCTGTGTCTAAGATTTCTAATTTAGTGACGCCAGGTGTGATCTTTGCCAAAACCTCAGGATCCATCAGGTAATTCCACAGCTTTTCTCTACTTACTTTAAACTCATGCTGACCTTTTACAACCATTATACTCTTAGTTCATAGTGTTTTGCAAATTGATTATTTTTATTTTGCTTGAAGTTGTTGTTGTGAAATAAAATTCCGCAGATTAAAAGTAATTAAAAATATTTATAATAAATGTGTTTTTTGAAAGATTGTTTAATGGAGTTGATTTTTAGTGAATTTGTACAGACTGGAATTTAATACTACTTTGTCACTTTAGATCACTTATATCGATCTAAAGTGACAAAGTAGTATTACTTATCTAAATTCTTTAATTAAACTGAAGATAACTGTGGCAATCATTACAATCAGATAAATTGAGACTGCGAAGACATCAAGTTCCTGAAGTAAATCGCAGACTAAGAAGAAGATTAGTGTTCCAAAGTAGATAATCAAACCTGCTATAGACCATAGCCGATTTTTTACAACTTTTGGTACAAGATTTTCCGTTGGAACAAAATCATCTTTTGCAAAGAGGTATTTAATTTTGTTCCAGTCCCAAAGCACTAATAGTAGAGTGGCTAACCACATCAGAGAAGTAATTACCCAGGTTCCTCTGAAGCCTACTGCTATGGTAATGATTGCGATATTGCTGATAATAGCCATGTATATCAAAGCTCCTAGGGTAGAAAAACGGTGACTCATCAGCAATAAAGAGGCGATTAGTTGTGATATGCCCAAAAACACCCAATATCCACCAGTCTGATACATGGCTTCAAAAAAGTATCCGACGGGGTTACTTGTATCTAAATTCGTGAAACGCCTTCCCAAAGCTTTGGTAAGACCAGAAGGAATAAAAGCAAAGCCTATCAGCCAGCGTGTGCCGATTATAAACAGATTTGCCAGTTTGTTTTTTCGTAAACTCAGATAGATTTGTTCAATCGTTTTCATAGTTGTTTTACATTGTTTTCCGTAAACATGAATCCCGATTTAAAAGTGATAAAAAATGTCCATAGTCGATTCCTGAATAATTGTCGGAAATCGACTATAGACCTACTATTAAGACTATTGCAGCTAGTGATTCGTATTACTCATCAACCAACTACTCAGCATTTTAGTTCGCTTTGACAAACTTCCTGGAAATTATTGAATCATTGACAATTAATTGAACGAAGTAAAACCCTGGATTGAGTTGACTAGTATTCAATTGTGTGCTTTGTAAGCCAATAGTTTCTTTAAATTGCTGTTGGTGAACAATTTTACCGCTAAGGTCAAGAACATACATGGTTACTTTTGACAAATCCGTAGTTGTATATTCTATGTTCAGGTATTCATGAGCTGGATTAGGGAATATTTTGAGTGTTGGAACATCAGAGCTTAGTAGTTGACTGTTTTCTTGAACACCGGAAGCAATTGTAGGGATTTGCGGACTAATATTATTGCCACTATAACAACCAGTAATCAGAACATCATCAATGTAAACCCAGTCTTGATTGCCAGAAGCGTCACAACGGAAGCGTAGCCTTGTGTTTGTGCTAAATGGTCCCTGAATATTAACGGCGTCAAATTCTCTAACATCATTTTCAAATTCATCACCTCTATTCCACTCTTCTATTGTAGAGTAGCTAGCACCACCATTAGTAGATAGTTGTAACCAGAAATCTTCATTAGAATTATCCATGCTTACTGCCACATAGGTGAAATCGACCGTAATATCATCATAACCAGAAAGATTAAGATCGTCAGTAGTCATTTTAGAAGTTGAACTATTATCTCTTAGGCGAGCGGATCTGCTACTGTTGTATGCGTAAGAAGAGCTGAATCTTGCACAATCAGAACCACCATCATTCCAAATTCCCCAGTTACTCTCAAAGTCAGAAAAGTCTATCTGTTCATTTGTACAGCCTGTAGGGGGGCAAGCTGCGCAATCGGGTCCACCACAGTCAGGGCCAGTTTCATTGCCATTTTGTACACCATCATCACAAGTATAACAAGGAGTGCAATCGGGTCCACCACAGTCAACACCAGTTTCATTACCGTTTTGCGTACCATCATTACATGTTGGTGCAGGGCCGTCATTGATACAGAAATTTGTTGATTCTGAACTACCAAATTCACCGCCAGAAGCGAGTGTCGTACCATTGCTACCAGTAAGACTATATGAGCCTACTCCATAAGTACAACAAATACCGTCACCATAGGAATCATTGATTACAAAGTCGTAGCAACCATTGCTTATACAGAGACTTTCTATAACTGTTGAGCCATCTGGCTGGTTGGCATATGTGCCACCGGAAGCGATGGAATTGCCATTTGCATTTACAATAGACCAAGTCGTCTCCTCTGGGTAATTATCCAGCACGATGGTAAGTGTTATAGTATTGCCATTACAAGGGCAGGCAGGACAAGAGCCACCACAATCAACACTGGTTTCATCACCATTTTGGATGCCATCACTACAAGTCGGATTAGGAGGACAGGCAGGGCAGGAGCCACCGCAATCAACACCAGTTTCATCACCATTTTGAACACCGTCATTACAAGTTGGTGTAGTATCAGCTAGTCTTAGTACAAATAATCCCTGTTCAATACCGCTGACGATAATATTTCCACTTGGAAAATAAGGATAATTACTCCAGGCGCCGTTAAACTGTGATGAATTACTTGATGGATAGATATCGAAATAACCAATTTCAGATAAATTTCCATTGGCAATATCTGAAATATCCAGTACACGGAGTCCGCTTCTGTAGTTTGCCATATAGGCTTTATTACCTTTGATGTATAAATTATGGTCAATAGCGGCTACATTGGCTTCATAATATCCCATAAAAATCGGATTATCGAGATTACGTACATCCCAGATATAGGTACGGGTGTTGTGTCCGTTATTAGATTCATCCAATTCATCATTCATCAGAAAATACTGATGATCTTCTGTTAGCCACCCCTGATGTGTGTAGCGTTGTCCGGTATAACCCGTTCTTGAAATTTGAGTCATATCTGTTTTATCATTAACATCTACTATAGTCAATGTATTTTCATTAGAGTTGAAGCAGATTTCCTTACCTGCATATTGAGTATCTGGTCCGTTATAAATTACACATTGAGCATCGTGTGTATATCCATCTTGCTCAAAGCAACCAGCGAAAACCGGATTAGCCGGATTACTAATATCTATAGCGGCAAGACCTCCACTGCAAAGTCCGCCATTGCCAACAGTGTACGCAAATCCAGATTCCTCATTAATAACAATATTATGGGAGTTGCTGATACTGAGTCCATTGCCTAAATTGCCCAGAAAAGCTGTTTCTGAGAAGGTAGCTGGTGGATTAGAGACATTTCGTAGTTGAGTAAGATCGAATACCTGCATACCATGATTAGAGGCTTCACTGACAATAAAAGCGTGATTAGCATAGGTTTTCATATCCCGCCATATTGAACTGCCGGAATGAGTTGGCAAGTGTCCCAAGAAAATCGGGTTGCTTGGATTACTTACATCAATAAAGGTTGTTCGGTCAAGACAGCCAAAGATCGCATATTCTTTTCCGGTTTGGGTATCTGTCCAGCCCCAGATATCATTGGCTTCATTGCAGCCCATATCGCTTAGTGAAACTACAGACATTAAGTCAATAGCATTGCAGGGGTAGCCTCCTGCATTTCCGCCTGTGCATGGCGTTTGTGTATATGCATTTACATAAAACAGGGAAATAAAAATGGCTAAAAATGATTTGAGTGTAATGTAGTTCATGATAATCTTTTTGTGAATAAATGAATGGGTATACAATATATGTTTTTCAAAAAATGTCGCTATCTAATATTTGTTGCTGCAAAATTTTTTATACGATATGATTTTAATGTGACATATTATGTTTGGATTGTTTGTTTGTATGTCAAACATAATTTAGTTAAAAGACATATGTGAAGTTTTTTCTGTAATAAAATATTTACAATTAAAAATGAACTTTACATTGTGTTATTAATCAATTAAATAAGTGCTAATTTTGAGTGTCAAAAAAAAATGATATATGCTGAGTACCAAAAATCTCAAAGCAATACCGGATGCAGATAAGCTTAAAAAGCTATGCAATGCATTACTTATTCTAGACATTATTGTTGCGCCCTCTGAGTGGTTGAGACAATTTTACTATTACAATAAATGGGCTGAAGGTGTGAAAGTTTTCCATTATAAAGATGGTATGGGAAACCATGTACATATATTTTTTAGTGAAGAAGGAGTAGTCATAAAAGGTTTTGATCATGAGTGTGCAATGGCTGAATTTGGCCCGGATCTGTCACCTGAACAAATAGCTATATTGGAAAATCCCAATACCTCTGTTGAGCAAAGGAGAGAAATAATCAGATCAGCTCCTCGAAAACCACCCTGGGCAGGTGTGCTGGATAGTTTGCCTGATGGTTTTCACGATTTTTTAAGCCACAAAAACTTAGTGAAAACCGGAACTAGTTTTTGTATTTGGAAGATGCATGATGATATGGACTGGCAAATTGGTGAAATTGATTTTCCTGAAGGAGAAGATGTTGACGGCTCAGAATATTTACTTAGATTTTTTAATGATAAACTGGAAACTTACCGAAAACATGAAATAGAGCATAATGATATGACCTTTGTCAACGGAAGGGATTTTGATGCACAAATTATTCAACAGATACTCGACGGAAAGCTTATAAATAATGAAATGGTCAGCACCCTCAATCCCTTGCTTACTGATCTAAAAGAATTATCAGAAACATTAACATTGTTTGGGCATCCATTTGAATGGAATTAATATAGGACTATTCGTGAAAATTTTAAAATGGTTCATTGATATTTTGTAAAATAAAATGTATTATTGGCAGAAAATAAGACTTATGAAACAATTGCTTAGACAAATTCTCATGCTATCTGCCATCTTACTCCTGATACATGCTTGCAAAAAAGATGATGAAGTTTCTATAGAAGAACCTTCTCTGGATCGATATATTGGCGATTATATGGTGTATAGTACACATACGGCCAGATATTACCAGTTATATGATTCTGTGGGGAATTTTCTTGGATTGGAAGAACAGGTTACCGAAAAAATAGATAGTGTGCTCACTATTAGTCGTATGGATGAGGATACTTTAAAGATTAATGGTTTAATCAAAGGTTTATATGGAGACTTCAGGCAGGAAGTGAAAGCTGTAGAAGAGAATGATACTTTAAATATTATTTTTGAAATGTCTACTGCTACGAGGAATAATTATATTAGAGGGCAGATATGGCTGGATGAAGATAGTTTGCATCTTGATTATAGGTGGAATAGATCAGATACCTGGTCGGGTTATGCTATACCAGAAATGGGAGAAGTAGAGGGAAGTGGGATGCGACCATAAGAAGGGAAATTCCAAACGAGAATATGAAGAATTCGATTTTGAAAATAACTCCAACAGTACAACTACGGGACTGGACTTTAGCAGATATGGAACTGTATCGCCATTGGAATACAGGACGTCATAAATGGATGGACTTTGATGGTCCATATTATGATAAATTAAGCCTGGAAGAATTGGATAATCAGATACCCAGGCTTGAAGAATATATAAAAGCTGATAAATGGCCGAGTCTTCGAAGCCGACAGATCATTGCCAGCCTGGAAGATGATAAACTACTGGGACAGGTAAGCCGTTATTGGCAAAGCCGTGAAACGAACTGGTTGTCTATTGGAATTGTTATCTATGATGAAGCAGACTGGGGCAAAGGTATTGGCTATGAAGCCTTAGGTTTGTGGATAGATTATTTGTTTGAGGCTATGCCTGAATTAGTAAGACTGGATATGCGCACCTGGTCAGGTAATCACGGTATGATGAAGCTTGGAAAAAAGTTGGGTTTTAAACAAGAAGCCTGCTTCAGAAAGGCCAGAATAATCAAAGGCGTTTATTACGATTCTATCGGTATGGGCATCTTACGGGAAGAGTGGGAGAGAGGAACCGCAGAATAATGAACATTAAATTATGACGTATTATGACGTAGAGATAACCCATGGGTTGTCTCTACGTCATACACAATAAAACAATATGAAAAAGACAATAATCCTGTTATTTATGTTTTTATCTTGTCAGGTATATTCGCAGATGCCTGGTGTTGCCTGGATGGCCGAAACAGAATTAACTTACCTGATAGAGAAAGAAGATAAAGTATTTAATGAAGAAAAGCATAGCAGGCATGGGCTGACAGATGTGTATTCTACGTCTACATTGATGAAAATAGATATAGTAAATACGCCATCAAGCCCGGAAAATTACCTGGAAAATGTATTGATCGGAAACATACTTAGTGGTGATTTAGATTTATATTCGGTGGATAAGGAAAAGGCACTAGGCATAGATCAGTTGGCAAGGGTGTTAACATCAGTGGATACTATAATTACTTTCGATCCAAATACCTATGAAGAAAAAATTAAAATTGTGCGGCATGATAAACCCATACATTCATTGATTTTTGAGCAAACATGGTGGATTGATGAAGAGGATGAGGTTCTGCGAAACAGTGTAAATGGTTTTTATCCTGTTATTGAAAAAAATGGACAAGCCCAAAAGGCTTGTTGGGTACCTTTCAACAGAAAAGAACATACGAAAGAAGCAGAAATCAATGACCCGGACATAGTCTGGATGAAACTAACAACTGACCAGATAGCATTAACTGAGTTTAAGGTGATAGAAGAATATGGGAAAGATGGCTTAAAAAAATATTGGGATGCTTCGATTGATGGAATTCCTGCTTATGAGCCTGCAGGTTATATTTTTAAAGCAAATAAATGTAGAGAAAACTATGTTAGTAGAATAGTGCAACCAGGCATGGATACTATCGTTACTTTTGATCCTGAGACTTTTGAAGAAAAATACACTTACAAAAAATACGATGGAGTTGATTTTGAGTCAGTGAAAGGTTTGGAAGTACATCAGGTGTGGTATTATGATAAAAGTGAACCAGTATTGAATGTGAGATTACTCGGTTTTGGATTTGTATTTCAACAAAGAGCTGTCAATGGAAACCTATATCATGCACCATTCTGGCTGATAAAAACCGAATGAGCCGTCTTCTCCGAAATATTCTCCTACTCATTTCACCTTTTCTCCTGATGGTTTTAATAAATGAAATGGTCAGACCAACTATGAGCGGCACATACGCTTATGTTGGAAATGCACAGGCCATGAATTCCTGGTCAGCTATGGAAAATAAATGTAGTTGGGCTTGTCATCAGGATACTGGTTTTTGTAAAAAGCATCATGTCAAATTGCTGAAACCTTATTTTTCTTATACTGATAAGGCATATTTTGGGATTATTGACTCATTGCATTCTACAGGGGATTATTACTTAGCAAATATCATAGTATTGGTTATCGTCTTTCCGCTGATGATGTATCTTTTATTGGTGAAGTCGTTGGATATTTGGCAAGAAATCAAGGCGTTAAAATGAAAAATATTGTAAATTGGCTATATACCTACTGTACCGATTTTATCATTAATCTGGCGAATCTTAGTGATACTTCTTACTATGAGGTGAATACTTTTATTTTTTGTTTTTTGTATCCTTTGCTGACATTGGGTTTGCTGGGGATTTATTTTACCTTGAGGATGAGGCGGAACAAACTGAAAGAGCAGATGGATGTATTGGACAGATAATTAGCTAATAATGAAGTACATATTCCCGGTTTTGGTCTTGATAGGTTGGTTAACAATAGCTGTTTTATTTGTATTCTTCTGGTGGCAATCGAGCAATGATCATTATCAAAAAGCAGTTTTTGCTGGTTATGCGGATAGTAGTATTACGGATTATAGATTACAATTGTATGTAGATTCCACTTATCAATTGACTACTTTATTGCCTGATACTGATATACCAAAGAAATGGTGGATGGATAATGATACAATCAAGCTAGGCTTAGCAGGAAAAGTCTGTGCCCGATTTTATAGCGATTCTTTATTTAGTTACGATTGTGATCCATTTCGTTGTCTTACACTTATGAAATTTAAAGCTTTTGAAACACCTCAACATGTTGTATTTCCTAAAAAACAATAAACTATGGATGAGCATTTTCATCAAACTACAAGACTTCCGAAAGAACAACTACAAAAGCTGAGTGAGCGGAGTAATTCTCCTGCAATACTCCGCTTTATTACCTTATACTTATCCTTCATCCTGGCTTCTATTTGGGTGGTGATGAGTTGGGGAGGAGCTTGGTGGAATCTTATCGTTTCACAATTTGTATTTGGCGTATTGTGTTGTAGTATGTTTGCTGTAGTACATGAGTCGGGACATGGAACGGCTTTTAAATCAAAACAGCTAAATAAGTGGGCATCTCGGCTGGCGGGGCTGGCTCATTTTTATCCGCCTACTTTTTTTCGGGATTTTCATTTTACGCACCATCGTTATACGCACATACCTGGCAAAGATCCTGAGATTTCATTGGGTGGCAAACCTGCGCCTGCCGTTCTGAGGAATTTGCCGGTTTATCTGGCTTGGATAACGGGACTGCCGATGTTCAATTATAAAATGCTGATATTTTTTGGTGGCATATTCGGCATGCCTGAGTTTTTTTCGTAAGGCTGTTTTAAGGCAATATTTTAGAAAAAACAAGAAGCATGAAAGCGCCCAAACTGATAAAACTATTGATGTGGAATATGCCATATCATGCGGAGCATCATGCATATCCTTCAGTGCCTTTTCATGCTTTGCCTTCATTACATGAAGAAATAAAAGAGGAAGTCAAGCACAAAGATGAAAGCCATCCGGTGTTTCATGCTAAGACGATCAAGCGCTTTGTTATTGGTGAAATTTAAAAATATTGAGCCTTAGAGCTTTTGCTTTTGTCTTTTTGTTCACAGTTTTAATCGCTAATATAACTATACATAGATTACGTAGAACTGGCGATAGAAGACCAGTTTTTTTATTCCTTTTTTTATATTTTTCTTCATAATTTCGAGCTCTTCTTTGTAGATTTGTTGAAATGAAAATACCGATCATTCTCCAATCTCATATCGTTCCAGAGGGTGCTGGAAAAGCCCGCCTAAGCGATTATGCCATTCAGGTATTTACTTTGATCCCATCGAGAAAAGGCATCAAAAAAGCTATTCAGCGCGGCGAAATATTAGTCGATGGAGAACCAGCAGAAACGGGCAGATGGGTGCAGCCTGGTATGCAGCTTGACTGGGTAAAAAAGGATAGCAAAGCCTCCAAACATTTTGAGTTAAAACTGGAAGTGACGTATGAAGATGAGCAAATGGCAGTGGTTATAAAGCCGGCTGGTTTAGTAGTGAGTGGGAATCAGTTCAGAACCCTTGAAAATGCACTTGCCTTTAATTTAAATCCGGCTGGATCAGTTGATGCCCTTAATCACCCCATTCCGGTACATCGCCTGGATGCACCTACGTCTGGCTTAGTCTTGGTTTCAAAGACCAGGCATGCACAAGTGGCATTGAGTCGGCAATTTCAGGAACAAAAAATAGAAAAACATTACTGTGCAGTTGCCATTGGTCAATTGTCTGAACAAGGTTTCTTTGATGCTGATGTAGATGGGAAAACGGCATATACAACTTATGATACAGAAGGCTTTGTGCCATCATTGACCAATGAATATCTGTCATTGGTGCATTTATACCCTAAGACTGGTCGTACCCATCAGTTGCGTCGTCATCTTGCCGATGCGGGGCACCCTATTATGGGAGATAAATTGTACGGTTCAACAGCACATATTTTGAAAAAGAAAGGCTTATTTCTCAGTGCTATAGGACTGAAGTTTCAGCATCCTAAAACAGGTGAACCAGTGGATATAAACATTCCAATTCCTAATAAATTTCAGACTTTGATGGATAGAGAAGAAAGACGCTGGAAGAAATTTAAGACTTCTTTTTGAATACTTTCTCCCCTGCATAAACAGGAATATCCAGATGGTTTGCCTGTGGAGGGTAAGGGCAGTTATAACCATCCGTATAAGCACAGTAAGGATTATAAGCCTTATTAAAATCCAGGCTTACTTTATCGTCTTTGATGTCTGACATCTCAAAATCTATATATCTGCCTGCTCCATAGCTTTCATTGCCATTTGTTGCATCTTTGAAAGGCAGGAAAAGATATTCCTTATATTGCGGCATAGCCATCAGTTTGAGACTTTGATAAACTTCCAGTACAATGGTTTTTCCATCTAGTTGAAAGCTGAGTTCACCATATTTAGCATAGCGTTTTTTCTTGCCACTGGAAGTCACCATATCAAATGGCTTTTCATTGAAAGTACGTTTGAAATCGGCAATAACGCTGTATTTTTCGTCGGGTTTAAAGAAATCCAGATAACGAATTTCTTCTGTTTTTAATGGCGAACCTTCTTCTTTGAATTCTGCTTTATATTCTTTACGATGCTGACAAATAGATTTTTTATAATTCTGTGCACCCACATTCAAGCTTATAAAAGTGATGATGATTAATACAGTAAATCTCATGTTTATGGAAGTTGTGATTTTAGAATAAAGCCTATTACCAAGTTGGAAAAAAAGCATCTCTGAAATGCTTAATATCAAGAGTTGGATCTATAGTAATTGCTATAATATCAAACCTGATCTCACCTTCGTATTCTTTTTCTCGTGTGTAAAAGCCAGCAGCTTCGTAGAGCAATTGTTCTTTTTTATCTGTAACACTGTCCTCAGGGTAGCCGAACACATTATTCTGACGTGTTTTGACTTCAACAAAGACCAATATATCATTTTTTTGGGTGATCAGATCAACTTCAGCTTTACCTACGCGCCAATTGGTTTCCAGAATTTGATAACCTTTTTTTAGTAGAAAAGACTTGGCAATCTGCTCACCTTTTATGCCTAACTCATTGTGCTTAGCCATACAATTTAAACATGCTCTAATTCAAGAAGGTGAATACACATAGAATAAAGTCTAGTTTACAAAAGCTTATTTGATGTATTCAGCCTTGATATTGGCATAATCCGGAAAATTACGTCCATGCCATTTTTTGACCACTGTTCCGTCTTTTAGTAATAATATACCCGGATTAGAGCGAATGATCGTTTTCAATAAAATATCATCAGCCGTAAAGAACGGATAAGTAGCCTGTATATCATGACGGAATTTATCTACATCGGAAGGATCCGCTATCTGGGTAACACCAAATGTTCTATATCCGTCTTTTTCAGCAGCTTGTGCAACAGCACTTACCTGCTTATAATACTTTCTGTTTGCCTTTTCCATACTGTAAGAAACAATCATAAACTGATAGCCCTCATGACCGACTACCCGATCAGAAATATCTTCTCCTTCTGAATTTGGATCACTAAACTCAAAGTCCTTGATCTTGGATGTACTACCTTTCTTAACGACTATTTCACGAGTTTTTTCCTTGACACCTTCCCAAGGCGTTGGTTTTTTCCATAAGTGTTGATTGTCCATCAGAGCATCTGCCTTGATTTCTACTTCCTCTCCAGTTTCTGTGTTTTTATAAGTAAGATAACGATCAATAATATCCGGGTCGTTTATAGCATCTTCCTTAGCTTTGGGTAAGTTAATGCCTTCGGCAAATGGACGGAAGTCATTTTGCGGTAAGCCCCAAATACTGTTTTTCAAACAGAATAATGTGAAGCCGACAATAGCCAGCCAGAAAGCGCCACTGGCAATAGAGCGTTTTTCTACGATCTCTGTCAATTTACCCCAGGAAGCCACAAACCAGATAGAAATAGGCAGCAAGATCAAATCTTTAATGAAAGAAACTTTAGGCTCTAATTTCAGGAAATCACCAAAACAGCCACAGTCCGTCACTTTCATCTTATTCTTGTCATAGCTCCAGTCTGAAAAACTGAACCACCACTGATAATCTGATTTCATCAGTAGATTAATGATAAAAATAGAAGCTAAAGCACCAACAGCCAAACCGATATTAGTCTTTCTTTCTCTGGCAAAAAGAGCGCTTCCGCCCAGCAGTATAACTGAGATAAGAATAGTCATGAAAGCCAGAGATTCTATAGAATAAGAAGTCAGGTAAGTGAAGCCAGTCAATAGGGTAAAGAAGATCAGCATTGGTAATAATGCCCAGGCAGTGAACTTACGCTTAATCCCAAGAATAAGACAAATACCCAGTAAAAGCTCCAGAACAATAGTTGCAATAGAGAAAGTCAGCCCCATCTTAGCCAGAAACGGAAAAATACCATTGATAGGTGCTACTACAGCACTTTCAAATTCAGCGAAGTATTGTTCCATTTTATAAACAGTACCCCAGGGGTCTACGGCTTTCACATAGCCAGAAAAAATTAACAAGGAACCTACAAATTGCTGCAAAAACATCAGCAGCCAGTTGTCTGGTTTTCTCTTTAAAATAACGCCGAATAGTATCGTTAGCAATAAGCCCGCTACAGCGCAAATTCCGAAAATGGTATATATTGTCATGATAGTTTATGTATATATTGATTCTTTTCAATAATCAATTTTGCATTGAATTCTTTTTTGAATCGGATTTTTAATTTTTGAGTTTGCGTGGCTGCCATCGGATTTTTTGTACAGATGACAATAGCACATTTAAATTTTTTAACTGGGTTTTCACTTAGTCTTTTGATACTGACCTCTAGTTGTTCACAGGCATATTTGACTTTTTTACCTTTCAATTCTACAAAATACTCGTCTTCAATGAGTTTTTTCTTGTTTTCCTTCGGATGAAGCACTAAAAAATCGCACCGTTTACCTTCCCGTATTTCACAACCATCTACTTCTATCACCCTGACTAATTCATTTTTGTCGTTTCTGAAGGTCATTTTACTTTTTCCGCCCTGCTTGTCTTTTAAAGCGATAAGCGAATCTTTTCTTTCAGTTATACATTCAGGGGTCATGCGTCGTATAGGTCTAACATTTTATCAAATTCAAGTGCAATGTCTTCAGAAACATCATCTATTAAAGATGCATCTATTAAGCCTGATTCTTTATCCATTATATTTTTTACTTGCCCGTTTTTCATCATAAAAGCACTGACAACACCAGGTTTCAATATTTCAAATTCAGGAATGACCTTGTGTACTTTTTTCTTATCTATTCCTTCCTCTATCATCAGTCCAGCTTGTATCAAATTATTGAAAGCTGTTAAAATATAGGGGCTGTGAGTAGTAATTAGGAAATGTTCAGGATTTCTGGCAACATTGAATACTGTAGCAATAAGTTTAACAATTTGTAGCTGAGATTCTGGAAAAATACTGGCTTCCGGTTCTTCTATAAATATCATAGATTCTGCATCACTAACCTTAGGTAAGTATGCTAAACGTGTTAAAATGAGCGTTAAAGGTAAAGTCTCTTGTTGACCTGATGAAAGCTTTTTGGCTTCAACCTTTCTTCCACCTTTGTGTACAATATAATCTTTTTGATTTTCTCTAATGTATCTACCTTTAATAATAGATGAGGTTAATTTAGCTATATGTTGGGACACACCTTTGCTATCAGATACAGACTGATTTAGTAGACTTCTAACACTCTCATATGCTGCTCCAAAATTGATTAGAAAAGCATCAATTGGGATTTTATTTTGTACTAAAGAGAAAATAGCAACTTCTACTTGGGCAAAAAATGACCTTCCTGTTGGAATAAAAGTTGATTTGTAGCCTGTAATAGATGGAAATTCATCTTTTATATGTCGATATATCCCACCCATTACAGTTTCAAAATAACTTGAAGGCTGATAATTCCCATTTTGATTACTGCCTTTTTCGTGTAACATCTTTACTTTATCCAGTAAGTGTATAATTTTTTCACTATAATAAAGACCTATGTTATCAGATTGTTTTTGAATTAAAATATATTCTTTATCAATTAAATATTTGATAGAGAAATCGGTTATTCCAAGATTATTTAAAGGGAAATATTCTGTAAACCTATTATACTCTTCTTGAGTGATTTGATTGATCTCCTTTGATTTTGTACCGCCTTCTATAATATTAGCAATAGAACTACGGAAAAAATAAACCAACTTAGCCACCACACTCTTACCTGATGCCTGAGGACCAATAAAAATATTGATACGATTAAGTTTAATAGAGGCTTTTTTGATACCCCCAAAATTTTCTATGATTATTTTTTCGCCCATTACTATCTGCAAAAATAAACTTTTTACTGAATCATTCTAAAAGATTCAAAAGGTTCACTATCAATAACGACACAAATATACAGATGGTTGGCTTTTTAACTAATTTTTTAGTTAAAAAGTAATTTTGTATCTATTTTTATGACTGATGCTACTCAAACGAATGCGATAACATTCTCAATAAAATCTAAGGTATAAGCTATAAATTCAGTGAGTTAATGAACAAGTCTCAGACTTATCCCCAAAGTCTGGCAAAAAATAAATAAATTCGCTACTGTTAACAATTTGATGTAAACAGGAATATAAGAACATAAGACATTGTCAATATGGAAAACATTGCGGGAAGATGAAGCCAAAGGGCTGGAAGAGATATATCGTCTGGCTTATTATCCTGTTATCAACAAACTCATGGAAGCAGGATACAAAGAACATGAGGCAAAGGTATACTTTCGGGAGGGAATTATATTTTTATTACATCAGTTGAAAGTAAATGATTTTGATGAATCGCTAGACCCAGTGATCTATTTATCAACAGTAGTAAAAGGTCTGACCGAAAAGAAATAATAAAGTTTGATAGAAGCATACCTGACCGGCAAACTTAAATCACCCAAACTCAAAGAGTTTGAACAGACGCTGTATGCTTATATTTTACCCGATGACCTGGTATTAATAACGAGTTTTGACTTTGAAAACGCAGGCGCAACATCCCTCAAAGAAAAGCTCAAGTTAATAGAAGCGGGACTCCGAAAACAAGATTTTTTCTTTATTGGACAATTAAAACGAAGAGAGTACAAAGCACAACAAAAATTGTATGATCGACTCTATCCCAAAGTAAAAAAACACATCCTCAAAAACAGTGGTGACCAGGACGATGCATTGGACTTGACGCAGGAAGTTATCGTCAGGCTATATCAGAAATTACGGGAAGAAGATGTAAGAATTAATACTGTAGATGGCTTTGCTTTCGGTATCCTCAGAAATCTCTGGTTGAAAGAATTAGAGAAAAGAAAGCGAAACAATGAAGCCAAAACTGCGTATGGAATACAACAGGAAACACAAACAGAGATCGGCAGCTCGCTGGATACTGATGCAGAAGCCAGAGCAAGGATACTGCGGGAATGTATGAAAGCGCTTAAGCCGGATCAACACGATTTTCTGGAATATTATGATCTGGAAGGACATTCAGCAAGAGAGACAGCACTTCATTTTGAAATGGATGAAGCCTCCGTCAGAGTGAAAGCCAACAGATGTAGAAAATACCTCAGAAAGAAATTAATAGAACACCCTGAGTATGATAAATATTTTTGATGGCAGATCAGTCAGTAAATATAAATATAGACGATTATATCAAAGGCAGAATGGATAGTTCTGATGCTGCGGCATTTGAAGCAGAGATGGCGGCTAATCCTACTCTGGCTAATGAAGTTCAGCAACAAAGCCAGGTAGCTGGTCTATTAGAAGAAGCTGGTCAGCAGGAAGTCAAGAGCCAGATCGCTGCCATCAGCGCCTCCAGGTCATCAGCACCAAAACCCGAATCACCTCAGGAAAAACCAGTCAAAGAAACACCGCAAACACCAGCTAAACAAGGAACAGTCTCCATCATAAAAATATTATTCCATATAGATGGGAAATCATCTGAAGTCGTTGATCTATCTTATTCTTTCAATCAGGAAGTTGATGATATCGGTCAGCCTTCCAGCGAAGTCAAAGGCGGTCTTATTACCGTCGAATTGCGCTCCGAATCCGAACCCAACCGCTTCGCCTGGGCTATTCATTCCGATGTTCATAAAACCGGAAAAATCGAATTCGTTAATGCGAATGGAAAAATCTCAAAGACATTACATTTCGAGCAGGCTTATTGCATAAGCTATACGGAGTCTTACAAAGCCTTCGAAGGTCAGGAAGCCGGACAAGTCAACGTCAAAGAAGGGGCTACCGAACGGCTCGTGCTGGCTTGCGCCCGAATCGCTATGGGCGGGGAGGAGTTTGTTGGCTATGTTGGTTAATTGCTAGTGTTCGACTAATGAAACGCGAAAGTCGCAAGGCGAATTTCTCCTTTCAAAGGGTAGGTTTTGGATGTTAAATACCCGTGTTATGTAAAAAAATATTCGCCTTGCGACTATACCCTACATTAGTCGAATACCTCTGATTAATTGAGTTGTTGGTTGTTAGGTTTTATGGCATAGTCCTCCCGCATTTGCTCTACTTTTTAGCAGTAAAATATTTTGTTTTTATTATTAACAACAATTTGTATCTTTGTTTTGTAATGTATTATTAATCTAATTTTTATCATTATGAAATACCTTAAATATTTTGTTGGAATAGTTGTTCTATTACTATTTTTATTTATCATCAAAGGCGTTTTGCAACCTACAATTTCTTATAGTAGTGAAATAATTGCAGATAAACCTATTCAGGAAGCCTGGGCTGTCATGAATGATGAAAGTAAGCTTTCTCAATGGCTTAAAGGAATAACTGATATTAAGCATGTCAGCGGTGAAAAAGGTGCCGTTGGTGCAGTTACGATATATACCTTTAATGACAATGGTCAGGAATCTACTATTATTGAGACGATTAAATCCATCCATCCAAATGAGCATATTGCAATGGACTTTGAAATGAAGGGCGTTATGAATATGGACTACAAAGTAGATTTTATTGATAAAGGCGGGAAAACTATTCTCAAATCTTCAACAACGACAAAGGGAGATGGAATGTTTATGCGGTCTATGGTCTCTTTCATGAAAGGTTCTATGCAGACACAGGAGGATGAAAATATGAATAATTTAAAAAAAATAATCGAAGAAAATACGACCAATTACTTTCCTGAGCCAAGTGTGGAAATGAATGAGAAAAAGGAAGAGTAACAGAACCTATTTGTTATTCTTTCCCCACAATAACTCAAACAAATCATCGGAAGCCTGCAAATAATTGGACTTAGCCATCTCTGCTTTCCAGCGTTCGGAAATCTCCTTACTCGTTTGCAGTCGGGCATCTACATCCTGAAAAGTTGGGTTATCAAACCACATACGGTTGGCTTTCCAGTGGCAATTGATATAACTGATGGCCTTTACCACATCCTGATTATCATGAATAGTTTTGAAAAAAGGAGTAAACCATTTCTCCCAGGCTTCTTCAGCTTGAACAGGATTAGAAAGAATGGTTTCTTTCGTCTTTCCATTCGTTTTGGTCGTAGGAGTAGAGATAACAGGCGTGGCTTCGGCAATGAAAACGGGCTTCCCTTTTTTTCTGGCAAATTCAATCATATTTGCCTCATCAAAACGAGAAAAGAAAGAATAACCACACCAGTCCACATATTCATCGCCCGGATACCAGGAGTCCAGTAAATCCATCGGTTCATCCGAGCCATGTGATTGCCAGACATAAGCCACATTATTGACACCTATAGAATCATACATGTTTTTAATTCGGCGATAAGCCGCAATATACTCTTCCCTGTCATAATGATTCCATGAACCTGAAAACTCATAGCCAATACGCAGAAAAACCGGACGTTTACTCAGACTTTTCAGCCATTCACCCAAAACCAGTACCAGACTATCACGTTCGCCCCTTGCTATCGCACCCTCATGATTCACCATTTCAAAACCGATCGCCAAAGCCATATTTTTAAAATCAGGATCAGCCACCTGCATAGACATATTAGATGGACCATCACCCCAATCATCCGTAGTGAACAGTCCGGCTACACCCGAATAGGTAAAACCAAAGCTCTCATCGCCCGGACGAATTTTTGTATACATCGTAAAACCACCCGGAGTAGGGAAATGGTCTAAATAACCATCATTATATGCTTCCAAGCCACCAATAGCCTCCATTTCCTGACCGACAAAAATTATACATTTTCCATCAGCTGGTTCAAATTTGGCCAGCTTTTTTTCACTGTTTATCGCAGCTTTTTCATGGGTATCTTTTTGTGAAGGTTTACACGCTGCCAAGCCCAGAATGATGGCGGATATGATTAGTAATTGAGTTCTCATAAATACTCGATTTTTACATTAATAACTCCATATAAATGATAGGGCAAACGCATCAAAACAAAAAGAGCGTGTTTAACCACAGATTTGTATGTTTTGCCATCCATCTTTGTGGTATAGAACCACAAACTTGTGGTTCATAACCTGAAACTTGTGCTTGTTAGCCACTTACTTAAATCCATTTACCCGTCTTGTAAAGAAAATAAGAAAAATCAGCATGATGCCTGGTGCCACTTAAATCCTGACAACAGATCCCCACAAAAGCACCAGTAAAAGCAGGGCGGTAGCGGCTTTGCTCATCCCGCACATAATCATCCGACAAAATACTGCCATCCAATACCTGCCC
>JAHDFX010000099.1 GCA_020627965.1 Saprospiraceae bacterium | reverse complement strand
ATTTCGGGATCAGAGCGTGAAATTTTAGCATAGAAGACGTGAAATTTCGGGATCATGCAACCTGAAACTTGTGGCTGGTAATAAGCATTTAAATTTACCGATATTTTGTCTTCCGATCCCTATCGGAAACGAGACTGCTTGTAAAGCCCTGTCCCGCTGGGGACTACATGTTGGTAGTTAAATATCTTAAACCTTGATTTGCGTGCTGTTAAGTACGCCATATGTTCTACGCATATTATGAAAATATATTTTTGTCCTGTACAGAAACTACTTATGATGTTGTTTTTTTAAAAACGGACAATATATTGTCCATTTAGCTTTTTTGTTGTATTTTTAGATAAAATATTATCTGCTATGGGAAAATATAGTGTAAATAAACTACCATCTGATATTCTTAAATCAACAGCTAAGAATGTTGCTGAATTAAGAAAAGAATTGAACTGGACTCAACAGGATCTAGTAGATAAATCAGGTGTATCTTATGGAAGTATCAAGAGGTTTGAACGATTAGGGAAAATATCCTTCGAATCTCTCCTTAAGATAGCAGAGGCTCTTGATCGGCTCGATGAATTTGAAACTCTTCTTCTTCCAAAAGGCGAAAAGCGATTAGAGAAACTATTTAAGTCTCACTAATGGAGCAGAAAAAAATAATTCAGCAAACCACTAATCGAATTAGCAAATGAATTTAGTATCAATAAACCAAATGAGATAATAAATGAAGTACAAGAGTCTTTAGCAAATTGGCCCACAGTTGCCTTAGAATCAGGAGTAAGTAAAGAGTCAATTAAAAGAATTCAAACCAAGTTCTTACAACTTAAAGATTAGTAAATTAAAGACACCAAACAAACCATGAAAAAATTCATTGAGTATGGAACTGATAAATGAGAATCTTTGATTCACTACTCAAATTCGATAGCAAAAACCGAATGCGAAAGCATCGTCAAAAAATAACTGGCATCTGTTTTGTAATATATCCGCAAAAAACGCATACTATTGTGTCGAACTATATTTTAAAACGTCTTAATATAGAAACACAGAACAAACCATTTTTCAAATCAGTAAAACCAAACGTAATATGAAAAAATCCATTTTATCTTTACTGGCAGTTGCCATGCTGATCCTGTCATTAGGAAGTTGTAAGCAGGGACCTGCTGTACTCACAGAAGCTGAATTTGCTCAACGAGTAGACCAACTTACAGCTTTAGAAATCGATTCTCTCAATGTAGTACTGGACGAAGAGTGCGAAAGAAGATTGCCTGTAATGGCAGCAGCAGTTCGCGATTCTATCCTGGCTGCCCAGGAAGGAGAGAAATAATCATTTTTGAATTCATTAAATCATTATAAATTATGAAAAAGAGCTTTTTATTATTCGCTTTAGTAGGCGCTGCTTGCCTGCTCACTTTCATGTCTTTTGAAAAAGACCAGTCTGCTGTTGAAAAACAAAAAGCAGATATTATGTCTATGGTAGAAGAAAATGTAAGTAAATTTCGTGCAGATAAAGAGGAAGAATGTCGTGAATTGGCTTACCAAATAGCAATAACTGAACTAGACTCTATAGCTATGTCTATGGCTAAAGGTACGGCACCTAAACCAAGAAAGCCAAAACCGAAGCCAACTACTTCAAAGCCTACAACAACAACGACATCTGCGCCTTCAACACAAGTACCATCAAGTACAAGCGCAGATACTTATACGCCACCAACCACCACAACAACAACGGTTCCGACAACAACAACAACGACGACGACTACAACGACTACCGCCCCTCCTACCCCTACTTTGGGCAAAGGTGGCGCAAGCCAAAGTACAGGCACAACAGCCAAGCCTACATTAGGGAAAGGAGGCAGCAAACCTGCCACTACTACCGCCCCTGATGGCACAACTGTGCCTACTACACCTAAGAAACCTCGTTTGGGGAAAGGAAAGAAAAGAGATGGAGGAAAGTAAATCCATCCTTGAGTTTTATACGAAAAAAGCCGCTTCGATTTAATTAATCGAAGCGGCTTTTTCGTTAAATTTTTAAAAAACGTGTAATTAGTGTTCTAATTGCTGTTTAGTCAGCATAGCCTCTCTTTTAGGGTTGAGCAAATCATCATTATCTGGCTGTGGTGTTCTGAATTGCCAGTTTTTGATGACTGTCAGCATTGCAATGTTTTTGTTGCGGGGAACAGCAGCGATCTTATTGGTCAGACTCCCGGTTAGTACCGGATGCTGTAGTAACTTGACAGTCACTTCAAGTTTTTTAACATCAATAGTGATCTTTTCAATAATTTCCCCGACTGCAGTTTTCATGTATCGCACGATCTCTTTTCCCGTCTGACGAAGAATTTTGAAATCTTCTATACCTTGCTGGTAAAGAGTAGGGTAAAGAATGGTATCAATAACATGTTTCCATACGGTGTCAGTTGAAGCGTTAATGCTCACACTACTGTAACGCAGAGTACTACTCATAAAAAATTGTTTTGTGTTTTGTCAATAAATTAGGAGTGAGTAGAATTTTGTTTTTCGATAAATTTTAAAATTTTATTAAGTGAAATATGTTTTTATCAAAACAAAAATAGGTTTTTTCTTGAAAAGATGCAAAGGTAAAGTGTCATCTAAACATCATTTCTACACGTTTTTTGAAATAAAATTGCATTTTAAATACTTGTACTTCCTTTTGAATTTAGAAACTCTGTTGGGCGCTAATAAATTACTTTGCTTGATCTCTTTCCCGAACCTTTTCTGGTGGCTCCTGAATACCACCTTTATAGCCAAGCCAGATAATAGGTATCCAGCCCAGGATAGGAATGAAATAAAAAATAGTAAAAGGGTTTTTCCACAGCATACGAAACCAAGAACCGAAGCCATATTGAATCTGTACATCTGTTTGTTTGGGTTCACGTCTATTCCAAAGCCGAATAAATTCATGGAAAGCAAATAACCAGCCCCAGGGAAAAAAAAAGGGAAACATTTTTCTGTTCTTCCAAACGGAACGCAAGTGTTCGCCCATACGATAAGGCCTACGTCCATATTTGGCGACAGCCGCATCCAATTCTTCCTGCATTTGTACTTGTACACGATCTCTAAATTCCCGGACTTCTTCGTCGCTTATTTCTTCATAGGGTTTATCCGTCCATTCATAAGGGCTGATGCGTTTGCCACGAACATAGGTGAGTTTTGCTGGCCAGGCATAATAAAATAGCCAGGGCTGAAAGGGGAGGAGAACAATTAAAAGCCCGACAGGAATAAAAGGTATGCCGATCTTACTGCTAAGTCTATTGATCCAGTCAAAGCTATAAGTATGTGGATTGATATTTTCTCCGTTGACTGTTGCAAAAGGTACAATATCCGTTTTATACTTAAGACTCATACGGATAAAAGACGTAGCAAAACGTTGTAATTGATACCTTCTGTTCCAGCCTTTCCCAATACCTCCGATTCCTTCAGGATATATCATAATGTTGGAATCGGGATAATGCAGCATCGTCTCAAAATTCGCATAAGTTGCATCCACACCACCAATCTTTTTCCATAAATCTTTGATAAGATAAGGAGTCATGATAGCCGTCTGCGACAATACGGGCGAAGCCAGCACCCGACAAACTTTTCTATCATCCCAATCCATCTTTTTGAACAAACCAGCACCAAAAACCATAGCATCCCAGGGAAAAGCCATACCAGAATGGTTACTGGCTAAAATGACCGGATGGTTGGGGGTGTTACGTTCTATCGGTTCATCAAAACCAATAAAAACAGAGCGAAAGAAAACTTTATCAACAATACCCATCACATTCTTCGCCAGACTCTCAGTAAATTTCGAATCATATTTGTCATAAAAAATATGTTTATTCTCTTCTATATTTTGCCTGTATTCCTCGCTGGATAGTTCTCTCATGTGTGCTGGCTTTGGTAGGGGCGGTTTATGTAAATATACTTAATAACTCAATAACCCAATAACTCAATAACTCAATACACTCAAAAAAAACGTAGCTTTGCAGCAAAATTAGAAAAATGATAGCAGCGAATAATCCTTCTTTGAAATCCTGGATCGAAGTTTCCGGAGATTCTGACTTCCCCATTCAGAACATTCCTTTTGGTATTATAAAAACAGGTAGAAGACAGCCCCGCATGGCAACCATCATTGGCAATACAGTGATAGACTTGTCCGTATTAGCAGAACTGGGCTATTTTAATAGTGTAAATATGGATACATCGGTGTTTTATATGCCGGTTATCAATGAATTTATGGCATTAGGTAAAGAAACTACCCGGGCGGTAAGAAACCGTATCTCTGCCATTTTTCAGCATAATAATGGAGAACTACGTGATAATGACGAACACAAAACACAGATATTATGTGATGTTGATGATGTACAATTATTGATGCCAGTAGCAGTAGGGGATTATACCGATTTTTATTCCAGCCGAGAGCATGCCACGAATGTAGGTACGATGTTCAGAGACCCCGATAATGCCTTATTACCGAATTGGCTGCATTTACCTGTCGGTTATCATGGTCGTGCTTCGTCTATTGTGGTTTCCGGCACACCGATACATCGCCCGAAAGGGCAACAAATGCCCGCAGGTGCAGAAATGCCAGTATATGGAGCATGTAAGTTATTGGATTTTGAATTGGAAATGGGCTTTGTGGTTGGTAAATCTTCTCAATTAGGGCAATCCGTCTCTACAGACGAGGCAGAAGACTATATTTTTGGCTTATGCCTGTTCAATGACTGGTCGGCAAGAGATATTCAGAAATGGGAATATGTACCGCTCGGTCCTTTTCTCGGCAAAAGCTTTGCTTCTTCCATTTCCCCCTGGATCGTTACACTGGATGCGCTGGATCATTTCCGCATCAGCGGACCAGAACAAAAAGAGCCTGAAGTGCTGCCTTATTTGAAATATGAAGGAGATAAACGTTACAATATAGCCCTGGAAGTATTATTACAGCCAGAAGGTGGAGAAGCAAAGACCATCAGTCGTTCCAATTTCAAATATATGTACTGGAATATGTGTCAGCAATTGGCACATCACACCGTCAATGGCTGTAATTTCAATGTGGGCGATATGTGTGCATCAGGAACCATCAGTGGTACCACGCCGGATTCTTATGGCTCCATGCTGGAATTATCCTGGAGAGGTACTAAGCCTCTACCAATGGCAGATGGTACAGAACGCAAATTCCTCAAAGATGGAGATACATTGATCCTCAGAGGTTTTGGAGAGAAAGATGGGCTGCGTATTGGCTTTGGTGAGGTGAGTGGAAAGGTTCTACCAGCTACTTAAACACGTGCTTAGGCTAGGTGAAATTCATTTTATTTTTGAGATTGAACATCTTCATTTTCTAAACCAAAACAAAGGGATGCTTTTTTTAGACCAAATATTCTACCTTCTTTTGCTTCATAATTAGCATACAAAGCACCATTTTTCCTAAATGCTTGTTGAATACCTTCTTCTTTACCTCTATTTAGGTTTAATTTCTTGTGAAGCTCTCCTGTAGGATACCAGGTCTTTTGTGCACCATGCGGTTTTCCCGACTGATAATTTAAATGAGATAATAAGACGGTGTCTGAAGACCATACTTTTTTCTCTCCATGAAGCTTTCCTTTATGGTAATTGGCAACTTGTTTAAGCTGTCCATCAGAATACCATTGTTTGGTTTGGTGTTCTTTTCTCCCATTTAGGATACCTGTTTTTTCCTTTAGCGTGCTGTCTGGGTGATAACTTATAGCATAGCCTGAATATGGCTGTTCATTTAATGTCCAAAGTGGTATTTTATTATCATACCTCAGAACAGATTTGTCAACAGTCATATTTGGAATTTCTATTACAGCGTCAGTCGAACTGTTGTTCTGAGAGATTTTTGCCTCTTTATTTTTCGTACAACTTACTACTAATATACTTAGTAAGAATATATAGACAGTAATATATTTCATATTTATAGAAGCAATAAGGTAAAGAAATCACCCTGAGGTACAATATATGTAGTTCAGAGTGATTTCCTTCAATTGGGAGATTAAGCTCTAAATTGAATTTTAAAAAATGGTGTTGGGGGTGCCTTGTAAATCACCACCAAATAACATGATTAAGGAACTTATGTAATATTCGTTAATGATGTGATAATGATAGATTTCTTCTCCATCAGAATGTGGGGTGACGCCATAATGGCCTCCTGATGCATCTAAATCTGTAGGGTATGAACCATCCATTTCTGTTCTACCATACAATAAAAAACCGTCGGCCATAATTCCAATCAATTGCTCATCATCATAAGATAACGTTGTGTTTTCAGGTACATCAGCAGCTTCAAGGTGATAATGATAACCTGAAGGACCGTTGTGTCCTCCTGCATAATCAAGTCCTCCTGCTGTCTGTAAATCCAAAGCTACATTTGGTCCTTCTTCATCATTGAAAATGGGTGCACCAGTTACAGCAATACCAATGGCTCCCAAACCAGTCGCAGAACTTGTTGAGGCTATTTGCGGATTAAGCGGAAGCGTAACAGTATAACTACGTTCATTGATAAAGCCAGGCGTTGTATGGTCACCAAAGGTTTGTTCAATATGTAATGGATGCGATTCTTGCCAATAAGGCGATGTATGATTGGGTACACCAGTAGATTCTATGGTTACCTCATTGCCATCAAATGAAAATGTTACTGCATCTGGATTAAATTCGTCGAATGCTGATAAAGGAGTACCTATAAAATTACTATCATCGGAGTCAGAATTATTTGCCACATATCCAGCTGGCTGCTCACATGATGTCTGACTGATATCTGGATTACCTAAGCCATCATTATCGGCGTCTTGGTACCATGTGGTCTCCACACAAGACTCATTATCGTCTTTACACGATGATATTAAAATCATTGTTCCTAAGAGGAATAAAATTGGAAATGCTAAGTACTTCATGAAATAAATTTTTAGTCAAAAAAATAACATTTATAAGTGGGTGGACGTAACTAAGCGACACTTTAATTAAGGTTAAATAGCTGATAATCAATTGCATAAAACCTGACTCCTGACCCCTCAATTCTGCCCCCTCACTTAGTTTAGATGCCTTTTTTGATCAATTCCTTCGGTCATTACCTTTTTATTCCTCCTCTCTAGGATAGGTTTAGTGATAAAATACCTACCTGTATTTAGTTTTTTGCCTTGTTTTTTCAAGAAAAACGTATCAAATCGATATATTATTTTTCAGCTTTAAGTGCTTGGACTGAATTAATTTACACTTAATAAAGGCATCTTTTGTCAGCACTTTTTGTTCTTGAAATATTCCCTACAAAATCCGCAATCGCCCTTCACTCTGCTCCATAAAAGCATTGCTCTGAGTCAACTTATCCTGCATCTGCTCCATTTTATTACCCGTAATCGTCGCACTAAATTCCTGCGCTCTGGATAACATTTTAATATAAGCATCCGCTTCTCGCTGACGGGTAAGCCGCCTTAATGCCAATAAATAATCATCCCGATACACCGTAGGTATCATGATCCTTGCCTGCTCTGTGGTAACCAGTTCGGCATTCATCATTACACGGGCTATTCTGCCATTGCCATCCAGAAAAGGGTGAATTTCACTGACAATGAACATCATATAAGCCGCTTTCGCAAAAGGCTGACGCAAAGCCTGATAAAAATCAAAACCTTTAATTAAAGTACCTCTGACCAGTTGAAAATCGACAAACTGAGTTTGTCCGGCATAATTATTCCTATCCTTGAATTGTCCTGGCTTTTTACTGATCCTTGCAGATAATAATTCAGCATGTCTGTCCTGCAATATCTCAATCAGTTCTTCTCCTGATCTGGGCGTAATCACCATTTCATCATAATTGGAAACAATATTATAAGTCCCCAGTACATCATGTGAATCCTCGTCTCTTGCAGGTATGGGCTGCCGGGTTTCTATGATCTTCATCGCATCTTCTATATTGAAAATAGTGCCTTCGATATAATTGGAAAAATAGCTTTCAAAAAATGCAAAATTGCGGAAAGCCGATATCCTCATATTCGGGTCAGGTCGGTCTTTAAATTCTTCCTGTTGAAGTGCCCTGAACAATATCTCAAACAATTCCACTCTTCCCGGATCATAAGGAACACCAAATGCTCTGGCTGCTGCCACAGGAGAGGTCAGTATCTTGGATGGACGAGTAGAAAGCAAAGCACTAACGATCTTATCCAGCTTTTTAAATTCTTTTTGAAAACCAAGTTGCGCTGCAATTTTTTTGGCTTTATCTCTCAGCAGATTTAAGGCTTCTTCTCCATTGATACGAACGACCTGTTCCAGCTTTTCTTCAATAATGTCTATAGGTAAAATCTTTGAATCGTCACCTTGTTTTCTGGAAACTTGCAGGTTTTCCAGCAATGCTCTTTCGAGTTGTGAAGCAAATAATTTCCCAGCAAGGGGATTATCACCTTCAATAGCACTTTCGCCTTCCAAAAACCGTATAGTAATACCAGGAAGTTTTGCTTTCCGGGTATATTTATAAGTCAGAAATAGCTGCCCCGTCTGTGTAGGCTCAAATTCCAAAGCCGAACGATGACTGAGTACAGCGCCAGGATATAAATGAGCCAGGACAGAAAATAAATTCCTGCGAATAATGACTTCAGGCGTCTCTGTAAGATTTGCTGAATATATTCTTGGCGCAATCTTTCTTATTTGCCCATCTTTTTCCAACTTTGCAATCTGTCTGGATTTAGAAGGATCAGACGAACCGAAAATGATTTCCTGAAGCTGTTTTGGTAAATTTTTTTCCATTAAAATATTCTTTACTAGGACAAGGTGTTAATTTTTTTCTAATAAAAAGTGTTTTTTGTTAATTTTTTTCTATTAAAATTGTTTTTCACTGAATAGCAGCGTTTAAATAATGACTTTGAGCAAATTATAAAATATGTAATTATTTTGAGAATAAAAATATTTAAATAATCAAAATAGTGAAATTTATTTCTGTATATTTGAACTGTGAAACTTAAAAATCCCCCTCCAAAGAGAGGAAATAGAACTAAAAATCCCCCTTCGGAGGGGGCGCAGGGGGTGGAACACTGAGCAAAATTGAGCCAAGCTGATCCATTTATCCAACAATTCCAAATATGGAAAAAGCGGGAAAACATAACAATTACCATTACAATAAAAAACTTCAAGTCTTAGCAAGAGCGAACAAGAAAACAATGACTGTTGCGGCAGTCTGTATGTGGAAATATTTGTTAAGCAGAAGGCAAATGAGAGGTTATCAGTTCAGAAGAGAGCGGCCAATATTGAATTACATTGCAGATTTTGTTTGTCTGGAATTACTTTTGGTAATTGAAGTGGACGGGATTACACATTTAAATGAGTCAAGACAAGCAAAGGATCGACAAAAGGATTTAGCTTTAGGGGATATAGGGTTTACTGTACTGAGGTTTACCAACTGGGAAGTGATATACAGAAGAGATGAGACGGCAGAAATTATAGGGAAATGGATAGATGAGTTTGAGAGTAAAAATTAGAAAATTCTCAGTTTTTCCACCCCCTTCACCCCCTCCAAAGGGGGAAATAGAACTAAAAATCCCCCTCCAAAGGGAGGGAATAGAACTAAAAATCCCTTCCAAAGGGAGGAAATAAAACTTAAAAATCCCCCTTCGGAGGGGGCGCAGGGGGTGGAACACTGAGCAAAATTGAGCCAAACATTATATATTTCGAATACGAGTACACTGTAAACTAAATTTCTTTAGCTTTTTAAGCGTTTATTTTGAAATTAATCGAGTCAAAAACGACGCACATTCCCGATAGCTATCGGGAGAGCTACGTAAGAAGTTTTTGAGGAAGAGTAATTTTAAAAGAAGCACCTGAAAAAGCATAGAAATTTAATTTACAATGTACTACACAAAAGCTGAAACTTTAAACAACTATGAGCGATTACCTCGACGGATTAAACGACATACAAAGACAAGCGGTCACCACTATTGAAGGGCCAGTCATGGTCATTGCAGGGCCAGGTTCTGGTAAGACAAGAGTACTGACTTATCGCATTGCTCATTTGTTGGAAAAAGGTATTCCGCCCTGGAGTATATTGGCACTGACCTTTACCAACAAAGCGGCTCGTGAGATGAAAGAGAGAATTAGTACTGTAGTAGGTGATCGGGCAAGATCAGTATGGGCAGGTACATTTCACTCTATTTTTGCCCGTATTCTGCGTTATGAAGCCGAGCATATTGGCTATCCGGGCAATTTCACAATTTACGATACACAAGATTCTAAAAGTGTGCTCTCGAATATTATCAGAGAGAATAATCTGGACAGTAAAGTATACAGTGTAAATGGCATTCGCTCTCGTATCTCTTCCTGCAAGTATAATCTGATCTCTCCGAAAGCCTATATAGATAATCCCCAATACCTACAGGAAGACAGGGAACGCAAACAGCCTCATTTTCAAAAAATATACAAGGCTTATATGGCACGTTGTCGCCGTGCCGGCGCAATGGATTTTGATGATCTATTGTATCAGATGTTCATACTGCTTCATAAAAACCCAGGCAATGTAGCTCAGAAATACCGGGATAAATTCAAGTATTTGATGGTAGATGAGTTTCAGGATACCAACTATTTGCAATATCAGATTATTCGTAAACTAGTCAATTGGGAGGGTAGTCCCCGTAATGTTTGTATTGTAGGTGATGATGCACAGAGTATCTATGCTTTTCGTGGGGCAACGATTCAGAATATCCTCGATTTTCAAGAAAATTACCCCAATGTTAAGGTCTTTAAATTGGAGCAAAATTATCGCTCGACGAGTCATATTGTAGAGGCAGCCAATGATGTCATTTCCAATAATCGTCGCCAGATACAGAAAAAAATATGGACAGATAAAGGCGAAGGCGACCAGATAAAAGTCATACAGGCAGTAACAGATACAGAAGAAGGTAAACGGGTAGCCGACCAGATATTGGAACAGAAAACTCGTTATCATCTTCAAAATAAAGACATTGCTATTCTTTATCGTACCAATGCACAATCTCGTTCTTTTGAGGAATCATTGCGACAGCATAATATTCGTTACAAAGTCTTTGGTGGCTTATCGTTTTACCAGAGAAAAGAAATCAAAGATATACTCGGCTATTTACGTATGATTGTCAACCCAAATGACGAAGAAGCTTTAAGACGGGTTATCAATTATCCAAAGCGAGCTATAGGAAAAACAACGATAGATAAGGTCAGCAGAATGGCTGATCAGGCAAATATTTCGATGTGGGACTTGTGTAAAAATGTTCATCAGACTGGACTTTCTGCCCGACCGACCAATGCTATCAAAGGCTTTGTTAAGCTGATCGAGCGTTTTCAGGCGATGCAAAGCACTAAAGATGCCTATGAATTGGCAATGTTGGCCGCCAAGGAATCTGGCTTATTGAAATTATTAGGAGAAGATAAGACGATAGAAGGCATGAACCGAATGGAAAATGCCCAGGGTTTATTAGATGGTATCAAAATATTTGTCGATTCCGATGAAGACTTTGGAGAAGACATTGAAGGAGACAGAAGTTTGGCAGCTTACCTGCAAAGTATTGCCCTGCTAACCGACCAGGATACTCAAGATGATACCGATGATCATGTAACCCTAATGTCGGTACACGCAGCAAAGGGCTTGGAGTTTCCTTCCGTATTTGTCGTGGGACTGGAAGAAGATTTGTTCCCTTCTTTTATGTCAAAAAATACAACAGACGAATTGGATGAAGAACGCCGTTTGTTCTATGTTGCCATCACTCGTGCCGAACGTTTTTTGACGATTTCTTATGCTAAAAGTCGTTATCGTTTCGGACAAATACGTTATAATGAAACGAGTCGTTTTCTGGATGAAATTGCTACCAGGAATATGGCGATGTCTACGCCTTTCAGCAAATCTGGACGATCTGCTCAGCCCTATGGTAGCAGTAGTGGCAAAGGCGTCAATTATGCTAAATATGCTGCTCCAAAGAAGAAAAAGAAAACCTATAACCCAAATACTCCTGTAGATCCTAGGTTTAAAGCCATTAATGCAAAGGAATTATCCGTTGGTCAGCAGATAGAACATTTCAGGTTTGGTAATGGCACCATCAAAAGTATAGAAGGAGCAACGGGGAATGAATTTGCTACTATTAAGTTTGATGATGGAGGAGAGAAGCGGATCGTATTGCGCTTTGCTAAATTTAAAGTCTAGTGTTTTTTCAAAGTTTATCATAAAACCGTCTCACAGCCTCCACCCATACATCAGGACTACCCAATTGACAAAAATGCCCAACCCCTTCCATGACTGTCACTTGCGCATCCACACAAATATGCGCCTTCAGATAATGTGCCATCTCTATTTTGGCTACTGCATCATCATTACCCCAGCATATATGTATCGGCAGTTTGACTTGTTTTAAAGCAGGCAACCACCTCGTCTTTTCAAATTGCTTTCTGTCAGTCAAATATTTGATTGTTAGGTGATTCTTTTTGTGTCCGCCCTGTAATTTATTGGCTTCCCAAAGCCCACGAATATCCCGTTCAGAAAGCTTATCATTACCATGCGCACTTCTGACCTGATGATTGAAAATTGAGAAATTGGCAATGTGTTTTAAATGCCGTCCATAAGGACTTAATAAGATTTTTTGGATAATACGTAATTTGGACAAATCCAAAATCATACTGCCATTCGTGAAAGTAAAGCTTTGAAAACCAGCATCAAACCAGCCAGGTAACAGTCCATTCACGTGTCGGGCAATCAATTCTGTAGCCACACTATCTCCCATATCATGCGACAATAAATGACCGCCTTTGATACCGAAGTGCTGCCATACCTTCAGGGCAATATCGGCTTGTTCCAATAAAGAATAAGAAAACTGAACATCCGGTTTATCACTCCATCCATAACCCAACATATCAAACAGAATGATCCTTTCAAACTGTTTTGCCATGCCATCTACTATTTTGTGATAGGAAAAAGAAGACTCAGGAAAGCCATGCAGCAAAAGCAGTGTTTGTCCTGACTTAGCATCTGTGTTTCCTATTTCTTTGACAAAAATTTTATGTCGAAATGGAGTAACATCAATGAAATGACCAGAGGATTTCCAGGTTTGTAGATTTACAGAGGGCATAGTTTATTTTTCATGAAATTAAACAATGTATTTCAGGAAATCAGCATTTCAATCATGTTGTATGTAAAAATCTGTGTTTATCTATGTCAATCTGTGGTGAATCTTCCTTAACTTGCAAAATGCCAGGTTTTGCAGCATATAGAGATCGACAACAACTAGCTTTCATAGCTTGCATTGTGTTGATATTGTCTATCATTTTATCCAAATTTATGATGACAGTCAGTATGGTAACCCTGGCAGCTATAGGTTTGGTCAGGCCGGATATTGGCGATGTCTTCAAAAAGTTTTGGGCAAATAAGGCTTATGTTGCTATTACTTTGGTTTTTCTGGTCGCTCTACTTAGCGGGTTATATTCAGAAAATATAGCCTATTTGCTGGAACGCTTACGTATTAAATTGCCCTTTTTATTACTTCCACTGGCTTTTGCAGGTATTCCTGCCTTTTCGCAAAAGCAATATCGTATACTGCTATACACATTGGTCGTATTAATGACTTTGTCTTCTCTTTTTGTACTGATTGATTTATTCTTTTATTGGGGCATGTACATGGATCGGATCGGTAAAAGTGGATCTGTTCCCACACCAATAGATCATATTCGTTTCAGTTTACTGGTAGCATTAGCTGTTTTAGCGGGACTATATTTATATCGAAATCAATTTTATTTAAAATACCGTTTTGAAAAAAATATCCTGCTTGGTTGCTCGATTTTTCTACTATTGTTTTTGCATTTGCTGGCAGTGCGAAGTGGTTTGCTGGCTTTATATGCTGCTATATTCGTACTGATCGTTCGTTATATTCTTATGACTAAGCGATATAAGACCGGACTGGTTATGCTGGCTTTCATTATTGCTTTACCAATATTGGCTTTTAATTTTTCCAAAAGCTTTTACACGCAGGTACACCTTACAAAGCATAATTTTATAGAATTTTTTATTAAAGAAAATGTAGGAGAGTATTCTGATACACAACGACTGGCATCCTATCAAATGGCTTTTAAAACAGCGGGTCAGAATAACGCCATTATTGGGGTAGGCATGGGAGATATTAAGGACAAAATGAGCGATTGTTATCAAAAATATTACCCTGAGGTAAAACCCAAATTACCGCACAATCAATTTCTGTTTTTCTATGTGGCTACCGGACTATGGGGCTTACAGATTTTTATCTTTGCTTTTTTCTTCCCATTATGGTATCGGCAGCATTATAAGAATGGCTTTCTTTTAGCTTTTTATGTAATGGTCTTTACTTCTTTTATGGTAGAACCAACCCTGGAAGGAGCTGTAGGTACGGCTTTTTATGTCGTATTTTTACTTATTATATTAAATAGCTTTACCAATACAAAAACCTCTCAAGGCACAATATCGATTTCCTGAGTACCAGTATAATATTCTAGTAAAAGACTGCCGGGAGTAGCTTTGGGCAAGTCAATTTGTTTTTTCTTTACAATAAACAACTCTGCTTTACCAGTGGAGAGGTCTTTTAATTGCTCTGGGAGGATGCGGGTGCCGGATAAGGTGCTGGGCCCCAGACGAGTCATAGTCGTGTTTTCGCCTTTTGTAGTACTTACAATAACGAGTAGGCGCTCTTCTTCTATTAGTGGTTTTCCTTCCCACTCTATACTAAAGCCTTTAGATTTACTGACAGGTAGATTGATACGATATTTTAGTGCTTCTGTATTGATAGCAGGTTTAACAACTTGCCCATTAGCCAGCTTAACTTCAAAACTATAATCTGCCTGAAAATCTTGCTTGTCTGTGCTTTGATAACGATGCCCAAAACCTGGAACTTTAATACCTCGCATTTCTTTTCCTTGAAACTTGGGCGGCTGTGTCAGTTGAATAGCTGCTCCTTGTAGGGAATCCAGACTTTTACAATAAACTTCTGCCCGAAGATCACGAGTATCTTCCAGATAGCGGAGATAAAAACTACTCAAATATTCTGGTTCGACCTGTTTTTTGGGCGGAGTATTATTTTGACAGGCTGGTAATGATATTATTACAAATAAAAGTAAAGCACAATGTTTTACAATGAATAATGGTCGATTTTTTTGCCTTTCCACCCCTTGAATCAGCTCCAGAGGGCGACAAAAAAACGTCAATAGACCTCTTTGAAGGGAGGGCAGGGGGTGGAAAAACGGAGTAAATTTTTTCATTACAACTTCTTAAACAAAAATGAATGTGATAACATTCTCAAATTACCAATCTCCTCTTTTCCACTCATTATATTCGGCAACGATTTTATCCAGATCTCGTTTTTTATAGGTGCCTTTCTTGAGTTTCGATTGCAATTTAGGGTAATCTTCAAAATATAAGACCATTTGTTTTCTGAACCCAATAAAATCGACTTCCATTAGATAATCACCATCATTTTCAAGAAAAGTTTGGGTGAAACCTCTTTCTTTGTTTGTATTCCAATAATAATACACCTTCAAAACCCCTTCATTACGGCGTTCCATAAAAACACCATAGCCGAAAGGAAGCGCCGGGTCTATGTCGTATATTTTTGAGTCGTAGGTAGTACTTTCTACATAATAACTTTTTATTTGAAATGGCTTATAAGGTCTGCGCTTATCCGTTCCATTCTCCAAAAAAACAACCTTCGAAGAACGAAGAGCCGGTGTAGAGTATTTGATTTTTCCGTATAAGGTATCATTGCGGTTGGTTACCACATATCCGTCTACAAAATTAAGTTGAGCCTGTGCCGTTGATATACCTATGATAAAAAACAGCAACATCAGCAATCTAGTCTTCATAATAATGAACTTTTCTTTTTGGTTTTCGTATCAATATTAGACTTTTGTAAAGTCTATGAGAAGCAAAAATACAATTTCTCCGCAAATGGCAGGGTATATGCAGTGTAGCTAATACTGTTTTCCTTTAAATTTGTGTTAAAATGGTAAACTTGAATAGTTTGTAAGCAAAGTAAATCTTACTTTGACCCATAAAATCATCCTGCATGAAATACTTATTGAAAATAATGTTAGGGATGGCGCTGTTACTGTTGGTACAACAGGCACGGGCATCCTACATTCTCATTCCCATGGATGAGAAACAGAAAAACCACTTGAAAGCTTATGGTATTGCCTATTGGATACTAGAAAAAGAACAAGAAGTTTTTTGGTTACTCAATTACAAAGGAGGTAGTTTTGCCTTCAAAAATAATATTCAATTTCAGGAAGAATGTGTTACACGTGATGTAACTTTCAGTATCATTCCGGATGCACAATACAACAAAATTCTTCAGGAAATCAATGATCCTGAAAAGAATATGGATGCCATTAAATTGGAGGTAGCACCCAAAGTAGCCGTATATACACCGGAAGTCAATGCTAAAGGGGAAGAGATACAACCCTGGGATGATGCAGTGACTCTGGTACTCACCTATGCTGAAATTCCATACGAGATTATATATGACACAGATGTTCTGGAAGGGAAGCTGATGGATTACGACTGGCTGCATCTACACCACGAAGATTTTACGGGGCAATACGGTAAATTTTATCGTGCTTATAATAGTCGCCCCTGGTATCGGGAATATGTAAAACGACTGGAAGGCTTGGCGACCAAACACGGTTTTGCCAAAGTATCACAACTTAAGTTGGCAGTCGTCAAAAAAATTCAGGAATATGTAGTTGGTGGAGGCTTTATGTTTGCCATGTGTTCGGCTACAGATACTTACGATATAGCACTGGCGGCTGAAGGTGTCGATATTTGCGATCACATGTACGATGGTGATGCCCCTGATCCGGCAGCACAAAGCAAACTGGATTTCTCCCAAACCTTTGCCTTTAATAAATTCAGGTTAGAGAAAAATTCTCTGGAATACGAATATTCTTCCATTGACGTAACACGTACCAGAAAAGTGCCGGACAAACTGGATTATTTTACCTTATTTGATTTCTCAGCAAAATGGGACCCGGTACCTTCTATGCTTACGCAATGCCATACCAGAACGGTTAAAGGCTTTATGGGACAGACTACTGCTTTCCGCAAAGATGAAATTAAGTCGAATGTCCTCATCATGGGCGAAAATAAAGGAGCAGGCGAAGCCCGTTATATCCATGGCGAAGCTGGCTTCGGTACCTGGACCTTCTTCGGCGGACACGATCCGGAAGATTATCGTCACTTCGTACACGATCCACCGACCGACCTGAATCTACACCCCAATTCGCCTGGTTACAGACTGATTCTGAATAATATCCTGTTCCCGGCAGCGAAGAAGAAAAAGCGTAAAACATAATAATATCCCCCTTCGGAGGCAGTAGTCTAAATACTCTTCCGAAGGGGGATAATGAATTTGTAAGCACTCCCCATATCTTCAGTAAAGAACCATCCATTAACAAAAATTTATGAACCCGAAATATCTATTTATAATAGGTGTCTTATGCTGTCAGTTACAAGTCTCTGCACAAAATAAGGTGTTGCAGCTCAATCTGAACCAAACGATTCAGATGGCTCAGGAAAATGCACCGCAAGCCCAGATATCTAAATCAAGGCTGGCTTCCGCCAAACTGCAATACCAGCAATTTGAAAATAACAGAAAACCTATATTAGAGCTTACGGGGCAATTACCTACTTATAGCCGAATAACTTATCCAGTACTCCAGGATGATGGTACTCAGGAATTTAAACGTAACCAGTCACTATCATCTAATGCCAATTTATCTATCTCAAAACCTTTAAATACTGGAGGAACTATATCAGCTTCTACAGGCTTACGACAAAGAATTGATTTCTTTTCTCAGGCTGATGGCGGAAATCTGACTTCCTATCTGGCAAGTCCGATCTATGTAAATTTTTCTCAGCCTTTCTTCGGTTTCAACAGCTTGAAATGGGATAGAAAGGTACAAGATCTGAGCATTAAAGAGGCTGAAAGAGAGTATACAGAACAATTGGCAGATATAGCCCAACAGGCAGTTGTCTACTTTTTTGACCTGCACCTGGCAAACCTCAATCTGGAATCTGCCAGAATGGACGAACAGAATGCTGACGAAATGTACGAACTGGCACAGGGTAGATATAGTGTGGGCAAAATTGCTGAGACGGACTTGTTGCAAATGGAGCTAAAAGCAATGCAGGCAGATGCTCGTGTAGTACAGTCGGAAATGGATGTACAAGAAAGCGAAGATAATCTTAGATTCTTTTTACAAGTTGATGCTAATACTACATTTGATTTATTAGCACCGGAAAGTGTACCTGAATACATTATCAATCCGCAAATTGCTATACAACAGGCAGCCGTAAACAGAAAATATAAACTGACGCAAGAACGTCAATTGCTCGAAGCTGAAAGAGGGGTAGAAAGAAGCAAAAAAGAAGCAGGGCCAGAGATCAATCTTATTGCCGGATTTGGCTTGTCTAAAAGCGATCCTACGCTGTCGGAGGCATATGGTTGGCCGCAAGAAGATCAGGAAAGTATAGCAATTGGAGTCAATATACCCATTGCCGACTGGGGAAGAACCAAAACAGAACGTGAAATAGCACAAATCAATAAAGAAATCCTGGAATTAACGGTCGAACAAGAAAATATTGATTTTGAAAGAGTTATTATATTGAAAATTCGGCAATTGGATTTATCCAGAACTCAGCTCAATATAGCCGAAAAAGCTAATGATATTGCCATTAAACGGTTTGACCTCACGAAGAAGCGTTATGAAGTCGGAAAAGTTGATATTACAGACCTGAATTTAGCGATCAGTGAACAAACCAATGCCCGCCAAAGTCAGCTTCAGGCATTACGTACTTTTTGGGCAAATCATTACGATCTTCAAAGGCTGACTTTATACGACTTTGACAAAGGAAAACCACTTGAATTTTAATACACCGTATATTTACATTTGAATGGAGCAGCTTCTCACAGAAATACGAAATTGCACGACTTGTCTTCCCCATTTAAAAGATGGTGTCAATCCAGTATTAGCAGCTCATGCCAATAGCAAAATAGCCATAATAGGTCAGGCACCTGGACGGGTAGTGCACGAGTCAGGCAAAGCCTGGGCAGATAAAAGCGGTGATCGTTTGCGTGATTGGTTAGGCATAGACGAAACAGCTTTCTATGATGTCGAAAAGTTTGCCATTATTCCTATGGGATTTTGCTATCCTGGTAAAGGAAAAAGCGGCGACTTGCCACCCAGAAAAGAATGTGCTCCTCAATGGCATCATTTACTTTTTGAACAATTAAACCAATTAGAACTGACTATTTTGATTGGCAGTTATGCACAGAATTATTACCTCAAGGATAAAAAGCAGAAAACACTCACAGAAACGGTCAGGAATTATGAATCTTACCTGCCTGAGTTTTTAGTCTTACCTCACCCGTCTCCTCGTAATAATATCTGGATGAAAAAAAATGAATGGTTTAAAACAGATGTTTTACCTGCCGTGAGTGCTATTGTCCAAGAAATTATTTGAGTTTACAATAGACTAAATTATGCTTTACATTATCATTGGTATCGGTCTGCTTTTCATCGCATTGGGATTTGTAATAACTGTTGATAATGCAAAATACTTATTAGCAGGCTATAATACGATGAGTAAAGAGCAGCAGGAAAAAGTAGACCTCAAAACCTACATTTCTTATCTCAATAAGTTTCAAATCATTCTCGGCATATCTTTTATTGTATTGGGATCAGGGATTTACTTTATCATAGGAAGTGCTGCTGCGGGCTTATTTATGGCTGCTTTCCCTATTCTTGCCTTCATTTTCTTTATCTGGAATAGCCATAGAATGAAAGGAGGACTTCGCACCAAAATGGATAAATGGGCTATTGCTGTGCTTGTCGCTACACTTGCTGGTGTTTTATGGCTGTTTGCCAATGGCTATAAAGAGCATCAATTATTGACTGATAATGAAAAAATTACGATAACCGGCAGCTATGGAGAAACGCTAAGTCCAGCCGAAATCAGTACAATAGAGCTAGTCACCGAAATTCCGCCAATCAAATACAAAGTCAATGGTTTTGCGACAGGTGATGTTCGTAAAGGCTATTTTAAAACCAAAGAAGGGGAGACAGTCAAGCTGATATTGAATGCTAAGAATAGTCCTTATTTGCTGATTACAAAGCGGGATGGCGGGAAGGTGTATTATGCTGCAAAGCAGGAATCAAGTGAAGTATTATTGGGTGAAATAAAGAAGGCTTTTCCGGGAATGAGGAATGAGTAAAAATTCACTTTTTGATTTTATTGGCAAGCATCAAATGATTCTTTTACCTCTTTTGTATCTGGATGTGTTGGACTGAATGTGTTCAGCCATATATTATAGGCTTTTTCAAAATGATTTTTGCCGTTGGTATATCTAAGGTGGCGTTGGCCTGCACAAAAAGTGTTTGACGGAGGAGTTTTTTTGTGCGTCCCGATGGCTATCGGGATAATTTGCTTCGTTTTTTTATCGAATGAAAAAAATGAAGACGAATCTAAGGAAAAAACAAAAATGAATTAAAGACGTGTACGATTTAAAAGTGAAAGACGTAAATTTGAACCCATAAATTTTAAAATATGCAACTCAACATACAACACACAGTAGCCGACCGTTTCCTGAAATACGTACAAGTCGATACACAATCCGACCCGCTTTCCAAGACATTTCCATCAACGGAAAAACAAAAAGACCTGAGTAGAATACTCGTCGAAGAACTCAAAGAAATGGGCGTGGAAGATGCTCATATGGATGAATGGGGCTACGTATACGCTACCATCCCTTCGAATACAGATAAAGACGTACCGGTCATTTGCTTCTGTTCGCACGTCGATACTTCGCCAGATGCCAGTGGGACTAATGTAAAACCTATCGTACACAAAAAATATAATGGCGGTGATATTGTCTTGCCAGACGATAAGAACCAGATTATAAGACCCGCTGACCATCCGGAATTAAAAAACCAGATTGGCAATGATGTCATCACAGCCAGCGGACTGACGCTCTTGGGCGCTGACGATAAATCCGGCGTAGCTTCTATTATGGGAGCAGCCCATTTCCTGATAAATAATCCAGAGGTAAAGCATGGAAATATCCGTATTCTTTTTACACCTGATGAAGAAATTGGGCGTGGCGTGAATAAGCTGGATATGGAAAAACTGGGCGCAGATTTTGGTTATACCATTGACGGAACGACTAAAGGGCATCTGGAAGATGAAACATTCTCAGCCGATGGCGTGAAGATCACAGTACATGGTGTGAGTCAGCATCCGGGTTTTGCCAAAGGAAAGATGGAAAGCGCCATTAAAGCCATTGGGGATATAGTGGCTAATTTGCCAAAAGAAAGACTATCACCAGAAACCACAGAAGACAAAGAGGGCTTTGTACATCCGGTCCGTATGGAAGGTATTGTAGAAAAAGCCAGCCTGACGCTGATCGTCCGTGATTTTACTGACGAAAAGCTGGAAGCTCATGAAAATGAACTAAGAGCTGTTGTCGATAAAGTCATGAAAGACTACCCCAATTCAAAAGTAGACTTCGTCGTTACAGAGCAGTACCGCAATATGAAAAAAGTGCTGGATAAGCATCCGCAAGTCGTGGCTTTCGCCGAAAAAGCTATTGAGCGTGCAGGATTAACACCACGTAAAAGCAGCATCAGAGGAGGAACAGATGGTTCTCGTCTGTCTTTTATGGGACTGCCCTGCCCGAATATATTTGATGGTGGACATGCTTTTCATTCCCGCCACGAATGGGTGTCTATTCAGGATATGGAGAAAACAGTGGAAACGATTGTACACCTTTCTATGATCTGGGCGGAGGAAGCGTGATGTCGTTAATTATGTTATTGGGTGTATTATCAATCACACCCACTTCTGTTCCCTATACCAATCCAGAGTACGTTTGAATCCTTCTTTTAAGGTCTGTGCTTCGCTATAGCCCAGTTCCTGCATCGCCTTTTCCGAGCTGCAAGACCAGGAAACATGGGTCATTTCACGAGCTTTATCCA